>DATHPX010000053.1:0-4926 GCA_035483335.1 Caulobacteraceae bacterium | reverse complement strand
GTGATGGTAGGGCTTGGCCGTCTCGGCGTCGGGGGGGCGCCTTGAGGTCTTCAGGGCGGTGGTTGCGTCGTCAGCCATGGAAGGCACCGTAGAATTTTATCCTAACGCCGTAAAGATCATCTTGACGCCGTTCAGATGGTGAACTATCTAAACGCTGTCCAGATCGGACGGCCTCCCCAGGGGGCTCTACCAAGAGGTTCACGAACATGCTTACCGCTAAGACCATCCAAGGCTTCCTCGACCGCTACGCAGCGGCCTATCTCGTTCTGCTCGGCGGCTTCGTCGCCGGCGCCGTCGCGTTCGTCGGCGCCTGACCCGATGCCGGGGCAATATGGATCGGGAGGTGATGTGTCCTCCCGATCCTTTGCCCACCACAACGTCTGAGCGGACTACCAAGTCAAGCGGCGCAAAATGAGGTCCGTTCCGTCACAAAATGGCGCCGACCGTGATGGCGAAATCTCCCAATCGGTCATCTCCGTGTCGTACAATCCCTTATAAGGTCCGCCGGCGCCGCCAAGGCGGTGCTGATTCGCGCTCAAGGTCCGTGGGAGAAGGAGTTCCGCCTTCAGTCCAAGGTCGCACAAACATCCGCGCCACTCGAGTTTGAGAGGAGGCGGCGATGCAGGTCCTTAGTCGGCCCCCGTCGGGCATGCCGGCGCTGGTCCTCAACGCCGACTATCGTCCGCTTTCCTACTACCCCCTCTCGCTCTGGCCCTGGCAGGAGACCATCAAGGCGGTCTTCCTGGGTCGCGTCGACGTGGTCTCGACCTACGACACCCTGATCCATTCCCCGACCTTCGAGATGCCGCTGCCGAGCGTCGTCTCCCTGAAGAGCTACGTGGCCCAGGACCGGCCCCCCGCCTTCACACGGTTCAACCTGTTCCTGCGCGACTCCTTCGCCTGCCAGTACTGCGGCAGGGCCGAGGACCTGACCTTCGACCACGTCGTCCCCCGCTCGCGCGGCGGGCGCACGACCTGGGAAAACATCGTCACCGCCTGCGCCCCGTGCAATCTCGCCAAGGGTGGCCGCACGCCCCGCGAAGCCGGCATCCAGCCGCGCCGCGCGCCGCGCCGGCCCACGATGTACGAACTCCAGGACCACGGCCGGAAATTCCCCCCCAACCACCTCCACGAGAGCTGGTTGGACTATTTGTACTGGGACATCGAACTGGAGGCGTAGCGGCTCGCCGGATCCTGGAGGGGGTCGAAAACCGGACTTGGCCGCATTGCGACGCCGCGTCCGCGCCGCTCGATCCTGCAAGCAGTCGGTCGACTGGCGAGGCGCTCGCGCCGGGTCTATGGCTCGGCCATGAAGACCCTGATCGCCCTCGCTCTTTCGCTTGCGGCCGCCGCCTCGGCCGCCGTCGCCGCGCCCACGCCCAAGCAGGCGGACTTCGTCATCCACGACTTCGCCTTTCGCTCGGGCGAGCGCCTGCCGGACCTGAAGATCCACTACCGGACCCTGGGCGAGCCACGCCGGGACGCCTCGGGCAAGATCGTCAACGCCGTACTGGTCCTGCACGGGACGGGCGGATCGGGCGCGCAGTTCCTGCGGCCGCAGTTCGCCGACGAGCTCTACGGGCCGGGCCAGCTGCTCGATATCAGCCGCTACTACGTCATCCTTCCCGACGATATCGGCCATGGCGACTCGTCCAAACCGAGCGATGGGATGCGGATGCGTTTTCCCAAGTACGACTACGCCGACATGGTCGAGGCGGAGCATCGCCTCGTCGCCGAGGGCCTGGGGATCTCTCAGCTCCGGCTGATCATGGGCACCTCGATGGGCTGTATGCACGCCTTCATGTGGGCGGAGACCTGGCCGCAGGCGGAGCGGGCGGTGATGCCGCTGGCCTGCCTGCCTGCGTCCATAGCCGGCCGCAACCGGCTCTGGCGGCAGATGGTCATCAAGGCCATCGAGGCCGACCCGGCGTGGCGCGGGGGCGACTACCAGGCCCAGCCCCGCGCCGGCGTGCATGAGGCCGAGGACATCCTGGTCATCGCCGGCAGCGCCCCTCACCAGATGCGACAGACCCTGACGACCAACGCCGAGGTCGAGGCCTACATGGACGGGACCATCGCCCACTCGCGCTCGGAGCTCGACGCGAACGACCTGATCTACCAGCTCGACTCCTCGCGCGATTACGATCCCTCGGCCGGACTGGGCTCGATCCAGGCGCAGGTGATGTGGATCAACTCGGCGGACGACTTCATCAATCCGCCGGAACTGGGGCTCGCCCCAGAACTGGCGAAGCGGATTGCGCACGGACAGTTCGTGCTGCTGCCGGTGTCGGACAATACCCATGGCCACGGCACACACACCTGGGCCGTCGCCTGGAAGAACTACCTCGCCGACCTGCTCGCCCGGTCGTAGCGGGCGCTTCTCGGCACATTTGAGAGGGCGCTGAGAGATCGTTTTTCAACACAGAGCGGCGCTCTCAGCCCCGACCAAGCCGGGAGAGAATCACGGGCGAAATCAGTCGCCGTCTCAGAACGGGACGTCGCTTTTCACCGGGGCGGTCCCGGGCGGCGCTTCCGGAGGTCCCTTGACCGGGGCCGGCGGTTTTTCCGTCGGCGAGGCCATGATCTGGTCGATGTCGCTCTTGGCGTCCTTGCCCTGGTTCGCCTGGGCCTCCGCCGTCAGCGCGTCGGCCTTGGCCTCGTCATTGGCTTGGTTGTCAGCGGTGTCCTCGTCCTTGCTTTCCTCGGGCGCGGGAGTCGGCGGGGCGATCTCCACGATCGGTTTGGCGACCAGGTCCCCTGGCTCGTTCGCCGGTCCCGTCGCGTTCAGCTCCGGACCTGCCTGCCGGCGCCAGGCCGCGTCGAAGCCAAGGCCGCCGCCCACCACCGCCAACACCAGGACCAGCGCTCCCGCGCCATAGGCGAGGGTGCGCGGCGGCAGGGACACCGGTCCGTTGTCGATCCAACCGTCAGCCATCACGCCGTCTCCAAAACTCAAGGGCAGATTAGATCGCGAGGGTGGCGGGGACCAGGGACGGTGGCGGAATGCCGCCGCTGGGGGCCGTGCAGGGTTCGCGTCAGGTTAAGAAACGTGTATGGCTAAGCTTGTACCGGGGGGAACGCGCGGTTGGCCGAGGCAGAAGGCGAAGAGGGCGCCCGCAGGGTCGCCCTGATCACCGGCGTGACAGGCCAGGACGGCGCCTACCTCGCCGAATTCCTGCTGGACCGGGGCTACATCGTCCACGGGCTCAAGCGCCGTTCGTCGTCCTTCAACACCGCGCGCATCGACCACCTCTATGAGGATCCGCACCAGCCGGACGCCCGCTTCTTCCTCCACCACGGCGACCTCACGGACGCCGCCAACCTCATCCGCATCGTTCAGGCCGTCCGCCCGGATGAGATCTACAACCTGGCCGCCCAGTCCCACGTCCAGGTGAGTTTCGAAGCGCCCGAATACACCGCAAACGCCGATGGCCTGGGCGCCCTTCGCCTGCTCGAGGCGATCCGCCTCCTCGGCCTCGATGGCTGCCGCTTCTACCAGGCGTCGACCTCGGAGCTCTTCGGGGGCGCGGACGAGGTCCCCCAGTCGGAGACCACGCCATTCCGCCCGCGCAGTCCCTACGCCGCCGCCAAGCTGTTCGCCTACTGGACCGTGGTGAATTACCGCGAGGCTTACGGACTGCACGCCTCCAACGGGATCTTGTTCAACCACGAGAGCCCCATCCGCGGCGAGACCTTCGTGACGCGCAAGATCACCCGGGCGGCGGCGGCGATCCGCCTGGGTCTGCAGGACAGGCTCTACCTGGGCAATCTCGACGCGCGGCGCGACTGGGGTCACGCCCGCGACTTCGTCGAGGGTATGTGGCTGATGCTGCAGCAGGCGACACCCGACGACTTCGTCCTCGCGACCGGCGAGGATCACACGGTCCGCGAGTTCGCGCAGGCGGCCTTCGCGGAGATCGGCGTGCGGCTGGCCTGGCGCGGCGCGGGCGCGGACGAGGTGGGGTTCGACGCCGCCACCGGTCACGTGCGGGTGGAGGTCGATCGGCGCTACTTCCGACCCAACGAGGTCGGCTACCTTCTCGGAGACGCGGCCAAGGCGCGCGCGCGGCTGGGATGGACGCCGAAGGTCCGCTTCCGCGAACTCGTTGCTGAAATGGTCCGCGAGGACTTGCGGGCGGCAGCCGCCGAGCCCGTCCGCCGCCGGGCCTGAGGATGCGCATCCTCCTCACCGGCGGCACAGGAATGGTCGGTCGCAACATCCTCGCCGATCCGCGTGCGGAGGCTCACGAGATCTGGGCCCCGTCGCGCGCCGAGCTCGACCTTCTGGACGCGGGGGCCTGCCGTCGATTCGTCGCCGATCTCGCTCCCGATCTCGTCATCCACTGCGCGGCCGTCGTGGGGGGTATCCAGGCCAACATCGACGGGGGCGGACGTTTCCTGGGCGAGAACCTGGCGATCGGCCTGTCCGTGATCGGCGCCGCTCGCGCGGCGCAAGTCCCCCGACTGATCAACCTCGCCAGCAGCTGCATCTATCCAGTGGGCGCCGAAAGTCCGATACCGGAGCATCGACTGTTGTCGGGCGCGCTGGAGCCGAGCAACGAGGGATACGCCCTCGCGAAGCTCGCCACGTGGAAGATGGTCCAGTCATACGGCCGCGAGGTTGCTGGCGCGACGTGGCGAACGCTCGTCCCCCCCAATCTCTACGGCCGGTTCGATCACTTCCACGCCCGGCGATCGCACATGATGGCGGCGGCGATCCTCAAGATCGATACGGCTCTGCGCGAGGGGCGGGGGAGCGTGGAGATCTGGGGTGACGGCGCGGCGCGGCGCGAGTTCCTCTTCGCCGCAGATCTCGCGGACTTCGTGTGGCGCTTCTGCGATCGGCTCGGCGAGCTTCCCGAGACGATGAATGTCGGCGTGGGCGGGGACCAAGCCATCGACGAGTATTACCAGGCCGTGGCGGCG
>DATHPX010000052.1:0-15958 GCA_035483335.1 Caulobacteraceae bacterium | reverse complement strand
CGCCCCGCCAAGCTGCGCAGGCATGACCTACGCCGGAGGATTACCGACCATGACCACATCAGCCCCGTTCAAGTTCATCGTCTCAGCCGCCGTCGCCGTTGGCGCGCTCTGCGCTGGCGCGAGCCTCGCCGAGGCGGGCACGTATGTTCAGACGAACCTGGTCTCGAACGTTAGCGGGCTGGCCGAGGTGACAGACCCGAGCCTGACCAACTCTTGGGGCGTCTCGTTTATTCCTGGCATTACTCCCTTCTGGGTCTCGAACCAGGCCTCCAATACATCGACCCTCTACTCGGCGACGAGCGCCACGAGCGTCACCAAGGTGCCACTGACGGTCGCCATCCCGACCACGGTCAGGGGATCGCAAGGCCCCACCGGACAGGTCTCCAATTCGAGCTCTTCATCCTTCATGCTGAGCGATGGTTCGCCGGCGTTGTTCATCTTCGCCAATCTCAATGGCCAGATCTCCGCCTGGAACCTCGGCCTTAGCCCGCTCACCAAAGCCACGGTGCAATGGACCACGCCGGGCGCGCTCTACACCGGATTGGCGATCAATCAGGCGGATACGATGCTGTACGCCGCCAACAACGCGGCCGGAACAGTCAACGTCTTCAACAGCTCCTTCACGCCCACCCTTCCGGGCTCCTTCGTCACGCCGACGTCGATCAAGAACCTTGGGCTGGTTCCTTTCAACGTCGAGGATATCGCCGGGAACGTCTATGTGACCTACGCCCCGCCCACGCACCCTCTGCAGACGACCGCCACCGCCGGCCAGGGGGCCATTGCGGAGTTCACTGAGAACGGAACCTTCGAGAAGGTCGTCGTCCCCGGCGGAATGGGCGAGCCGCTGGCCTCGCCCTGGGGCCTCGCGCTCGCCCCGGCCACGTTTGGGAAATTCGGCGGTGACCTCCTGGTCGGAAACTTCAGCTACGTCGACAGCGGAATCGACGCCATCGATCCTACGACGGGCGCGCTTGTGGGCATGATCCCGATCGATGTCGGCGTCGGCAATAAGCCGGGCGGGCTGTGGGCTCTGACCTTCGGCGGAGGAGGCAAGGACGGCAGCCCGAACGTCCTCTACTTCACCGATGGGATCAACGGCGAGACCGACGGATTGTTCGGCGCCATAGAGAGCGTCCCGGAACCGTCGACCTGGCTGATGATGCTGACAGGCTTCGGCGCCCTGGGCCTCGCCGCCCGCCGCCGCCGACGTCTGCACTCATCCATCGCGTGAGTTCGGTTCCTTCGGGCGGACCTTTAGGCTGCGGCGACCTGCGGTTGCTTCGGTGGCTGGGCGAAACGCTCCAGGGCCATCGCCGCGGCAAGTGCGCAGTCCTCCCCCCAGGCGCGGCCGATGACCTGGACACCGATCGGCAGACCCTCGGGCGACGTCGCGAAGGGGAGGCAGACGGCCGGCTGGCGGGTCAGACTCCAGGGTAGGGTGTAGGCGAACTCCCGAGCGGTCCATTCGCCGTGCGCAGGCGCAGGACCCTCCGCCGCGGGCGAGAGCAGGATGTCGAAGTCGGCCATGAAGGCCTGCATCCGCCGCGCGAACCGCTCCCAACTGAACGTCGACCGCTCGATCTCCTCGCTGGTGAGGCGGAATGGGCGATCGGGCGCCCAGCGGGAGAGCGAGAAGGAGCAGACCCGGGCCCAATGATCCTTGGTGACCGGCAGGACCTCGTCGAGGCCGGGTGGCGAGACCTCCCGCACCTCCGCTCCGAGGTCCTCGAGACACCGGGCGGCGCGCCCGACGGCTTCGATCGTCGCGTCCGTCGGCCTGGCGTCGGGATTTTCGACGAACCAGCCGACCCTCAGCCCCCGGATCGCCACGGCGAACGGATCGGCGAGCGGCGCCGGCGCGACCCCGGGATCCCGTCCGTCCTGTCCCGCGATCACCGTCAGGATCAGGGCGAGGTCCTCGACCCGGCGCCCGAAGGGGCCGACGACCGTCCGCGGATCGCTTAGGTGTCCGATCGGCGGGAAGTGGCCGGTGACCGGGACCCGGCCCGTCGTGGGCTTCAGCCCCGCCACGCCGCAGCAATGCGCCGGCCAACGGATGCTTCCGCCGGAATCGCTCCCCAGGCCCAGGGGCGAGCCGCCGGCCGCGATGATCGCCGCCTCCCCGGAGCTCGACTCGCCCGTCGTGCGGCCGATCGCGTGCGGATTCTCCGGCCTCGGGCGGCCCGGGCCGCCGTCGCGCACAGCGGTCTTGCCCAGCAGGATCGCCCCGGCGGCGCGCATCCGCGCCACCGCCGTTGCGTCCCGATGCGGTCGAAAGCCGGCCCGTTCGGCGAACCCCGCCTCACAGGCCAGGTCGTCCGTCTCCAGCCAGTCCTTCACCGTGAACGGAACGCCGTGCAACGGACCTGCGGCCTCACCGCGCGCCAGCGCCGCATCCGCCGCGCGCGCCTTCGCCAGCGCATCCGGCGCAAGCGCGACCATCGCATGGATCGCCGGATCGACCCTGCCGATCCGCTCCAGGTGCGCCGCCACGACCGCCTCGGCGGTCACCTCCCTTCGGGCGATCCGCCGCGCCAGATCTGCCGCGCCCAGCGTCAGGACATCACCCTCCAGCACAGCGCTCATGGTCTGCATCCCGCTCGTCGATCTCTCGAGACTGGCCCCGCCGAGGCGCTCCGCCAACGCCAAATCACTCGGCCACGGACAATCGATACCTCACGCTGGCGCGTTGATTCCCACCAGGCTCCGCGCCACCGCTTCGGCGACCTCGATGCCGTCAACGGCGGCCGAGAGAATGCCGCCCGCATAGCCCGCGCCCTCGCCCGCCGGGTAGAGCCCGCGGGTGTTGAGGCTCTCGAAGTCCCGACCCCGCGTGATGCGGACCGGCGAAGAGGTGCGCGTCTCCACCCCCGTCAGCACGGCGTCGTCGGCGTCGAAGCCCGGGATCTGGCGGCCAAAGGCGGGCAGGGCCTCGCGGATCGCCGAGATGGCGTAGTCGGGCAGGCAGTCGGAGAGGTCGGTGGG
The DNA here is from genome assembly GCA_035483335.1 of Caulobacteraceae bacterium. Classification (GTDB taxonomy): domain Bacteria; phylum Pseudomonadota; class Alphaproteobacteria; order Caulobacterales; family Caulobacteraceae; genus Acaudatibacter. Next base: position 12,973 of record DATHPX010000052.1, on the reverse strand, counting down.
ACGAACCCCTGGCCGATAGGACGGCGTCACTTCGCCCAGCTCCGTCGAAGGGCGGCCCGCCAGGAAGTCGCCCACGCGCTGGCCCGGCGCGGCGTAGGTTTCTCCGCCCGCAACGAACGCCTGCGATTCCCAGTGGCGTTGCAGGGCGACGCCGGCCAGCGGATGTCCCGGGTAGTCGGCCGGGGTGATCCCAACCACGATGCCCGAGTTGGCGTTGCGCTCCTTGCGCGAATACTGGCTCATGCCGTTGGTGACCACGCGCCCCCGCTCCGAGGTCGCGGCGACCACAGTCCCTCCAGGGCACATGCAGAAGCTGTAGACGCTGCGGCCGTTGGAGCAGTGGTGCGCCAGGCTGTACTCCGCAGCGCCCAGATCCGGATGGCCCGCGCAGGGGCCAAAGCGCGCGCGGTCGATCAGTGACTGCGGGTGCTCGATGCGAAAGCCGATCGAGAACGGCTTGGCCTCGATGTGGACGCCGCGGTCGTACAGCATCTGGAAGGTGTCGCGGGCGCTGTGCCCGACCGCCAGCACCACGTGGTCGGTCGCGATGCGCTCTCCGCCCTCCAGCACCACCCCGCGCACGCGTCGGCTTCCATCCGGCGAGATGGCGATATCGAGGTCCCCCACCCGACTCTGGAAGCGGTATTCGCCGCCCAGCGCCTCGATCGTCGCGCGCAGGCTCTCGACCATGGTCACCAGCCGGAAGGTGCCGATGTGCGGGCGCGCCTCGGTCAGGATCTCCGGCGGCGCGCCGGCGCGGACGAACTCGGTCAGCACCTTGCGGCCCAGGTGGCGTGGGTCCTTGATCTGGCTGTGCAGCTTGCCGTCGGAAAACGTGCCGGCGCCCCCCTCGCCGAACTGCACGTTGGATTCCGGGTTCAGCACCCCGCGCCGCCACAGGCCCCAGGTGTCCTTCGTCCGCTCCCTCACTGCCTTGCCGCGGTCGAGGATGATCGGTCGAAAGCCCATCTGGGCGAGGATCAACCCGGCGAAGAGGCCGCAAGGTCCCGCCCCGATCACCAGTGGGCGAAGGCCGGGCGGAGGTTCCGACGCCTTGGCGACGAAGCGATACTCCGTGTCCGGCGCGGCCCGCACGCGGGCGTCGCCGCCGAGCCGCGCCAGCACCTGCGCCTCGTCCCGCACCGTAACGTCGACAGAATAGACGATCAGGATCGCCGACTTCCTGCGCGCATCGTGGGCGCGGCGGGCCACAGTCCAGTCGACGAGTTCCCCGTCCGCCAGCCCCAGGCGCTCGGCAATCGCCGCCGGAAGCGCCGCCGCCTCATGGCCCAGCGGCAGCTTCAACTCGGTCAAACGCAGCATGCCAGGGTTTTAGCGGGGGGCAGGGGCAAGACGCCACTCCGGCGCGACGGCCATGGCCCCGCGTTCCGCCATCCAGTATCAGCGGGACCGGATCCCGTGAGGCCGTCGAAAGCTCATCCATGGCATTGTTGGTCTTAAGCGTGGTCGGCAGCGACCGGCCCGGCCTTACCAAGGCGCTGGCGGCCGCGGTGCTCTCGGCCGGCGGCAACTGGCTCGAGAGCAATCTCAGCCGGCTGGGCGGCCTTTACGTTGGATCGGTGCTGGTGGAGCTCGCGGCGGACAGGGTCGAGGCCCTGCGTTCGGCCGTGCGCTCGGTCGACACCCAGGGCCTGGAGGTGCGCGTTGCTCCGGCGATCGAGGGGCCCGTCGAGGGCGGCGAAGAGCTTCATTTGAGCCTGGTCGGCCAGGATCGGATCGGCATCGTCGACCAGGTGACGGCCGTGCTGAGCAGCCTCGAGGTGAACATCGAGGCGTTCGAAACCTCGGTGCGCGCCGAACCCCACTCGGGCGTCCCGCTGTTCCACATGGACGCGCACGTTCGCCTCCCGCCCAAGAGACAGGCGTGGGAGGTCCAGGCGGCCCTGCAGGACATCTCGGCCGAGATCATGGTCGATATCTCCATCACCCCGGCGCAGTAGCGCCCGCGATCGGACTCCCGCGTCCCGCAAAGATAGCCGGTCCGGATCGCGCCGCGCCTCGCCGGCGGGCGGTTGCTGACATGGCGCCGACGCGGGAAACTTGTGTTTTCGGAGGGGCGTCGATGTTCCGTGCTGCCGGAATCGCGGTGATCGCCTTGGGCTTTGGCCTGTCGCACGCCCGCGCAGCCGAGCCGTCACTCTTCGAGACGTATAAGTCGATCTGCTTCGACACGCGCGCCGACCCGCAGAAGGCTTTGGCGGTGCTTGAGCCCGGGTGGAGCGATGCGCCTGTCCCGAAGCCCGCCCCGGACACCAGGCAGTTCCATAAGGTGAAAAAGGTCGGCGCCGAGCACTGGGAGCTGCTCCTGATCGAACATGACTTCCCGCCTGGCGCCGACAAGACGCCGTTCGCCAAGCGCATGCACGTCTGCATGCTGTACACCTCTGCACGGGCGAGCGCGCTCAAGGCCTCGGTCGCCGCCATGATGGGCGCGCCGCCGAACCAGCGGCCGCAAGGCGGCGGCGTCGCGTGGAGCTACTTCGACCAAGCGGAGGCCCGCGAGTACTACAGCGGCGGGAAGACAGAGGAGACCAATGCGCGTCTCGCGAAGGCTCCGCTGGTCTTCGTCATGGTGGGCGAGACGCCGCAGGGTGAGGTGGTGGGCTTCACCGAGGTCGAAAAGCTCGAGAAGTGAGGCGCGGGGCAATGGACGTGCGAGCGAGGGCCACGTCCGTTCCCAACCCCGGCAGCCACCGCGTCCGCCCACCTCTTCACGCCGCCACCTCGACCCTGCTCGGCGCCCGCGCAGCCGCGATGGCGCAGGGAAGGGCGGCGGCCATCAGGGCGGCGGCGATGAGCAGCGAGAAGCCTGACATGGCCTTCGCCGAGCCCGGGGCGATCGACCAGGCGAACAGCTGCGTAAAGAAGATCGGACCTGCGAGGCCGGTGAGCGCCTGGAGCGACGAGAGCGCGCCTTGTAGCCGCCCTTGTTCGGTTGGCGCGACCCGCTGCGTCTGAAGCGACCGCAGCGGCGGCGCGCACATGTTGCCCAGGCACGTGGGCGCGCACGCCAGGCAGAAGGCGAGCGCCGTCGGCGCGAGGCCCAGCGCGACGAAACCGATCGCGGACAGCGCAACCCCCCAGAGCAAGGTCGCGCGCTCTCCGATCCAGCGGGAAAGCGCCGGCGCCATCACGCCCATGACGAGGATGTTGCCGCCGGCGAACACCGTCAGCAGCAGTCCCGTTTGGGCGGCTGCCCAGTGGTAGCGGTGGGCCGTGTAGAGCACGAAGGTGATGTTCACCGCCCCGGCGCCGAGCTGGATCAAGGTCCCGACGGCCGCGAGCCCAAGCAGGCCGCCGTCCCTGGCGAGGATCCCGAACGCACGAAACGGATTGGCCTGTCGCCAGGGCGTTCGGGTCCGAAGCTCCGGCGCCAGCGACTCGGGCAGGATGAGGAGCCCATAGAGCCAGCCCAACGCCGCGAGCCCCGCCGCCGCGAAGAACGGCGCGCGCGGGCTGATCGCGGCGAGCAGGCCGCCGGCGGCCGGCCCCAGGATGATCCCGGACGCATGGATCGCGAAGAACAGGCCAAACCGCTTCGCGCGCCCCTCGGGCGGCGTCGTGTCGGCGAGGTAGGCGGAAGCCGCGGAAAAGCTCGCCGCCGTCAGGCCCGACATCGCGCGGCCGACGAACAGCCAGGCCACATTGGGCGCCAGGCCCATGATCAGGAAGTCGACGGAGAGGCCGAAGGTCGAGATCAGCAGCACCGGCCGTCGCCCGAAACGATCGGACAGCGCGCCCAGGACCGGCGCGGCGACGAAGTTCATCAGCGACCACGACGCCGACATCCAGCCGAAGATCCGCGCCGCAGAACCGGCGTCGTGCCCCGCCATCCCCAGGATCAGCCTCGGCAGGAGGGGGAAGACGAAACCGAACGAGAGCGCATCGAGGAAGACGCTCGTCAGGATGAACCCGAAGGCCGGCGAGCGGGATCGAGACCATCGGAACACGAGCGATATCCCCCCGCGTAGAGCCGCTTGGCGCGGTCTGCGTTTGGTCGCAGCGTGAGGGTAATCCGCGCCAGCGTCCACCGGTCAGCGATTTTCGCATGTAAGACTGGCGCGCGCTCGCAACGCTCACCCCATTCGACAGCTAAACTTTACAGCTTACCTGTGTACATGCCATGACCTCTCGCATGGACGGTGAGGCGGACGACTCCCAACTTGCGCGCGCGTCCGCCCTGGCGGCGGAACTCCGCGCCCTGGTCGCCAAGCTGAGGCGCCGGCTGCGCGAGCAGGCGGACGCGGGCGACCTGACCCCGTCCCAGGTGTCGGCGGTGCTTCGCCTGGAAAAGACCGGACCTTCCACGACGTCTGCTCTCGCCCGGGCCACGGGGGTGCGCCCGCAGTCCATGGCCGCCGTCGTGGACGTGCTGGAGGCCGCCGGCCTGGTGAGCGGCGCGCCCGATCCGGCCGACGGGCGGCGGACCCTGCTCTCACTCACCGAGGCCTGCCGCACACGCCTTCGCGAGGGCCGCGCCGCGCGACAGGACTGGCTGACGCGCGCCCTCCAGCAGCGGTTCTCGCCGCAGGAGCAGGACGAGCTGGCCGCGGCCGTCCAACTGCTTGGCCGGCTTGCCGACGATTGACCTCTTTTGACCGGCCCCTTCTGTAGAAAGGCGCTTGCATGGCCCTGACCGCACTGGACCCAAACACCGCCCTGCTGGTCGTCGACCTGCAGAAGGGCATTGTCGGTCTGCCTTCCATCCATCCGATTGGCGCGGTGGTGGAGCGCGCGAGGGCGCTGCTCGACGCCTTCCGCGCGCGCCACCTGCCCGTGGTGCTGATCAACGCCGCCGGTGTCGCCCCCGGCCGCACCGAGCAGCCGGCGCGCCCGCCGAAACAGCTTCCCGAGGGGTTCACCGACTTCATCCCCGAGCTCGACCTCCAACCCGACGACATCGTGGTGACCAAGCGCACCTGGGGCGCGTTCGCCACGACCGACCTGGAGGCGCGGCTCAAGTCGATCGGCGTGACCCAGGTGGTCGTGGTCGGCGTCGCCACGGGGACCGGCGTCGAGGCCACCGCCCGCCAGGCCTTCGAGGCGGGCTTCAATGTCACCCTCGCCCTCGACGCCATGACCGACGTGCGCGCCGAGGCCCATGACCACAGCCTGAGAACCGTGTTCCCGCGGCTGGGGGAGACGGGAACGGCGCAAGACATCATCCAACTCCTTCAGACGCGGAGCGCCTGACATGCCCTGGGTTCATCTCGTGTCCTATTTCTTCGGGGGCGCCTTCCTGGCCAACGCCGTTCCGCATGCGGTCAGCGGCATGATGGGCCGCCCGTTCCAGAGCCCCTTCGCCACCCCGCCGGGGCAAGGCCTCTCCTCGTCGACCGTCAATGTCGTCTGGGGCTTCTTCAATCTCATGGTCGGCTTCCTGCTGGTCTGTTGTGTCGGAACCTTCGACCTTCGGGACACGGCGGACGCTGTCGCGCTCGGGCTCGGCGCCTTCCTGCTGAGCCTCCTCTCGGCCTATCAGTTCGGCCGCTTCAACGGCGGCAACACGCCTGAAGGATCGTGAGGATCGAGGGAGAGCGATGGGTCCTCCCATGCTGTCGCGGTAAGGCCTGGAGGTTTAGTCTCCGCGACTGCAGGGGGCTCAAGTCCATGACGTCTTCATCCCGCACCGTCGCTTGCCTCCTCGCCCTCGCGACGAGCGCAGCCCTGGCGCTCGGCGCCTCAGCGGCGCAGGCCCCGCCCCGCGACGTGGACCTCCTGGTCAGGCAGGACGCCGCGCTCTCCGCCCTGGACCGTCAGCTGGGCGACGCCGTCGCCGATGCGCGTCGAACGCCGTGGGCCGGCCGCCGCCAACTCTCCCTCCGCCAGCAGAGATGGAGATCATCGCGCGGCCAATGCCTCTCGGATCGCGACCCCAAGGCCTGCCTCGCCAACCTCTACGTGACGCGCATCGCCCAGCTCAGCTCGGACGCAGGCCTGCCGCCCGCCCGGCCGCCGTTCCGTTTCCGCTGTGACGGCGATCCCCCGCTCGGCTTCACCATCACCTACTACGTGACCAACCCCGGGACCCTGGTCGCCGAGCGCCGCGGCCAGAAGATCGTGATGGTCCAGCAGCCGATGGCCAGCGGCATCCGCTATACCGCGGCCAACGCGAGCTACGCCGAGCACCAGGGCGTGTCGTGGATCACCTGGCCTGGGCAGCCGAGGCCGCTACGCTGCGTGCGGTAGATACCTCGGCGCGAAATTCGGATCTCAAGCCCCGATGGGCGCGATCCGAACCTCCGCCCGCCCGTCCGCGAGGCTCAGCGTCGCCAACGCGGCCTCGGCTCCGTCGGCAGGCAGCAGGGCGCTGCCCGGATTGACGACCGTGACGCCATCGAGCGTCGCCACGTACGGACGGTGGGTCGAGGCGTAGAGCAGCACCTGAACGGGCTCACCGAACAATTCGGCAGCACTATCCAGCCACCTGGCCGAGGGCTCGAACGGGTGGGACGCGTTCGCCAACCCGTGGGCTTTCGGATCGAAGACGCATCCGATGGCGACGCCGCCCAGCCTCAGGATCCGGACGCTCTCGCCGGTCCTTGCATCGTCTGCGTCGTCCGCGCCCCTAATGCCGATCACCGGCGCGATCTGCGCCAGCCGGTCGAGCCCGGCGACCTCGCCCATGTCGCCGAGCGTCACGATCAGATCGACGTCCCCGATGGCGGCCAGGGCGGCAGGGGTCCAGTCCGGACCGCGCCCAGGATGGATGTGGCAGTCCGCCAGCACGGCGATCTTGCGGACCTCGTTGTTCTCGAACGGTGTCATGGCAAAGGTCTTGGCCAAGGCTTCTTCGTCGCACACGCGATCGACGGTACAATCCAACCATGAACACCGGCGCCGTCATAGCCACCCTTCAGCCGAACGGATCGGCGATCAGGCGAAGCGGCGTCGCGCAGATCGCGCCAATCGACCTATGACGACTGACGCCGATCGCAGCCAATCGCGTGTTGTGCGCGAGGGGCGCGCCATGCTCGCAGGGATGACGCCTGTTCTGAAGGACGGCCTGTTCGTGTTCTGCATCACAGAACAACGAGATATCGCCGAACGGGCTCGCACTTATGCGTTGAGTTGGTTCGAGGAAGATGAAGGGTTTTCTCTGATTTTAAAACTTCCGGATGCCGAACACTTTGGATTTGACGTTCAGTATCCTATGGCCCGCATTGTCCTGGAAGTATTCTCTGCGCTTGATGGAGTGGGGTTGACCGCCGGGGTTTCGTCGGCGCTGGCGGATGCGGGCGTCCCCTGCAACATGGTGGCCGCGTACCATCACGATAACGTCTTCGTTCCAGCGGCCATGGCGCAACAGGCCATGGCTGTCCTGCTGGAGGTCCAGGCGAAAGCCGCCAGTTGACGCGCGGGGAAGGGCGGCGAGTCTCACAGCCCTCCCTCCAACATCCGCTCGATAACGCGGGCGACGCCGTCGTCGTCGTTCCCAGGCGCCACCTCGTCCGCCTCGGCCAGCACTTCGGGGTGTGCGTTGGCGACCGCGACGCCGTGGCCCGCGAACCGAAGCATGGGAAGGTCGTTTGGCATGTCGCCGAACGCGACCACGTCCGCGGCGGCGACCCCCAGTTCCTCGCAAAGCCGCGCCAGCCCGCTCGCCTTGGAGACGCCGGCCGCGCCGATCTCCACGAAGGCCCCGCCCGAATGGGTGACGAAGCCGCGTTGGCCGACGTGGGCGCCGACCCATCGCATCAGAGCGTCGCAGTCTTCCCCCGGGTGGTGAACGATGAGCTTGGTCACGTCCGCCTCGCACAGGGCGTCGACATCGCCCACCGGCGACAGGTGCTCGGGCACGCCATCGGCGAACATGCGCGGGAAAGCCGGCTCGTACCCGAGCAGGTGACCGTGTTCGGTCGCGAAGACGACGTGGGGCGAAAGCTCGCGCAGCGCGCGCCCGAACTCGCGCGCCAGCGCCGCGCCCAGCCGCTCATGCCTTATGACGGTGTCGCTTGCGAGGTCGTAGAGAATCGACCCGTTCGAGCAGACCACCGGCCCGGTGACACCCGCCGCACCCGCGACCTCCCGCACCACGCGCGGCGGCCGCGCGGTGACCAGGACGACGGCCAAGCCCGCGCTCTGGGCCGCCTCAATCGCCGCCCGCGTGCGCCCGCTCACCTGCCCGTCCGACCGAAGCAGCGTGCCGTCCAGGTCAGTCGCAATGAGTCGCGGAAGGCTCATTGGGGTTCTTTACGCCATGCGGCCGCCGGCGCGAGCTACGCCGCGCGTCATGGAGGACGCGTCAGGCAAGGTCCGAAGAGAAGCGGAAGATGGTGGCAGACCTGAAGCGCTCGCCAGGACGCAGCACCGTCGAGGGAAAGCCAGGCTGGTTGGGTGCGTCGGGGAACTGCTGGGTCTCGAAGCAGAACGCGTCGCCCTGCCGGTAGGCGCGACCGGACGGGCCGGCCAGGCGTCCATCGAGGCCATTGGCGGAATAGAACTGCAGTGCCGGCGCGTCGGTCAGAACCTCGAGGATCCGGCCAGACGCAGGGTCGTACGCCCTCGCCGCCGGCCGCAGCGCTTCGCCAACCGGCGTGCGCAAAACCCAATTGTGATCATAGCCGCGGGCGATCAGGAGTTGATCGTCCGCCGCCCGGATGCGCTCGCCGATCGGCCTCGGCCGGGTGAAGTCGAAGGGGGCGCCGCGGACGGCGCGGATTTCTCCGGTAGGGATCTGGGTCGGGTCCGTCGGCGTGAAGCTGTCGGCTTCTATCGTGACGATATGGTCCAGCGCATCGCCGGAACCCTCGCCCGCCAGGTTGAAGTAGCTGTGATTGGTCAGATTGACGACCGTCGGCTTGTCCGTCGTCGCGAGGTAGTCGATGCGCAGTTCGTTCGTGGCGCCGAGGCTGTACCTGACCTCGACCGCCAGGCCTCCGGGAAAGCCTTGGTCGCCGTCGGGGCTGAGGTGTCGCAGGACAAGGGCCCCGTCTTCGAAGGCAGTCCGCCAGACCACCTTGTCGAAACCGTGAGAGCCGCCGTGCAAGGTGTTGGGACCGGCGTTGGTCTCGAGCCGATGCTCGACCCCGTCAAGGACGAAACGCCCGCCCGCAATGCGGTTGGCGTAGCGACCGGCGATGGCGCCGAAATGCGGACTGCGATGCAGATAGCCGCTGACGCTGTCCAGGCCGAGCACGACATTGGCGAGCCTGCCGTTGCGGTCGGGGACCTCGAGGCTGGCGATGATGGCCCCCAGATCGAGGATGCGAACCCGCATTCCGGCGGTGTTGGTCAGGAGGTGGACGTCCACGGGCGCCCCCTCGTCTGTGAGCCCGAAACGCTCCGTCTGCATGGGCTACTGGCCTCCGACGCGTCGCGGCCTGACGGCCATCATGGCGCGCTATACGGTTGTGCGTGCGTTACTCCCAACCCCCCTTCACCAAGAAGCTCTCCCTCAAAGAAGGCCACCGCGATCGACGAGACCTGGTCGGGGCTGAAGCTGGTGATCCGTCGCGACCTTCGGCGAAGCTTGCGGCGGCTTCGCCCGCTTCGCCACGTCGGTAACGGCGCGCCGCCGCCCTCCCGCTGAGACCGATTGCACAAACGCTTGCGCCAGGGGCGGGCGATTGAAAGCCCAAAACGGCAAACGTTTTGGCTGAGTGCTGATTGACTGCCGAGCTGGCCGGCCGCGCGTGTCGTGCAGACGTGTGCACGCAAGCGGGGCGCCGGACAGCCATCCAAGAGCGCATCTCGTGATCGATAAATGACCCAGCCGAAAGCCCTCGCCGCGATCCTGGCTTCGCCGCTGACCAGCTTGCTCAGCCGGATCCTGGCGACCTGCCTGTTCTGGGCGGAATTCCTGAACCACATGCACGATTTGCCCGGACTGCACGCCTATGTGGTCGGGCTCGGCATGCGGCCGGTCTGGCTGGTCATGGGGCTCAGCCTGTTCGTCCAGGCGGTCGGGTCGGCCCTGGTCATCGCCGACCGCATGATCTGGCTGGGCGCCGGCATGTTGGGCGTGTTCACCCTGCTGACCGTGCCGCTCGCCCACCACTTCTGGGACATGACCGGGCCGATGGCGGTGGTCGAGCGGCTGTTCTCCGAAGAGCACCTCTCGGTTATCGGAGGCTTGATCGCCGTCTGCGTCGCGTCCCAGGCGCGTCGAGACGGCCGCCCCGTCAGCCCGTCGACTTGATCCCGATCACCATCGAGTCCGGCCCGACGAGCGGTTCGACGCGCGTGTCGGTAAATCCGACTTGCCGCATCCAGGACTGGCAGTCGGCGCCGGTGTAGTCGAAGCCGCCGGAGGTCTCGATCAGCATGTTCAGGCTCATCAGGAGGCCCAACGCGTTCTCGCGCCGCCCGTCGTCGATGATCGCGTCATAGACCACGACGGCCCCTCCGCGCGGCAGGGCGTGGAACACCTTGGCAAGTATCGACAGCTTCTGATCGAGATCCCAGTCGTGGAGTATGTGTCCCAGGACGATCACGTCGACGGACGGCAATGGATCTTTGAAGAAATCACCTGGGTGAAACCTCACCCGCCCCGACAGCCCATTCTCCTGGACGAAGGCCTCGAAGACGGGCCGCACCGGCGGGAGGTCGAAGCCGATGACGGCGAGGTGGGAATGCGCTCTGGCGAGCGTGACCGGGACCATGCCCTGGGCGGCGCCGACGTCCATGGCGCTGGCGTATTTCGACCAGTCGAATTTTGCGGCGAGCGACTGCGCGGCGCCCATACTGATCCCGCTCATTCCCCGCAGGAACCCGCTCAGGCGCTCCGGCTCGGCGTACACCGTGGCGAAAAAATCGCCCCCGGTCTTCATCTCGCTCTGGGGCCGGCCAGTGCGGAGCGCTTCGGTCAGGTTGCCCCAGAAGCCGTAGAGGCGGGCGTTGGCCATCTCGAGGATGCCGCCGACATAGGTCGGCTTGCCGGGATCCAGGAAGAGATCGGCGTCGGCGGCGTTGCGGTACCGCCCGTCCTCGCGCTCCAGCAGCTTCAGGGCGACCAGCGTATCGAGGAAATCCCGCGCCGACCGGTCATGTAGGCCGAGCTTCGAGCTCAAGGCGGCGAGGTCGGCGGGTCCGGCGGCCAGGGTTGCAAACACGCCCAGCTCGACGGCGCTGAGCAAAGCCTTGGAGTCCCAAAAGCCCAGGCCCAGGTTCAGGATACGATCCGGATCCGGCTGTCCCATCTTCCCCCCGCCCATCGTTGTGTACCGCCATCGTCCGGTCGGCGCTCTTCGACCCACGCGGCGCGCCGACGGAAACTATACGGAAACGTTCAAAATAGGCTACCGGCGGAGCCTTCCAGGTACCGTTGCACGCTCTCTCCAACCTGCTTCACCACCCATTCCTTTGGCAGCGACGCCACCGCCGGTACGCGCCAGACGTATCGCGCCATGGTCAGGCCCAAAATCTGAGTGGCGATCAGCGGGGCCGCGATCGCCGCCGACGGTGCAAGAGCGGTGAACAGGTCCGCCAGCTGGTTGGAGAACTGGGCGACGATCCGGTCACGCGCGGCGTCGTTGGTGATCGAAGCGCGCATCATGGCGGCGAGGGTCGGCCCTTCGACCGGATCGTCCCAGCGATCGAGCACGTGGCGGACGAGCGCCTCTCCCCACGTCGATCGGGGCAGCGACGCCAGCGACGCCGCCTTGAACTCGAGATCGGCCACCGCGGCGAAGAGGCCCTCCTTCGAGCCGAAGTATCGGATCACCATGGCCGGATTGATCGATGCGGCGGCGGCAATGGCCCGGATCGTCGTTCCCTCGTAGCCCTGCTCGGCGAAGATGCCGCGCGCCGCATCCAGGATGCGGTCCATGGCCAGCTGCGATTTGCGGGGACGGGCGTCAGGGGGCATGGCGGCGGGGCGACTCAAAAAAGCAAACGAACGTTTGCATTTTACATTTGCGCGGGCTAGAAGCAAACGACCGTTTGCATTTGGAGGCCCGTATGGCCCAGACAGTCGCCGGCGTCCAGCCCGGCCAACGCCAACTGAACGGCCCTCAGACGACGGGGCGCGAGTACCGCAATCTGTCGGCGCCGAGGTTCGAGGTTGTCCGCGACGATGACGTCGCCGTTCCGATGCGCGATGGGGTCACCCTGCTGGCGGACGTCCATCGGCCGACGGAGCCGGGGCGGTATCCAGTGCTGGTCGCGGCCTCGCCCTATCCCCGCCAGATCCAGAACCTCGGCGCGCCCTTGGGCTTCGTGGAAGCCGGAGCGAGCGATTTCTTCGTCCCACGCGGCTACGTTCACGTAATCGCCAACTGTAGGGGCACGTCCGGCTCCGGCGGAACCTTCGGCTTCTTCGACGGCCAGGAACGCCGGGACATGTACGACCTTGTCGAATGGGCGGCGGCGCAGCCCTGGTCCGACGGCAATGCCGGCATGGTCGGCATAAGCTACTTCGCTGGAACCCAGATGGAGGCTGCGGTCGAGCGGCCGCCGCACCTGAAGGCGATCATGCCGGTCGCCGGCACCTTCGACCTCTACGAGTCCGCCACGCACCACGGCCTGGCCAGCACCGGCTTCATCACGCCCTTCCTGTCGATGATCGGTATGACGTCGGGACGCACGAACAAGCTGTGGCGCAGCAAGCTGCTGGAGGCGGTTGGTCAGTTGCTCAAGACGCCGGCGGTGCACGGAAAGTTCGCCACCATGAACGGCGAGGCCGCCATCGCCGGCCTGAAGATCCTGCTCAACCTGCGCCACGACCCACACCCCTGGGACGACCTGTGGCGCGCCATCGTCGTCGAGCACCCCCTGCGCGACGCCTGGTGGGAGGATCGCAACCTGTTGCCGCTCCTCGATCGCGTGGATGTCCCGGTCTACCTCGGCTGCGACTGGGAGAACGTGCCGCTGCACTTGCCGCACACCTTCAAGGCCATCGAGGGACTGACGAACAGCCCGCACGTCCAGGTCGCCATGATGGGCGCGCACGGCCTCGCCTGGCCGTGGGAGAGCCTGCACATCGAGGCCCTGGCCTGGTTCGACCATTGGT
>DATHPX010000051.1:0-12311 GCA_035483335.1 Caulobacteraceae bacterium | reverse complement strand
GAGCTTGGCCAGGTTGGGGATGTCGGCGAGGGCCAGGGCGCAGACCCCCGCGAAGGGCCCCAGCCCGAAGGCCGAAACCAGGATCAAGGCCCAGACCAATGCCGGCACGCCGCGGAACAGGTCCAGCACGCGACGGAAGAGGAAGTGCGCCGCCGGCTGCGACACGACCGTCTTGGCGCCGAGGACTCCAATCGGCAGGGCCATGACGGCGGCGAGCAAGGTGGCGACGAACGCCATGGCCACGGTCTCGCCGAGGGACCGCAGGATGCGTAGCGACTGGCCGCCGGACGAGGGCGGGATCATGGCGCCGATGAGGCGTCCCAGCCGCCCCGCCCCGTTGAGCAGCCGCCAAGGCACGAAATCCACGTCGATCGCCATCATGACCAGCACGACCGCCGCGAGGAGCGTCAGGCATGGCGGAGCCAGGCGTGTCCAGACCGTCGCGCCGCTGGACGCGGCTGCCGTCGGCGCGCGCTTCGGCGCTATCCGCGCGCCTCGGCGGCCTCCGAGCCCGATCAGCCTGTGCCGGATCTGCTCCGAAACGATGTCGATCGCGAAGATCATGCTGACCATCAGGAGGAGGATGGCCAGGTAGGTGTCGAACTCGGTGTAGGTGATGGCCCGCTGAAGCTCCAGGCCGATGCCTCCCGCGCCGACGATGCCGAGCGCGGCGGCGGCGGCGAGATTGCCCTCCAGCCTGATCAGCGCATAGGAGGCGTAGGCCGGCAGGACCTGGGGCAGCAGCCCGTAACGGATCTGGCGAATGCGGTTCGCGCCGGTGGCCTCGATGGCTTCCAGGGGCCTCGGGTCAACCTGCTCGTTGATCTCCGCGAACAGCTTGCCGAGCCCTCCGATCGTAGAGACGGTCAGCGCCAGGACGCCGGCGAACGGCCCGATGCCGAAGGCGGCCACGAGGATCAGGGCAAGGATCATCTCCGGCAGGGTGCGGATCGCCTCCAGGGTCCGGCGCACGACGAAGCGCACCGGCGCGATCGGCATCAGGTTTCGCGCACACAGGAAGCTCGCGCCGACCGCGCCCATGGCGCCCATGGTGGTCGCAAGCACGGCCATCTCGAGAGTCTGCCTGGCGGCCCTGAGCCACAGCGGCAGGTCGTAAAACCAATAGGCCAGGCTGCCCGCGGTCTTCCGGTCGGCCAGGATGACGTCGGGGCGGAGCTTGGGATTCAGCCTTCCGAGGAAGACGCCGATCCGCGCAAGGGGGTCATCGCCCAGATCGGCGTTCAAGAAGCCGCTGCGCTGCAGCGAAATGGCTAGAACCAAGCTGAACAGGACAACGCCAAAGGCGGCCTGCGCCCGATGGCGGACGAGCAGCCGGCGGCGTTCCCGCTCGAATTCCGCAACGACGCCGGCGCGGGCCGGACCGGCCGCGGTCATTGCAGACGCGTGGCCTCTAAGGCGTCGGCTTCCGCCGGCTCGAAGTCAGCAGCGTTGGATGACAGTTGCGACGCGGCCCAGTCGAAGGCGGGCTTGTCCTCCAGGTGCATCGCCACGTGCACGCCCAGGATCCGGAAACGGAACGGGTCGGGCAAGTCGCGCCGCACGGCCCATGCGCGCTGGGCCTGGGGACGGGCCCGCCAGACGACCGTGAGGTCGGCGCAGGGCTTGGCCCTGCCGGTGGCGTCCTCGCACTGCCTTTGCCACGCCGCCGCTTCGAGCGCGACGGCGTCCGCCTTGCCAGCCCGCAAGGCCACGAGCGCCGACATTTCGTCCGAGGTGATCAGTTCGCGGCCGGAGATCGCGGCGCCGTACCCCTGCTCGGAAAGCACTTCCCTCGGCAGGGCGAGCGCGACGTCGGTCGAGCCGCCGAAAGCGATCGTGCGGCCTTTCAGCGATTGGGGATCGCCGGCCCGCCCGGCTTTCACCGCCAGGACCACTGGCACGCGAGCCAGCCCCCCCTCCGGCCTGACGGTCATCGTGGAGCGCACCCCGTCCCTGACAGCCGGATAGCTGGCCCGGTCCAGCACGGCCATGTCGAGCCTGCCGGCGGCGAGCCCAGCCGCTCCCTCCGCAGGGCTCGTGACGGGGCAGGCCAGGATCGGACGCTCGAGCCGCTTGGCAAGAAGATCGAAATAGGCGCGCTCTCCGGCCGACGCCGAGGGCGAGAGCGGCGCACAGGGGCCAGGCGAAGCCTGCAGGACGCCGATCCGGAACGGCGCGGGGGTGGCGGCGACAAGGCCGAGAGCGGCCAGAGCCAGGGCGGTTCGTCTCACTGATGCAGTCCCCGGCGATGCGCGATGTCGTCCGCACGCAGTTTTATGATGTTCTCGTAGAAGCTGCGGTCCACTGCCGCATAGGTCGTGCCGTCGGTCTGGCCGATCTGGCCGAAGGTTTTCGGATCGTCGAAAGGCATTGCGGCGATCGCGCCCCGCACGGTGTCGATGAACGACTGGGGCCGGTCGGTGCGCACGACCACCGCCGGGTTCGGGATGGGCCCCGCCAACCAGATGACTCGAAAGTCCTTGGGATCGATCAGGCCCCGCCGGGCCAGGATGTAGTAGGGACCTGCGGAAAATCCGGTCTTCGGCGTCCCGCCGGACATCTCCACCAGGGCGCCGTCGAACTGGCCGTTCTGCATGGCCATGACCGACTGGGTATGCCCACCCGAGAAGCCGGTCTTGCCGAACAGCGTGTCGGGGTCGATCCCCTGCTCGCGCATGTTGGCGCGGGGAAAGAGGTAGCCGGACGTCGAATTGAAATCGACATATCCGAACGAACGACCCTTCAAGTCACGTATAGAGTGATAGGGGCTGTCGCTCTTCACGATGACGGCCGAGTAATAGCCGAGCCCTCCCTCCGCATCGCGGGTGGTGAGGATCGGCGTCGCCAGATTGCCGATCTGTGCGTCGACATTGGCGTAGCCGCCGCCCGCCAGCCACGCCACGTCCACCTGGTTGGAGGCCACGGCCTGGATCGGGCCGTTGTAGTCCGAGCTCTCGTACACCTTCGCCGGAACGCCGACAGCCTGCGAAATCCGCGTCTTGAAGGCGGTCCACCGCATGGCCATGGTCGGGTCGCTCTGCCCCCCCGTCACGGCCATTCGGACCTGGCGCATCCCGGCGTGGGGATCTGTGCGGCCGCAGCCGCTCAAGGCCAGCGCCGCAAGGCCCAGCGCCGCCAGAGGACGATTGAACATAGTCTGCCCGTCTCCTGGCGAACGCGTGGAGGACCGATGCCAGAGGCTGATGTCGCGGGTGTGAACGAAGGCCCGGCCTGACACCGACAGGCTGGGAATTTGTCGAGGGAGCCGCCTAGTGGATCCGATACTTGGCGCCCGCCCCGGGCAGTCTCGCCTGCTCTCGCGTGCGCTCCGCCCCCTCCCCCAACATCCGTCATCCCGGACGGAGTGCGCAGAGCGCACGCAGATCCGGAACCCAGCATCCACGGCCTCGACGCGGCCGGTGACGCACTGCGATCTCTCCGCAGCGTACCTTGAGCGCGGCGGTGAGGTGCGGGATGCTGGGTCCCGGATCTTCGCGCTCTGTTCGAGCGCTCGTCCGGGATGACGGGTGAAGGGGAGGCGGAGAAGGGTCGAAGTTCCCCTTTTGGCCTCAGGGCGGGAAGCGGAAGTTTGGGCCGCGGCGCGACGAGGATTCAAGTGTCAGATTTTGACCACTAACCTGCCGGCCAGCCGCGCGCGTTGCGGAGCCGTATGCCGCTGGCGTGCAGGGTCGTGGACCAGACGCCTCTCAGCGGAGCGAGCGAGGGCATGGCGCGCAGCTCGGCGCCTTGCGCTTCCAGGGCGCGCGGAAGCTCGCTGATGATCTCCATGCGGGTGGGGATCACCGGCGCGCGTGAGACCCACATTCCAGCGTCGTCCAGGCTCTCGAACGTCTCAGGCGGGAGGGCGTAACGGCAGATCGTCGCCTTCGCGATCGCGTCGAGCCAGGCTTCCTCGACATAGGCGATCGTCCTGGCGGCGCTTCCCTGCCAGAACCGCGCCTGGTCCTCGGCCGTCGTCGCATCCGTCGGCCATAGGAGGATGCGCGGGCAGTCGCGCGGGAAGAGGTACATCGCCTGGCGTCCCTCCTCGATGGCCCAGACCAGAGCGCCGTTCAGCCAGTCGCGCCCCGGCGGGCGGGGCGAAGGCTTGAGGACGGGCCGGGGCGTGAAGCAGGCGATCTTCGGATCGTCGCTGAAGTGGAACAGTCGCATCGGCGGTCTATGTCGCGCCTCTCCGGAGCCGGCAATCGGCCCCCTGCGCCATGCGTCGGCCCACGAAGTCCAAATAATTCCGTACACCGAATATTTCACAATATCAGACCAAACGATTTCGCACAAAGAATAGTTCCGCGACGTTAGACAAGTCGTCTAGACGACACCGATCATTCACAAAACTGAATCCTGTCCGACAAGGCAAATCCCTATCCCCCCGGTTGGCTAACTCACAGTTATGCAGCGGGGATAGAATGAAAATCTGTTTCAAGCGCCTGGCCCTCACCGGCGCCAGCACCTGTGTCATTGGGGTGGCGGCTCTAGCCGCTCCGGCCAGCGCCGAGACCGCAGCGGGCGCGGACGCTTCGGCCGCAGCGGGCGCGGAGGCTTCAGCCGCGGCAGGCGCAGAGGCTTCCGGCTCGGCCGACGGCGGCACGGGCCTGACCGAGGTGATCGTCACCGCCCAGAAGCGCTCGGAGAACCTGCAGAAGGTCCCGATCTCCACTTCGGTGTTGGACAATCAGGATCTCGAAGACCGGCATATCCAGTCCTTGGACGATCTGATCGCCGGCGGGATTCCCAGCTTGCGCATCGTCCCTTACGCTTCGCGACCCTTCAACCTGATCCTGAGCATGCGCGGCGTGGGTGTTATGCAGGACACCAATCAGCCGGCGCGTGACGAGGGTGTCGGCGTCTATGTCGACGGCGTCTATCTTGGCCGCCCGCAGGGTCTGGACGCGGCTCTTTATGACATCGACAACCTGGAAGTGCTGAAGGGGCCGCAGGGTACGCTGTTCGGCCGAAACACCGAAGCCGGCGCGCTCGACATCACTACGAAAAAGCCGACCGGTGAGTTCCACTTCGACGTGACCGGCGGTGTCGGCAACTACGGCAGCTACGAGACCGTGTTCCACCTCGACCTGCCCGAATGGCACAATATCAGCATCAAGGTGGATGGCATCGACACCTCGCGCGGTCCCACCGTCCAGAATCCGTTGCCCGGCGCTTCCGGTTTTGGCGAATTCGACCGGCGCGGCGTGCGCCTGCAGGTGCAGTGGCAGCCTACGCCCAATTTCACCGCCAACTATTCCTTCGACACCAGTTACGACGCCGCGACCACGATCTTCAGTCAAACGGTTCAAGCCGGCACGAGCCCGATTGCTCCGGTCCTGCCGGTCCTGCCGAACCGCGTCAGCGTATCGCCTGTCGGCGTCCCGGAGCAGCCCAGCATCGGTCTTCAGTCCGGCCACGCCCTCAACCTGATATGGCAAGCGACTCCGAATCTGACGATCAAATCGATCTCGGCTTATCGCACACTGAACCAGACCCAATTTGACAACAGCGCCGTGGACGAGTCGGTCTATGTACCGGACGGTCCGTTCTCCCGCTATAGCCTCGCCGAATTCGGCCAGTATCAATTGAGCCAGGAAATCCAGGCGATCGGCGAAACCAGCCAACTAAAATATGTAGTCGGCGCGATCTACTATGACGAGCACGTGCACGACCAAGCGCAGGCGTTCAACTCGATGCAGTTCAACGCCAACGGCACCGCCGCCACGGTGATCCAGTACGGCCCGGATAACCTCGTCAACAATTACGGCCTGCCCATCACCGACGCCGTCACACCCCTGTTTCCATACGCAGGGGTCGACCGCGCCAGCCGGGTCCGTACGCAGAGTTACGGGGTCTACGGCCAAGCGACCTGGACGCCCCATATTCTCGGCGACATCTTCCATCTGACGGGCGGCTTGCGCTGGACGGACGACGTCAAGAACGGCGAACTCTATCTCACCAACAACACCCTGCCGATCAATCAATTCGGCGTATCAGGGGCGATCGGCCTCTCGAAAAACTGGTCTCGGGTCGACCCGATGGTAAACCTCGCCGCCGATGTCACGCAGGATGTGCAGGTCTACGCCAAGTGGGGCACGGGATATAAGTCAGGCGGCGCCAATTCGCGCTCTCTGGACTATCTCGCCTTCAATCCTGAAGAAATCTCGATGGAAGAAATCGGCGCCAAGTCCGAATTCTGGGATCATCGCGCCCGCCTCAATATCGCGGCGTATGCCGGCGCCTACACCAATATCCAGGTGGATTTCTCGGCGCCTTACTATACTTTTGGAGCCAACGGTCAGCCCCTCCCGGGCTCGACGACACGCACCACCACCAACACCTTCAACGCTCCGGGCGTCGGCCATGTGAACGGGGTGGAAGTCGATGGCGCGCTAAATCCGCTGGCGGGGCTGACGCTTAGCGGCAGCTACGCCTATAACTACGTGCACATTCCGGCGACAGTTAACCCGTACCCGACCTATATCCCCGGGGTCGGCGAGGTAATCAACACCACACCGGTCGCGCTGAACCAGGTCTTCACGCCGCTTGACAGCTTCTCCGGGGCGATCGACTACCAGACGGAGCTGCAGAACTACACGCTCCGCGCCCACCTCGATGGGAATTGGGACTCGGGATCTTACAGCAGTGACCTCGCCTATGTCGCCCCGGGCGTACCGCAGATCAGGAGCCAGCCCGGCGTGGTGTTCAACAGCCGGATCTCGCTGGGCGGCATCAAGGTCGCTTCGTCTAACGCCACGCTGACCCTCTCGTTCTGGGTGCGCAACCTGTTCGACGAGCAACATCTCTACATCCGCTCGTACAGCATCACGAGCGGGATCCAGGGCACATACAACGACCCGCGCACCTTCGGCTTCGAAGGCAATATGAGTTTCTGACTGGGGACGCCCGGCCCAGTCGGGCCAGGCGATTCCCCCGCCGGCGGGCAAGCCGTCCCCCTCTCACTGGCCCGCCGGCTTTTTTTACTGCTTTGCGCATGCGGCAAGGGCCGCTCCCACTGGGAGCGGCCCTCTTTTCTCTTCGCACCTGGAGGTGGTCTTCAGCCGACCCGCGCGCCGCCCGCCCAGACTCCCCGCACTACGGGAAGATCCCGGATGCGCCTGACGCGCACGAGATCGGCGCGGCGTCCCTCGGCGACCACGCCCCTGTCGCCCAGGCCAACGGCGGCGGCGACCGTGTCCGTGACCGAGGCCACGGCGCGCGACAGCGACCAGCCGAACGGAGCCGCCGCCAGGGTGAAGGCGCATTCGATCAGGCTGCGCGGCACGTAGTCGGAGGCGAAAGCGTCCAGCAGCCCCATCTCGATCAACTCGGAGGCCGGCACGTTTCCGGAATAGGAGCCGCCGCGGATCAGGTTGGGGCCGCCCATGACCACGGTCATGCCCCGCGCGTGCGCGCGCTCCGCCGCCTCCCGGGTCACGGGGAACTCCGCGATCGTGGCGCCCAGGTCCGCGGCCTCGTCGATGTGTTCGACATCCTCGTCGTCGTGGCTGGCCAGGGCCAGGTTCCTGGCCTTGGCGAAGCCGGCGACGAGGCGGGCGTTGGCGGTGGCGTTGCGGGCCTGGCGTCCGCGGATCTCCTCGAGACGGGCCGCCACGTCGTCCTCGCTCATGCCGCGTTCGCGCCATCCGCGCAGGTGGGCCTCGATATTGCGGTACTGCCGCTGGCCCGGCGTGTGGTCCATCATCGAGAGCATCGCCGTCATCGGATGCTCGACAAGAGGCGCCAGACGTTCAGCGAGCTCGTCGGAGGTGGTTTCGCAACGCCAGTGAATATGGTGGCCGGCCTTGAGCATTCCGCTCTCCCGGGCGGTGTGCAGACCCTCGACGAGCCGGGCGAGATTGTCCTGCGCACGCGCCGTCGCTTCGAAGAACGAGCCAACGCTCATCGAGTCGAACACCGTGGTCACGCCGACCGAAACGCAGGCCGCATCGTGCGTCACGGCGGCCGAAACCGGGTTCCAGCCGATGTTAGGGCGGGGAAAGTAGTGACGCTCCAGGTTGTCGGTGTGGATGTCGATCACGCCCGGCATGAGGACGTCCCCGTCGAAATCCTCACCGACGCCGCCCGGCCCACGGTCGACGGCGGCGATCAGCCCGTCCCTGACCAGCACCGAACCGATGAAGTCCTCGTCGCGCGTCACCACGCGCGCGTTACAAAACGCCTGTTCCAAGATCCGCTCCTGACTGCTTTTTATGGGCTTACGGTGTCGGGGAAATCGACCACCACCTCTCCGGCGCCACCGGCCTCCCCGTATTCGAGCGGCTTCCCCAGCCCGTCGATGTTCAGGTAGCGCCGGATCAGCAAGGCGACGTGGCGTGGCAGGCGCATCAGCTCCGCCTCGCGCACCGTGGCCGGACGGGCGCTGATCACCGTGCGCTTGCGGGTGTAGTTGGGCACGCCGCTGTCGATCAGGGTCTGGGTGATCGAACCGCGGGCCTGATACATCTTGATGAACGTCGGGAACCGCTCGAAGCTGAAGCAATGGGTGCTGAGGCCCATCGGCTCGCCGTCCACAAAGCGCAGGCGCTCCAGGTAGATCATGGGGCTGCCGAGCTTGAGGTCGAGCTCCTCCGCCGCCTTCGCGTCGGCGGGCCTCACATTGAGCTTGAGGGTTCGGGTGCTGGGAACGCGGCCGTCCTTGCGCACGGCGTCGCTGAATCTGGGGTGACGATCGAGCTGGATCGGCGAGGACGACCAGCGCACGAAGCTGCCGCGCCCTTGCGTCGACTCCACCAGCCCCTTCTCCTGAAGATAGGCCAGGGCGCGGCGCACAGTGTGTCGATTGACCATGAACTCATGAGACAACTGATATTCAGTTGGAAGTTTATCCCCCGGTCTAAGTTGCCTCTCCTCAATTCTATGTTCCAAATTTCTGTAAATCTCACGCCAGATCGGTCCATTCGTCGACATACCGAAGCTCCTCTGAGGTTTTTCAGGCCGCCAACTAGACAAGTTTCACTACATTCACACAACGTTCATACTCTGGACGTTGCCTGCGAGTTCCATATACACTACCCATCATCACATCCAATACAACATATTGTTGAGTTGTCGGAGGTACGGAGTGGACGTTGAACCGGTTGTCGCGCCGCCTCGGTATGAGCGGAAAGAGTGGCTCTCGATCCTGGCCAAGGCCCGCGCCGACGAGGTGATTTCCGCCTGGGAGGCGCTGGGTGAGCGCGTGGGCTACCAGGCGCTGCGCGCGCCGGAAGTCGGGCTGGTCCTCGTTCGCGGCCGCATGGGCGGCACGGGCGACGCGTTCAACCTTGGCGAGATGACGCTGACGCGAGCTGCGGTGCGGCTGGAGAGCGGCGAGACGGGCGTCGCCTACGTGGCGGGCCGTGAGCGCCGCCATGCCGAGATCGCCGCCGCCCTGGACGCCATGATGCAGTCGCCGGACCTCAGGCCGAGTGTCGAGCAGCCGGTGATCGCGCGCCTGGCCGGCGCCCAGCAGACGCGCCGCGCCGCGGCCGCCCGCAAGGCCGCCGCGACCAAGGTCGACTTCTTCACCATGGTTCGTTCGTAGGGGTCCGCAGGATGTCCGCCGCTCTAGATCTCGACAAGATCCGCCCGGCCTTCCAGGACCCGGTGCGCGACAGCCAGATCGTGTTCCGCCGGGTCATGGACGCCGTCGCCCGCCCGGGCTCGCAGGCCGATCTCGGCGCCATCGTCGAGCCGCCAGCCGGCCTCGACGCCGCCGCCGCGGCCGTCGCCCTCACCCTGTTCGACTTCGAAACGCGCATCTGGCTCGACCCGGCGCTGCGGGGCGGCGAGGCCGAGGCCTGGCTGCGCTTCCATTGCGGCTGTCCCCTGACCTCCGATCCGGACCAGGCGGCCTTCGCCCTGATTTCAGAGGCGAAGGCCGCTCCGGCGCTGTCCGCCTTCAATCCGGGCGACGCCAAGTATCCGGACCGCTCGACCACCGTGATCGTGCAGGTCGAAAGCCTCGACGGCGGCCAGACCGTGACCCTGACCGGACCGGGCATCAAGGACAGCGCCACGGTCGCCCCGAAGGGGCTGCCGGAAGGCTTCTGGAAGCAGATGCAAGACAACAACTCCAAGTTCCAGTTCGGCGTCGACGTCCTGATCGTATCGGGACAGGCGCTGATCGCCACGCCGCGCTCGTCGCACATTCAGATGCAGGGAGGTTGACCATGGCTTATGTGGCCGTGAAGGGGGGCGAGCGGGCGATCACCAACGCCCACAAGTGGCTGGCCGAAGAGCGCCGCGGCGATCCGTCGGTGGGCGAGATCGAAACCGCCCAGGTGCGCGAGCAGCTCTCGCTCGCCGTCGATCGGGTGATGGGCGAAGGCTCCTGCTACGACCGCGACCTCGCCGCCCTGGCGGTCAAGCAGGCGCGCGGGGATCTGCCCGAAGCGGTGTTCCTGGTCCGCGCCTACCGCACCACCCTGCCCCGCTTCGGCGCGTCCGAGCCGATCGACACCGTCGAAATGGCCGTCCGCCGGCGCGTTTCGGCGGCCTTCAAGGACATCCCCGGCGGCCAGGTGCTTGGCCCGACCTTCGACTACACCCACCGCCTGCTCGACTTCGCCCTGGCGGCCGACGGCGAGACGGCGCCCCGCGCAGTCGTGGCCGAAGAGCCCCAGGCCTACCCGATGCCGACGATCGGCTCGGTGTTCGCTCACGAGGGCCTGCTGGAATCCGACGAGCAAACCCCGGATGCGTCCGAGCCCTTCGATCTGACCCGCGAGCCGATGAGCTTCCCCGCAGATCGCGACCAGCGGCTGCAGGCGCTCGCTCGCGGCGACGAGGGTTTCCTGCTGAGCCTCGCCTATTCGTCCCAGCGTGGCTGGGGCAACACCCACCCGCTCTGCGGCGAGATCCGCATGGGCGAGGTCGCCGTCGAGTTCGTCCCCGACGAACTGGGCTTCGCCATCGAGGTCGGCGAGATCACCGTCACCGAATGCCAGATGCTGGGGGGCCTCACGGGCTCGGCGGAAAAGCCGCCGCAGTACACGCGGGGCTATGGCCTCGTCTTCGGCCACAGCGAGCGCAAGGCGATGAGCATGGCCATCGTCGACCGTGCGTTGCGCGACCGCGCCACCGAAGCGGGACAGGTCGCCCCGGTGCAGGACGAGGAGTTCGTCCTCTATCACTCCGACAACGTCGAAGCCTCGGGCTTCGTGCAACACCTCAAGCTGCCGCACTATGTCGACTTCCAGGCCGACCTGCAGCTCATCCGTCGTCTGCGCCGAGAATACTTCGAGCGCCAAAGCCTGAAGGTAGCCGCGGAATGAACCTCGCGCCCTCATCCAACAACGCACCCGAGCGTTACTACAACTACGCCTATCTCGACGAGCAAACCAAGAGGATGATCCGTCGGGCCATCCTCAAGGCCCTGGCGATCCCTGGCTATCAGGCGCCGTTCGGCTCGCGCGAGATGCCGGTGCCCTATGGCTGGGGCACGGGCGGCATCCAGCTGACCGCCGCGATCATCGGCCCGGACGACGTCTACAAGTGCATCGACCAGGGCGCAGACGACACCACCAATGCGGTGTCGATCCGCCAGTTCTTCGCCAAGGTGGCCGACGTCGCCACGACCGAGGACACGGACCAGGCGACGATCATCCAGACGCGCCACCGGATTCCCGAGAAGTCGCTCAAGAAGGGCCAGATCCTGGTGTTCCAGGTGCCTCAGCCGGAGCCGCTGCGGTTCCTCGAACCGCGCGAGACCGAGACGCGCGCCATGCACGCCTACGAGGAATACGGCCTGCAGTACGTGTCTCTGTACGAGAACATCTCGCGCTACGGCCGCATCGCCTCGACGGCGTCTTACCCGGTGATGGTCGAGGAGCGGTATCTGATGTCGCCCTCGCCGATCCCGAAGTTCGACAATCCGAAGATGGATGGCAACGAGGCGATCATGCTGTTCGGCGCCGGCCGCGAGAAGCGGATCTACGCCGTGCCGCCCCACACGGACGTGCGTAGCCTCGATTTCGAGGACTACCCCTTCGAGGTGCAGACCTGGGAGGAGACGTGCGCGCTGTGCGGCGCCGACGACGCCTACCTGGACGAGGTGGTGCTCGATGATGCGGGCTCGCGGATGTTCGTCTGCTCCGACACCCACAACTGCGCCGAGCGCCGGGCGGCGGGACACGTGGGCCCGATGGCCGGCCATCAGCTCGCCCGGGCCGAAGAGGGGGACGCCGAATGAACGCGATGACCGGCAGGATCGAAGCCGCCCCGCTGCTCCGGGTGGAGGGCGTCTCCAAGTGGTATGGCCACGTGGTGGGCTGCACGGACGTGTCGTTCGAGATGCGCCC
>DATHPX010000050.1:0-9822 GCA_035483335.1 Caulobacteraceae bacterium | reverse complement strand
CGAAGTGGTGGAGGGGGCGGCCACGGCTCGGGCGTCTGCGGCGCGCCGACAGGACGATCGCAGCCGAAGTTCGTCGAGAGCGCCGCCCCTTCCCCCATTCCGCTTCGCTTCATGGAGGAGGATCCACAACGGCGCGAGATGTGTGAACGCCGGCGCGCGAATGCGGGGGAAGCGAGAGCTGCGAGCTTTGCAGCAGTCCCTCAGGCGGCTAGGACGCCCTGGCCTTCCAGCAGGGTCTTCAGTTCGCCGGACTGGAACATCTCGCGGATGATGTCGCAGCCGCCGACGAACTCGCCCTTCACATAGAGCTGCGGGATCGTCGGCCAGTCCGAATAGCTCTTGATGCCCTGGCGCAGCTCGTCGTTCTGCAGGACGTTCACCGCGGCGAAGTCGACGCCGATGTGATCGAGGATCTGCACGACGACGGCGGAGAAGCCACAGCCCGGCTGGTCCGGGATCCCTTTCATGAACAGGACCACGGGGTTCTCGGTCACGGTCTTCTGGATGAAGGCGTGAACCTTATCCTGGGCGTCGGTCTCGGACATGGCGGCTCCTTGGCCACAACTGAAATGTGTAGGGGCGAGAGCTAGGCGCCGCGATCCTCGGGGTCAAGGCGGGGCGCCGGTCTCCAGGGCCAGGGCGTGCAACTCGCCGCCCACCGATCCGCCAAGCGCCGCATAGACCATCTGGTGCTGCTTGACCCGGCCCACGCCCTTAAAAGCTGGCGAGACGATCTTCGCCCGATAGTGGTCGCCGTCCCCGGCGAGGTCATGGATCTCGATCTCGGCGTCCGGAAAGGCGCGGCGCAGGCGCGCCTCCAGGTCATCTGCGGCCATAGGCATAAGTATTCTCCTCAGAGCCTGATCCGTTTGCACGGGACAGATGCAAACGGTGAATCAGGCTCTACACTTTTGAATCTAGAGCAAATCATCCCCGTTCAGGTGGTTCCGTCTGAACGGAGTTTGCTCTAGGCGGCGCGCGACATGTAGTTGGGGAGCCAGCCTTCGTTCACCTCGCGTAGCACCGCCAGCGGGATGTCGAAGAGGTCCCCCGAAGCGAACGACCTGCCGCCCGCCCGGCCCACCGGCGCGACGGGAACGCCGGCCTGCAGGGCGCGGGCGATGACCGTTTCCGGCTCGGGCGTGGCGATCAGGTAGCGAGCCTGGTCTTCGCCAAACAGCAGGGCGTGGGCGTGCAGCTGGCTGGAGGCTTCCAGGGTGATCCCGAGGTCGGAGGCCAGGGCCATCTCCGCGGCCGCCAGGGCGAGGCCGCCGTCGGAGAGGTCGTGGACCGCGTTCACCACCTCGTCCTGGATCAG
Organism: Caulobacteraceae bacterium; assembly: GCA_035483335.1. Lineage (GTDB taxonomy): Bacteria > Pseudomonadota > Alphaproteobacteria > Caulobacterales > Caulobacteraceae > Acaudatibacter. The sequence continues at coordinate 8,504 of DATHPX010000050.1, read as the reverse complement.
GGTGCGGACGAAGTCGCCGTTGCGCAGCTCGGCCTGCAGGTCCACCGGCGGCGGCGCGCCGTCCTCGCGGCCGAGGCACTCGCGCAGGTAGAGGCTCGCGCCCAGCTCGCCGCGGCTGACGCCGACGACGAGAAGTATGTCGTCGGGGGCCATGGTCGAATAGGCCGAGCGACGGCTCCAGTCCGGCAGGAGCCCCACGGCGCCGACCGCGGGCGTGGGCGGAATCGCCCTCCCGTCGGTCTCGTTGTAGAGGCTGACATTGCCGCTCACGACGGGGAAGTCGAGCGCGCGGCAGGCCTCGGCCATGCCTTCGATCGCCCTCACCAGCTGGGCCATGATCTCCGGCTTCTCCGGATTGCCGAAGTTGAGATTGTCGGTGATCGCAAGCGGCTGGGCGCCCACCGCGGTGAGGTTGCGCCAGGCCTCGGCCACCGCCTGCTTGCCGCCTTCATAGGCGTCCGCGGCGACGTACCTTGGGGTGCAGTCGCAGGTCAGGGCGAGGGCCTTGCCCGACCCGTGCACGCGCACGACCGCCGCGTCTGCGGCCGTGCCCGATTCCTCGAGCGTGTCGGCCATCACGTGCCGGTCGTACTGCTCCCAGATCCAGCGGCGCGAGGCCGCGTCCGGGCAGCCGACGAGGGTGAGGATCGCCGCGGTCCAGTCTTGCGGGGCGGCGACGCGGGCGGGATCCAGGCGCTCCGGCGCAGCCTCTTGGCTCCAGGGCCGGTCGTAGAGGGGCGCGTCCTCGGTCAGCGGCGCCAGCGGCAGATCGCAGACGGTCTCGCCCTTGTGGTGGAGGACGATGCGTCCGGTGGACGTCGTGCGGCCGATCACGGCTGCGTCGAGGCCCCACTTGGCGAAGATCCGTTCGGCCTCCGCCGCGCGGCTGGGTTCGAGGATCGCCAGCATGCGCTCCTGGCTTTCGGAGAGCATCATCTCGTAGGCGGTCATGTCCGCCTCGCGCTGGGGGACGCGGTCGAGGTCCAGCTCGACCCCCACGCCGCCCTTGCCGGCCATCTCCACGCATGAAGAGGTCAGGCCCGCCGCGCCCATGTCCTGGATCGCGGCGACCGCGCCTGTCGCCATCAGCTCGAGCGTCGCTTCGATCAGAAGCTTTTCGGCGAAGGGGTCACCGACCTGCACGGTCGGCCGTTTCGCCTCCGAGTCGGCGTCGAACTCGGCCGAGGCCATGGTCGCCCCATGGATTCCGTCGCGGCCGGTCTTGGATCCAAAATAAACCACTGAAAGGTCCGGCGCCGGCGCGGCCGAATAGAAGATGCGATCGGCGCGGGCGAGGCCCACGCACATGGCGTTCACCAGGATGTTGCCGTCATAGCCGCGGTGGAAATTGGTCTCGCCGCCCACCGTGGGAACACCCACGCAGTTCCCATAGCCGCCGATACCGGAGACGACGCCAGAGACCAGCCGACGCGTCCGCGGGTGTTCGGGATCCCCGAAGCGCAAGGCGTTGAGAAGAGCGATCGGCCGCGCGCCCATGGTGAAGACGTCGCGCATGATCCCGCCAACGCCCGTGGCTGCGCCCTGATAGGGTTCGATGAACGAGGGGTGGTTGTGTGACTCCATCTTGAAGATGGCCGCATCGCCGTCGCCGATGTCGATGACGCCGGCGTTCTCGCCCGGGCCGCGGATCACGCGGGGGCCCTTGGTGGGGAACTTCCCCAGATGTCGCCGGGATGACTTGTAGGAGCAGTGCTCGCTCCACATCACGGAGAAGACGCCGAGCTCGACCGCGTTCGGCTCGCGGTTCAGTCGCCGGACGATGAGGGCGTATTCGTCCGGGGAGAGGCCACTTTGAAGTGCGGCTTCCAGCCCGGCGGGTGCGGACGTGCTCATGGGCCGCTTCCTAGCTGGGCTGGCGTCGAGGCGCCACGTCATTAGGCGCAAATTGGGCGCAGAGTGCCGCATTGTGCAGCGCAACAACGCCGCGCATTAAAAATTGTGCATCGCGAGAGATTTCGCTTGCAACACAAGTGAACGCTGATATCTAATCAGTGTCAAGTTCTGGTCACGCCGTGGTCGACGATGGGGCGGCGCCGGGACGCAGGACGAAGTCCATTTCTGTTTTGAAAGGCTGAACCATGAAGCATTCCCTCGCGGCGGCCTGTGCCGTCTTCTCGCTCGGTATGGCCGGCGCGGCATTCGCCGATGGCACGGTGACCGCAACCCTCGAGCAACCCACGTCGTCGGCTAAGTTTGTCGCTGGCCACGCCGTGTTCCGTTGCGAAGGCACGTCCTGCGTCGCCGAGAGCGCGCCGGACGCGGCCGGTGAACTCGACAGCTGCAAGCAGCTGACCAAGCAGGTCGGTCGTGTGACCGCCTACGGTCAGTTCAAGCCGCTCGACGACAAGGCCCTGGCCAAGTGCAACGCCGTCGCCGCCACCCCCAAGGCGTCGGCCACCGCTTCGCGCTGATACCTGGCGGAGCCCCGCTTCGGCGGGACTCCGCAAATACCCCTTCCGCCGGACCAGCATCTGGTCCGTCGGAAGCTGGCCTTGACCGCTTAGTCATTGTTTTTCCTTCTCCCCTTGCGGGAGAAGGTGGCCCGCGAAGCGGGTCGGATGAGGGGTCTACGTGCCTCTCCGACTAACGGCCACACGCGCTGGGGGGGCGCCCTTTTCGTCGGATCCTCCGGTGCGAAGTCCGTTGGTTCTGTATTAAGCCACGAACCTCACGAACCACACGAACGTCTGGTCCAAGGGTGAGGGATCGCGGTTGCGCCAAAGGCGCACTAACTATTCTTCTCTTGTTCGTGTAGTTCGTGAGGTTCGTGGTTGATTATATTTCGACCAGCCTCAGAGATTCGTTGCATTGGCTTGAGGCGGAGAGTCGCGTCAACCCCTCATCCGACCCGCTTCGCGGGCCACCTTCTCCCGTAAGGGGAGAAGGGAAATTGTAGCGCAGGAAGGGAGGCCCTCGGCGAAACCTCCCTCGTCCCGCTCAGGCGCAGGCCATCACGCTCTGGAACACCAGGGCGCCGTCGGCGGACCCCAGCGCCGGTTCGAATGCGCGGTCGGGGTGGGGCATCAGGCCCAGCACGTTGCCGGCTTCGTTGACGATGCCCGCGATGTCGCGGGCCGAGCCGTTGGGGTTCTCACGATAGTGGAAGACCACGCGGCCCTCGCCTTCGAGGCGATCGAGGGTCGAGAGCGATTCCGCTGACCCCGCCTCCACCGCTATCCGCTCCGCCGAAACGACGGGGCGCCCGCTCGGAACAGCCGACTTCGTAGCGGATCTCGAACGCCGGCTGGGCCGGCCAATCGCTGCCGGGCGCCTGGACGAAAGCCAGCATTGCGAATGAGAAGCGAGCCTGTTCTACTGTGACTGAATCGGTGAGTAGTGCTCCTGTCCCCGTATCCATCCCGGCCCCCGTATCCCTATCCCGTATCCCTATCCCGCGTATCCCGCGCACCGTATCCCGCGCACAACGCAGCTACCGCCGCCACTGGAAACCAACCGGATTGCACCGCGGGGATCGGTTAATCGAAGGTCAAAAACATGACATGGCTGCCATTATATACTATATTCCGGACAATCGTATGGATTGCACCGGCCATTGTTGCTATTGTATTGGTAGTTAATTTTCGAAAGAATAAAACTTCTCCATTTTATTTTAAGCCTATTTCCTCCATGCGACGACATAAGCGATTGTTTACGTTTAGCGGTATATTAATACTGATCTTTGGGTATGCCTGGGTGTTGATTGTCGGAAATAATTTGCCAGACACGGAAACTAACGCATTAATTGCGTTTGTTCCCATGATCATATGTTGCACGTTGGGTGTTATCCTCTTGACCGTCCGTTTCTTGATTTGGCTCATCGTCGAATGACAATCCCGGACGTTTGGTCCCCGATCTATGCTGGAGCTTTGCTAGGAATCGGGTGACAGGAACAACGTTTCCTATTTGTTCGGCGTCATGCTAGAGCTTGGCCAATCTCGGAGTGACAGTAAACCTCTCCTCCACCCGAGCGCGAAGCGCGAAGTGGGGGAGGTGGCCCGCCGAAGCCCGCAGGGCGCAGGAGGGACGGAGGGGAAAGCCCCATCCCCAGCTTAGCGAATTGACCCCCGCCCGCCCCGCTCAGGCGCTGGCCATCACGCTCTGGAACACCAGAGCGCCGTCCGCCGACCCGAGCGCCGGCTCGAAGGCGCGGTCGGGGTGGGGCATCAGGCCCAGCACGTTCCCGGCTTCGTTGACGATGCCGGCGATGTCGCGGGCGGAGCCGTTGGGGTTCTCACGGTAGCGGAAGACCACGCGGCCGTCGCCCTCGAGGCGATCGAGGGTCTCTTCGTCCGCGAAGAAGTTGCCCTCGCCATTGCCCATCGTCAGCCGCGCCGTGCGCGTCTCGCCAAAGGCGGCCGTAAAGCGCGTCTGGCTGTTGACCACATCCAGGTCGATGAACTTGCAGACGTACTTGAGACCCTCATTGCGCAGCAGGGCGCCCGGCAGCAGGCCGGCTTCGCAAAGCACCTGGAACCCGTTGCAGATCCCCGCCACCGCGATCCCCTTCGCGGCCGCCTCGCGCACGGCCGACATCACCGGGGAGAGGGCGGCGATCGCGCCGCACCGAAGATAGTCCCCGTAGGCGAAGCCTCCAGGCAGGACGATCAGGTCGAGGCCCGCGGGCAGCTCGGTCTCCTTGTGCCACACCAGGGTGACCTCGGCGCCGACGGACCGCTCCAGCGCGACCTTGCAGTCCCGGTCGCAGTTGGAGCCGGGGAAGACCAATACCGCCGCCTTCATGGTCTCAGGCGACCTCCACCCGGTAGCCCTCGATGACCGGATTGGCGAGCAGCCGCTCGCACATGCGGTTCACCTCGTCGCGCGCGCGAGCCGGATCGTCCCCTGCGATGTGGAACTCGATCGCCCGGCCGACGCGCACGTCCGAGACGCCGTCCCAGCCCAGGGTGTGGAGTTCGGCCTCGACGGCCTTGCCCTGTACGTCGAGCACGCCGGGTTTGAGGAATACGTGGATCCTGGCCTTCAACATGCCCTCACTGAATTCCGCCCTGAATCACCGTGGGCATCTCCTTCATCACGCCAAGACGGCGCGCCACCTCGGTATAGCTTTCGATCACGTTGCCCAGGTCGCGGCGGAAGCGATCCTTGTCCAGCTTCTCGTTGGTCGCGGAGTCCCAGAGCCTGCAGCTGTCGGGGCTGATCTCGTCGGCGAGGAGCACGCGCGAGAAGTCGTTCTCCCACACGCGGCCGAACTCGATCTTGAAATCCACCAGGGTGATTCCGACGCCGCCGAAGAGTCCGGTCAGGAAGTCGTTCACCCGAAGCGTGGTCGCCATGATGTCGTCGATCTCCTGGGTCGCGGCCCAGTTGAAGGCGGTGATGTGCTCCTCGGCCACCATCGGGTCCGAAAGCTTGTCGTCCTTCAGGTAGAACTCGATGATCGAGCGCGGCAGGGGCTGGCCTTCCGGGAGGCCAAAGCGTCGCGACAGGGACCCGGCGGCGATGTTGCGGCAGACCACCTCGAGGGGGATGATTTCCACTTCCTTTATCAGCTGTTCGCGAAGGCTGAGCCGGCGGATGAAATGGTTCTGCACGCCGATCGAATTCAGGCGCGTCATGATATATTCGCTGATGCGATTGTTGATGACGCCTTTGCCTTCGAGAATCGCCTTCTTTGTGCCGTCGAACGCCGTCGCGTCGTCTTTGAAGTACTGAATCAGGGTTCCCGGTTCCGGACCCTCATAGAGGATCTTGGCCTTGCCTTCATAGATCTTCTTGCGGCGGGTCATGGTAATCTTAGGCTTTCCAAAGGTCCGGTCCGCCAGCCGGGCCGTGGAAAGCGGCGCGCCGATCCCTGCGGGCGCGCCCGGCTTCACACCGGACAGCTGCGTCGGACAGCCCGGGAATGGGCGGCCGGAACCTAGCGGAAGGAGGTCCTTCGCGCAAACGCGGCTTGATCGATTGGGGGTGTTCGGCGGAACCTTACGCCGAGGCGGATCCTCCGCGAAAGTGCGGGAAAAACGCGATGGATCATACAGTCGGTCAATCGGGCGGCGGCCTTCGCGCGCGGCTGCGGGATCAGGCGAGTGTCGTGCTCCGGGGCGCGCCGCGGGACGGCTGGCGCGACGTCTACCACATGATGCTGACCATGCCGCTGTTCGCCTTCATGGGCGTGATGGCGACAGGTTACCTGTTCCTCAATGTTTTCTTCGCCGAGCTCTATTTTCTCGACCCCCAGGGCATCGCTCAGGCCCGGCCCGGACATTTCATCGATTATTTCTTCTTCTCGGTTCAGACCCTGGGCACGCTTGGCTATGGGATCATGTCGCCCAAGAGCCTCTATGCGAATATTGTCGTCACCTGCGAGGTGTTCACCGGCCTCTTCAATCTTGGGATCGCGGCCAGTCTGTTGTTCGCCAGGATCTCGCGGCCGACGGCGCGGATCATGTTCTCGAACCTCGCGGTCGTCACGCCCATGAACGGTGAGCCGACGCTGATGCTGAGAGCCGCCAACCGGCGCCGAAATCTGGTGCTGGAGGCGGAGGTGAGTCTGACCCTCGTCGAGGATGTGACGATCAAGGAAGGCGATGTCCTGCGCCGATTCCGATCGCTCACGCCGGAGCGGCGCCGCACGCCGCTATTCTTCCTCACCTGGCAGATCATGCACCGCATCACCCCCGAAAGTCCTCTTCACGGGGAAACTGCTGAAAGTCTTGCCCAGCGGAATGCGGAAATCCTGGTCATCATACGTGGTATCGACGAGACCTTCGTCCACGACATCCACGCACGTGCGTCCTATTTGCCGCACGAGATCATCTGGGGACGCCGGTTCGCCGACATTCTCACCATGGAAGGCGATGGTACGCGCGTGGTGGATCTTGGCCGATTCCACGACCTCGACGACCGCCCCGCGCCCTCCGCCGCCATCCCGCCTCTCCCGTGATTGCCGCGTGGGGCGGGCCGGTCTATGTCGATCCCGTGATCCGGCGAGCAGGCTTATGAGCGCTTTCGGCGACGACGGGCGGGACGCGCGGGCCAGCGCCGCATCCGAAGCGGCGCTTGAGGCGCGCGTTCGCTCCCGCCGCAATCTGATGATCGGGGAATGGGCCGCGGGGCTGATGGGCCTCGAGGACGTGAAGGCCTATGCGCGGGCGGTCGCCCGCTCCGACGCCGACTCGCCTCTCGACGAGGACATCGTCCGCAAGGTCAGCCGCGACCTGGCCGACTCGGGACTGACCGTCTCCGTCGGCGAAGTGCGGACGAGGATGGAGGATTTCCTGGCGATGGCGCGCTCCCAGATCGGCAGCGACCAGATCTGACCAACCGGCCGAGGCAGGGATGACCGGAGCTCTGGACGACCTCAAGGTCGTGGAGATGGGCCAGCTGATCGCCGGACCCTTCTGCGGACAGCTTCTCGGCGACATGGGCGCCGAGGTGATCAAGATCGAACCGCCGGGCGCCGGCGATCCCATGCGGCTGTGGGGGCTTGCCCAGGGCCTCGCCTGGGAGGTGATCGCCCGCAACAAGAAGAGCGTCTCGATCAACCTGCGCGTCCCGGAAGGACAGGCCCTCGCGCGCCGTCTGATCTCCCGCGCGGACGTGCTGATCGAGAACTTCAAGCCAGGAACGCTCGAGGGATGGGGCCTGGGGCCCGATGATCTGCGGTGCGAAAATCCCCGACTGATCGTCGCGCGGATGTCAGGCTACGGGCAGACCGGCCCCTACAGTGGGCGTGCAGGCTTTGGCGGCATCGGCGAGGCGATGGGAGGCTGGCGACGGATCGTGGGCGACCCCGATCGACCGCCCTCGCGGATGGGTGTCTCGATCGGCGATTCGCTGACGGCGACCTACGGCGCGCTGGGCGTCCTCGCCGCCCTGCACCACCGCGAGCGGACGGGTGAGGGCCAAGTGGTGGATGCGGCGCTGTACGAGTCGGTGCTGCAGGTGATGGAGGGGCTCGTCTCGGAGTATGCCGCGGGCGGCGTCACCCGCGAGCGTTCCGGCGCGATCCTGCCCGGCATAGCGCCTTCCAACGTCTATCCGTGCCGCGATGGCGAATACATGATCGGCGCCAACGCCGACCCGATCTTCCGGCGTCTGTGCGCGGCCATGGGCCGGCCGGAACTGGCGGACGACCCGAAATACCGCGACCACCTCTCGCGCGGTCGCAATCAGACGGAGCTGGACGAGCTCATCGGCGCCTGGACCTCGCAGCTGAGCGTCGACGAACTCGAGGCAAAGATGCTGGATGCGTCGATTCCGGCCGGCCGGCTCTATGCGCCTGCGGACATGCTCGCCGATCCCCACTTCGCCGCGCGCGAGGCGATCGTCCCGGTCGAGCACCCGCGCTGGCCGGGTCTTCGCATGCAGGGCGTCTTCCCCAAGCTCTCGGCGACCCCTGGCGCGGTGAGGTCCATCGCCCCCCAGAGCGTCGGCGAACACAACCGACAGGTCCTCGGCGGCCTCCTGGGGCTGGCGAACGCCGAACTGGAAGCGCTCGCCTCGCGCGGCGTCATCTGAGATTT
>DATHPX010000049.1:0-8327 GCA_035483335.1 Caulobacteraceae bacterium | reverse complement strand
GCCATCGCCCCAACAATAAAGGCGAGCTGCACCGCCTCGGTAAGCAGGGCGTCCCCTGGCGCAATGTCGGCTATGAACAGTGACGGGTAGTAATATTTTACAATACCCCGGATCAAATCTAACGGCGCCAGCAGGGCAAAGAAAATCAGCAGGCTCCAGCCGGCCCGAAGTCCCTGCGATCCAATAAAGATCCAGCGTAATCTGGCATTGGGTTCAACACGGAGATGCGTCATCGACAAAACTCCCCCGCGGCGCAGCGGCCTCTCAACCCCTGACCCTCCGACATCGCCGCTGAAACGCCTTCGCACCGTGTCCCCGAAACCCGGGGCCTGTCATCAGAGTTATACTTTTTGGTGCTCATCTTTGCAGCCCAGCCTCGTGCGGGGTGGCGATGGTCATCTTGGTGTTGTTGGTCGCTTGCGCCAGCGCAGGCTTGTTCGCCTTCATCGGCGTGATGACCGTCCGCAAGCTGGCGCGCCGCCACCTGGACGATCGCGGCGCCGACATGTGCGCGGCGATCTTCCAGACCGGCGGCACGCTCTACTCCGTGTTCCTGGCCTTCCTCGTAGTGGCTGTCTGGCAGGCCCACGACGCAGCGCACGCCAACGTGGCTGAGGAGGCGTCGCTGCTGGGCACGCTGTATCGCGGCAGCACGGCCATGGAGCCGGGCCCGGGTAATCAGATGCGCGTGCTGATCCGCCGCTACACCCACGCGGTGATCGAAGACGAATGGCCGATTCAGGAGCACCACGGCGGCGCCAGCGAGAGAGCTCGGGCGGCAGGACTCGGCATGTTCCGCCTGTTCAGCACGTTACCGTCGCAGGTGCGGCAGGCGGACGCCGATGTCGATGGGATGGAGCTCAGCCTGATCGCCCAGATCCAGGCCGACCGCAACAAGCGCACCTTGCAGGCCGAAGAGTACCTCTCGCCGCTGATCTGGGCGACGGCGCTGGTCAATGGGCTCCTGGTGCTGATCATCAGCTTCCTTCTCGAGGCGGACCGGGTCTGGATCCATGTCGGCCTCAGCGGCCTGTTGGCGGTCATGATCGCGACCCTGCTCAGCGTGATCTTCATCCTCGATCGACCGTTCGGCGGACTGATGCCCCTGCAGCCAGACGCTTTCGTTCATTCGCTCGCAATCTACGATTCCGTCGATCGGTCCCCGTGAGGCGCCGCTTGCGGTCGGGCGACTGAATTTGCGTCGTCTCTCTCGCGTTCAGCTTCGATCGATCCTGGCGGCGAAGCAGCCACGAGCCGCATTGTGCGCGTGCAGATAGCGGGTCTTGGGATTTTGCAGCAAACGCCGGACAGTAGCCTCGACTTCGTCCCCCGGAACAACATCCGCGTCGATCATCATGTCTTCCGCGTCGAACGCGCGCAGAGAGATCGCCTTGCGCACGGAAAGCACAGGCGGGATCTCGTCAAGAAATGTGCGCGGCGCCGTGGCCGATTCATTGACGAAGATGGCGTGTCGGCCGCGATAGGGTGTGTCGGCGGCCTGATACTCGTGGTTCAGCAACAGCAGGGTGTCGCCCGCAGCGGCGTCTTCGAGCAGCACGCGGCAAGGAAATCCCACGGGTGCGTCCGAGGTCATCCGCACGATATGTCGCCGGGCGAGGTCTTCGTCGGGCAGGCCGAACAGCGGCAGGAACGGTTCGACCGCAAGGCCGGTGATCGAATAGGTCATGGCAGAGTCCTGGTGTGGTGTGTCTGACGTCGGCGGTCCTGGCGGGTGTGATCCTGCGTCAGGCTTCAAGCCGCGTCGTGGAAGACGACGCCGAGGGTGTGTCGCGCGCCGGAGCGAACGCGGCTGACCCCGTGGCGCAGGTTGACCCGGTAGACTCCTCGAGCGCCGTGAACGGGGCGGTGGTGGACCGCGAAGACCACCGCGTCCCCCTGTGTCAGCGGCGCGACCTCCGCGCGAGACTGCATGCGCGGCCGCTGTTCGGTGATCACGAATTCACCGCCGGTGAAGTCGTCGCCCGGCCTCGACAGCAGGATGGCGACCTGCACTGGGAACACGTGTTCCCCATAGAGGTCCTGATGCAGGCAATTGTAGTCGCCGGGCCCGTACTTCAGCAGCAGGGCTGTCGGCCGACGCTGGCCCGCGGCGTGACAACGCTCCAGGAAGTCGCCGTGCGCGGCAGGGAACTGTGCGTCCAATCCCATCGCCGCATTCCATCGATTGGCCGTGGGAACGAGCCAGGGGTAGAGCGCGGTCCTAAGTCGCTGCACGAATTCCGGCAGGGGATAGGCGAAGTATTTGTACTCGCCGCGCCCAAACCCGTGGCGGGCCATCACCACCTGGCTGCGGAAGCGGTCCGCTTCTGGATAGAGATCGGCGATCGCCGCACATTCGATCGCGCTGAGCAGGCCGGGGATCAGTGCGACGCCCCCGCCGTCGAGATCGCGATCGAGGCGTGGCCAATCGAGATCCGAGATGCGCGCCTCGATCGCGGGAAGATCGCTGCGGGTCAGCGCGTTCACGCGGCCCGCTCCCGTTCCAGGAGGGCGCGCTTGCGTTCCACGCCCCACGCATAGCCCGAGAGCGCGCCGTCGGTGCGCACCACGCGATGGCAGGGTATGGCCACGGCCAGCCTGTTGGCCGCGCAGGCCTGGGCCACCGCGCGAACAGCTGTCGGCGCGCCGATCCGCTCGGCAATCTTTGCATAGCTCGCCGTTTCGCCGGCGCGGATCTTGCGCAGGGCTTCCCAGACGCGCTGCTGGAACGCCGTGCCCTGGATATCCAGCGGCAGATCGGCGGCGAGGCCCGGATGCTCGATCAGGCCGACCACCTGGGCCACCAGCCCCTCGAAGCCTGGATCGGCGCCGACCAGTTCGGCGTGCGGGAAGCGATCCTGCAGGTCCCGCGCCAGGTCGGCAGGATCATCGCCCAGCAGGATCGCGCAGACGCCCTTGTCGGTGGTCGCCACCAGGATCGCGCCGAGAGAACACTCTCCGACTGCGAAGTGGATCGTCGTGCGTTCACCGCCCTTGCGGAACCGCGTCGGGGTCATCCCCAGCACGCCGGCGGCCTGCTCGTAAAAGCGTCCGCCGGAATTGAAGCCGGCGTCGTAGATCGCCTCGGTCACGCTGCCGGACTTGACCAGACCCTCGCGCACGCGCCGGCTGCGCTCGGCGCTGGCGTACGCCCTGGGCGTCACCCCGGCCACCGCCTTGAAGACACGGTGAAAATGATGCTGGCTGAGGCCCGCGCCCTGCGCGAGGGCGGACAGGGACGGCGGGGTCTCCGCCGCCTCAATCGTCCGGCAGGCCTGGGCGATCAGCTTCGCGTAGCGCTCGCTTGGCGAGGCCTCGGTCGGCTTGCACCGCTTGCACGGCCTGAAGCCTGCGGCCTGCGCCTCGGCGGGTGTCGTAAAGAACGACACGTTCTCACGATTGGGCAGGCGCGCAGCGCAGGAGGGCCGGCAGAAGACGCCTGTGGTCCGCACGGAATAGTAGAAGGCGCCGTCCGCCTTGCTGTCACGATCGACGACGGCCTGCCAGCGGGCGGCTTCAGTCGGAATCGTATCTTGGCTCAACATCGAGGCCTCCATCTGGCGCCGACCAAAGGATTAGCTGCCCCGCGGCCGCCTCGAACTCCGTCTCTTGCGGTCGAATTCGATATACCCAAGGCGGAGCGCCCGCCCTTAAATGTCGCTCCCACCACACCCGTCCCCCTAAAATTCCGTCATGGCCGGCACGAGGCCGGCCATGACGGAATATAGAGAGGGTAGGGCTCTGGACTTCTCCGGTCAGTTCAACCCCGCCGCCTCCAGGGCCGCCTCCTTGGCCCACCTGTAGTCGGCCTTGCCGTTGGCGGCGCGGCGCACGGTGTCGACGACGATGAGCCGGCGCGGGAGCTTGTAGCCGGCGATCCGACCACGGACGAAGGTCAGCAGCTCGCCCTCGTCGATCTCGCGGCCCGGCCTCGGTGAAATGACGGCGGTGACCCGCTCGCCGAAGCGCTCGTCCGGCACGCCCACCACCAGGGCGTCCCACACGCTGTCGTGCGCCTTGAGCGCCTCCTCCACCTCCTCGGGGAAGACCTTCTCGCCCCCCGTATTGATGCACACCGAGCCGCGGCCGAGCAGGACGAGCGAGCCGTCGGCCGCCACCTTGGCGAAGTCGCCGGGGAAGGAATAGCGCTGGCCGCGGATGGTGCGGAACGTGCGCGCGCTCTTCTCCGGGTCCTTGTAGTAGCCGATGGGCGCAAAGCCGCCGTTGGCGATCATGCCGATCTCGTCCGATCCCGGCTCGACCTCCTCGTCGCGATCGTTGAACACCTTGGTGGTCGGGTTGCGCGCGAAGCGGGCGGTCTCGCCAGGCGGCGCGGCGCGGGAGACGACGCTGGAGCCCATGCTTCCCTCGGTCGAGCCCATGGCGTCGAGGATGGTGAGGTCGGCGAACTCCAGCAGGCCGCGCTTGACCTCGGTCGACAGCATGACCCCTGAGGACAGGATCTGCTTGAGGGACGAGAGGTCATAGGGCCTGCCCTGCGCCTGCGCCTCCCTCAGCGCCACGAGCATGGGCTTTGCGAAGGCGTCGCCGACGATGGAAACGGTGGTCACCTTTTCCGTCTCCACCAGGCGCCAGAGCGCGTGGGGATCGAAATGCTCGTTGCGGAAGGTCACCGCCGCGCCGCCGAAGAAGTGGGCGAGAAAGACGCCGAGCCACAGGCCGGTGCCGTGCATCAGCGGGCAGGCGGCAAGGCTCACTGGGGTTGCTCCCGCCTCGTGCGCGCCTGCGATCGCCGCGGCGAGCGCCTCGCCCGTGGGCGGCGCGTCGGGGCCCAGCACCGCGGCCGCCAAGCCCCGGGTGAAGTCCCCCTGACGGTACATGACGCCCTTGGGCAGGCCGGTCGTGCCGCCGGTGTAGAGCATGTAGACGTCGTCTTCGCTGGCCTCCATGCGCGCCAGGCGATCGTGGCCGGCGATCACGGCCTCGAAGTCTAGCGCCCCCGCCAGCTCACCGCCGGAGCCGTCGTCGATGCGCACGAACAGCTTCAGCTTGGGCAGGCGCTCGCGGATGGCGGCCAGGCGCGGGGCGAACTGGGCGTCGAAGACCACCGCTTCGGCGTCGGCGTTTTCCAAGAGATAGATCAGCTCGTGCTCGACATAGCGGTAGTTGACGTTCACCGGCACGGCGCGGGCTTTGAACACGCCGAACTGGGCCTCGAGGTACTCGTTGGAGTTGTAGCCGTAGAGGCCGACCTTGGCGCCCCGCTCGATGCCGGCGGCGACCAGCGCCTGGGCGATGCGGGCGCCGCGGTCCTCGTACGCGCGCCAGGTTCGTCGGGTCTCGCCATTGATCAGCGCCAGGCTGTCCGGCGCAAGGTCGGCGACCATCTCGAAGATGTCTGCGAAGCACCACTTCATGGCCTCAGCCCTCCCGTCGTTGGCTCGCCCGACGACCTCTACCGCGGCGCGCTGCGTTTGGCCCTCACCACCGCAGCGTCCAGCGCCTGCAGGAAGCGGGAACGATCCGCCGGAGAGAAGGCGCGTGGGCCGCCCGTGATCTCGCCCATGGAGCGCAAATGCTCGCCGATCGCGCGTGAGGCCAGGGCGCCGCCGATATTGTCCAAGGTGAACGGCCGCCCGGCCGGGTGCAGGGCCTGGGCGCGGGCGCTGAGCGAGCGTCCGGCGAGTGGGATGTCCGCAGTCACCACGATGTCGCCTGGGCCGGCGCGCGCGGCGATCCAGTCATCCGCGACATCGGGCCCCTCGTCGACCACCACGAGCTTGACCCGAAGACTGGCCGGCGCCCGGATCCAGCTGTTGCAGACGACGAAGACCTGCAAGCCGTAGCGATCCGCGACCCGGTAGATCTCGTCCTTCACCGGACAGGCGTCCGCATCGACATAGATGGCTGTCATGACATGGCTCTACAGGCACAATACGACCAGCGCGCGCCAGGCGGGGACTCAAGGCAGAGGTTGAGGAAATAGCTCAGGCGCAATCGAGCGTCGCTTCAACAGCCCCGTCTTAATCTGTACACTCGCCGTCGCGCTGAGCCAAAGGAAGGGCGACATGGCGCGTTCGGATATGATCCACGACGTGGTCATCGTCGGGGGCGGAATCGCAGGGGCGTCTCTGGCGGCGGTGCTGGCGCGGGCCGGTCTCGACGTCCTTTTGCTGGAGAAGTCGGAGGCCTTCGTCGACCACGTGCGTGGCGAGGCGCTGCTGCAATGGGGCGTCGCAGAGGCGCAGCGGCTGGGCCTGCTCGATGCGCTGCTCTGCGCTGGCGGCAACTACCTCACCAAGGGCTATGGCTACGACGAGATGCGCGCGCCCGAAGCGGTGGAAAGCGCGCCTCTGGACATGGCGGCGTTCATTCCGGGCGTCGCCGGGATTCTCGCGATCCGCCACCCACAGCACTGTCAGGCCTTGCTGGACCAGGCCGCGGCGTCGGGCGCAAAGGTTTGCCGCGGCGTCGAACTCCAGGCGGTCGAGGCCGGCGCCGCTCCGAGGCTTTCCTATGCGGCGAACAGAGAGGGTTTCGAGGTCCGCACGCGCCTGATCGTCGGCGCAGATGGCCGCGCCTCCGTCGTGCGCAAGCTGGTGGGAATTGCGATGAACATCGGCGCGCCCCGCACGATGTTGAGCGGCATGCTGGTCGATGGCGCCGAGGGTTGGGACGCCGAGGCTTGGACCTTGGGCGCCGAGAACGACTTCTGCTTCTCGGTCTTTCCACAGGGCGGCGGCGCGGCGCGCATCTATGGATGGTGGGACGTCGGCGCGCGGGGGCGGTTCTCCGGTTCATCTGGCGCCGCCGGCTTCCTGGCCGCCTTCCAGCTCGATTGCTGCCCAAGGTCCGGCGCGATCGCCGGAGCGCGGCCGGCGGGCCCGATGCGCGTTTTCCTGAACAATGAGACCGCCGCGGAGACCCCTTTTACCGAAGGCGCCGTGCTGATCGGCGACGCCGCCGGCTGGACCGATCCCCTCTCTGGCTGCGGCCTCTCGAGCGCCTATCGCGACACGCGCGCCGTCTCCGAGATCCTGCTGACTTCAGGCGACTGGTCCGCCGCCGCTTTCGCGCCCTACGCCGCGGAGCGCAACGAGCGGCTTCGTCGCCTGCGGTTCATCACCGAGATCGAGTCCGCCCTGACCTGCGACTTCGCAGAACGCGGCCGCGCCCGACGGCGGCAGTATGTCGAGAGGCTGCCATCGGAGCCGACGCTCTCCGCGCATCTGATCGCCAACCTGGCCGGCCCGGAGTGCCAGCCTGCGGAGGTCTACACCGCGGCCCACCGCGCCTTCGTACTCGGAGAGACATGAACTCGAGGCGCCGGCGCGCCTCGGCCGCGGGGCGTCAGCAGCGGACGGACTAGCTTCGCACAGGTGCGATAGGCTGGAGAAATAGGGCTTGAGCCGGAACCTGGGTCCGGCCTCATAAGTGGACGCGTCCAATGGAGAGACGCCAAGCAGGATGAGCGAACGCTTCCTGAGTCCCAGCGAGACCGCGCGCCGCCTCGGCGTCGGTGTGCGGGCGTTGCGCCTGTACGAGCGCAGAGGTCTGGTACGCCCTGGGCGGACGCAGGCCGGTTGGCGCGTATACGGCCCAAGCGAGATAGAGCGCTTGCACCAGGTGCTGACGCTGAAGTCGCTCGGGTTGTCGTTGGCCCGCATCACGCAACTTCTTGCCGGGCGAGTGGCCGACCTGCCAGCCCTCCTCGCCTTGCAGGAGGATGTGCTCACCACTCGCATCAATGACCTGCAGCGAGCTCGTAAGTCGGTTCAGGCAGCCCGCACGAAGGTCTCGCGTGACAGGCGGCTCTCCCTGGAAGACCTCATTGACCTCGTTAGGGAGACGACCATGTCCACGATGAACGAAGCCAGGCTGGCGGCCAGCGCCCACCAGGTGCTGCGCGAGGCGATCGACCCGCGCCTGCCCGGCCTCTATCGCGGCAAGGTGCGCGACAACTACGACCTCCCGGATGGGCGGCGCATTCTGGTCACCTCCGACCGCTTGTCGGCCTTCGACCGGGTGCTGTGCTGCATCCCGTTCAAGGGCCAGGTGCTCAATGGCGTCGCCCGCTGGGCCTTCGAGCAGACCGCCGACCTCTGCCCCAACCACGTGCTGGACTACCCCGACCCAAACATCGTCGTCGGCCGACGCCTCGAGATCCTGCCGGTGGAGATCGTCGTGCGCGGCTACCTGGCGGGCGCGACCAGCACCTCGATCCTGACCATGTACCGGGCGGGTCGCCGCGAGATGTACGGGCAGCGGCTGCCCGACGGCCTCGCCGACAACCAGGCGCTCGAGACGCCGATCATCACCCCCACCAGCAAGGCCGCCGACGGCGCTCATGACGAGCCGCTGACCGC
>DATHPX010000048.1:0-9168 GCA_035483335.1 Caulobacteraceae bacterium | reverse complement strand
GTCTGCCGCTGCCCGAACCCACGCCCGAAGCAGAGGCAAGGGGGCGCAGGCGTCAGGGACTAACCGACTGGCTTGAGGCGGCCGCGGCCTGGTTCGAAGCGGAACTGCGCCGGCCGAGCGGCCGGGCCGCACGCGAATATCTCGAGCGTCGGGGCTTGCCCGAGTCGGAGTGGTCGCGTTTCCGCCTGGGATTCGCGCCCGCTGTGCGCACCGCGCTCAAGGACTACCTGGTGGCGAGGGGCGCGCTTCCGGCCGACCTCGTCGCCGCCGGACTGCTGATCGCGCCGGAGGAGGGTGGAAGCCCCTACGATCGCTTCCGCGATCGCGTGATCTTCCCCATCACCGACGGCCGGGGACGCATCGTCTCATTCGGCGGCCGGGCGCTCGATCCAGGCGCCAGGGCCAAATACCTCAATGGGCCGGACACCGACCTCTTCGATAAGGGGACGGTCCTCTACGGGCTTCCAGAGGCACGCAAGCTGCTGCACGCGGGTGGAGAGGACGCCCCCCTTGTGGTCGTCGAAGGCTACATGGACGTCATCGCCTGCCAGCGGGCGTCGATCCCGGGCGTGGCGGCGATGGGCACCTCCCTGACCGAGGCCCAGATGGAGAGCCTCTGGCGGCTTCATCCCGAGCCGACGCTGTGCTTCGACGCGGACCGGGCGGGTCAGCAGGCTTCGGCGCGCGCCATGGACCGGGCGCTGACGCGCCTCGCGCCGGGCCGAAGCTTCCGTTTCGCCGTGGTGTCCGGCGGCAAGGATCCCGACGACATGCTTCGCGAGCAGGGGCCAGCGGCGCTGCGCGAGCAGCTGTCGAAGACGATCCCGTTCGTCGAGGCCCTGTTTCTGCGGGAGCGCGACGCCGCCAGCCTCGCGACGCCGGAAGGGCGCGCGGGGCTGAAGCAGCGGCTGCGTATGGTGGCCAAAGCGATCGCCGATCCCGATCTGGCCGTCGCCTATCGGGAGGATTTGCTGCGGCGTTTCGACGCTGTCACACGTCCGTCAAATCAGCCGGCGCCGGGTCCTTGGGAGCGCCCACGAAACGGACCACGGGGGATCTCATCGCCCCCGGGACCGGCGAAACCCGAAACTCGCGCCGCGGCGGATCGCCTCGCCAAGAGCCTTCATCTCGTCGCCGCGGCGCTAGCCTGGCAAGCGATCCAGGACCCCGGCGTGGTCGATGAACACCTTGAAGCCGTTCAGTTTGGAGGCTTCGGCGACGCTTCGCTGAGTGAATTGGCCAAGGAAATCATCCGACTGCGCCTGGATCCGGAACACCTTGACACACACGCCTTGCGCCTCCATCTCGCTGAGCGGGGATTTAGCGCCCTGTTGATCGATGTCGAACGGGCCGCCGCTTTAGCCGGCGCGCCATTTTTCATGACGGACGTCGCTCTCAGCACGGCTAGATCTCAGTGGTCGTACGCGTTCGAAGTCATGAACAGGGTGACCGCGCTCGAGGAAGCGATCGCTGACGCCAAGCAAAGCCTTGGCTCAAGCGGTGGTTCCGCGACGCTCATGACTTTGAAGGGCGAACACGATCGGCTGAGGCGCGCGATCTCCAATGGAGAGATCTGGAGTCCCCAACAGCCCAGCTAGCTGGGCGGCGCCCTCGAAATCCTGGGCGCAAACACCATATTCTTCGGTCGCCCGCCAAGGCGGCCGTTCCGAACGCGGAGATATTTGCAGATGAGCGTCTCAGCCGCCGCCGAGGCTCCCGAAACCGAAAGCCCTCCCGCCCCCGACGGCCCACTGCTCGACCTCACCGACGCCGCGGTCAAGAAGTTCATAAAGCAGGCCAAGGCTCGCGGCTACGTCACGATGGACGAGCTGAACAAGGTCCTGCCGTCCGAAGAGATGACGCCCGACGCCATCGAGGACACGATGACCATGCTCAACGAGATGGGCATCAACGTCATCGAGGCCGAGGAAGAGTCCGCCGAGGGCTCCGAAGTCGCTGTCCGCGAGGAGACGGCGGTCGCAGAAACCTCGGAGAAGCCCAGCGCCTACGACCGCACCGACGATCCCGTGCGCATGTACCTGCGCGAAATGGGCTCGGTCGAGCTGCTCTCGCGCGAGGGCGAGATCGCCATCGCCAAGCGCATCGAGGCCGGGCGCGACACGATGATCCGCGGCCTGTGCGAGAGCGCCCTGACGTTCGAGGCGATTATGGTCTGGCGCGAGGAGCTGGCCCAGGGCCGGATCCTGCTGCGCGAGGTGATCGATCTCGAGCAGACCTATGGCGGCCAGGCGACGCAGGCCCTGTCTGACGCCGCGGTCGCCGGCGAGGCGCAGGATGCGCGGTCCGCCTCTGAAGGTGAGGACGAGGATGGCGCCGCCCCGGGCGCCTCGGACGAAGACGACTTCGACGACGGCGCCGGACCGACCATCAGCGCGATGGAGGCCGAACTGCGCGAGGGCGTGATGGCCACGCTCGACGCGATCGCCTTGGAATTCGAGTCCTTCCGCCGTCTGCAGGAGAAGCTGGTTGAGCATCGGCTGCGCGGCGAGGATCTCGAATTGGCGGACCGCCGCGCCTATGAGACCGCCACCGGCGCCATCGTCCAGCACCTCAAGACGCTGCGGCTGAACAACAACCGCATCGAGGCCCTGGTCGAGCAGCTCTACGCCATCAACAAGCGCCTGATCGCTCTCGAAGGCCGACTGATGCGCACGGCTGAGACGCACGCGATCTCCCGCCCGGAATTCCTCAAGGCCCACTTCGGAGCCGAGATGGATCCGAACTGGTGCGAGAAGGTCTCGGCGCTTGGCATCCGGTGGACGCGCTTCGTGGAGAAGGACGCCGCCCAGATCGCCGACCTTCGCCGCGAGATCGCTTCTCTGGCGATGGAATCGGGCGTGCCGATCGATGACTATCGCCGCATCGTCCAGACGGTTCAGAAGGGCGAGCGCGAGGCCCGCCAGGCGAAGAAGGAGATGGTCGAGGCCAACCTCCGCCTCGTGATCTCGATCGCCAAGAAGTACACCAATCGCGGACTGCAGTTCCTGGACCTTATCCAGGAGGGCAACATCGGCCTGATGAAGGCGGTGGATAAGTTCGAGTACCGGCGCGGCTACAAGTTTTCGACCTACGCCACCTGGTGGATCCGTCAGGCGATCACCCGTTCGATCGCCGACCAGGCTCGCACCATTCGTATCCCGGTGCACATGATCGAGACGATCAACAAGATCGTCCGCACCTCGCGCCAGATGCTGCATGAGATCGGCCGCGAGCCGACGCCTGAGGAACTGGCTGAGAAGCTGGCCATGCCGCTGGAGAAGGTGCGCAAGGTCCTGAAGATCGCCAAGGAGCCGATCAGCCTCGAGACGCCCATCGGCGACGAGGAAGACAGCCACCTGGGCGACTTCATTGAGGACAAGAACGCGGTCCTGCCCATCGACGCAGCGATCCAGTCCAACCTGCGGGAAACCACCACGCGGGTCCTGGCCTCGCTCACGCCCCGCGAGGAGCGCGTGCTGCGCATGCGCTTCGGCATCGGCATGAACACCGACCACACCCTCGAGGAAGTGGGCCAGCAGTTCAGCGTCACCCGCGAGCGTATCCGCCAGATCGAAGCCAAGGCCCTGCGCAAGCTCAAGCACCCCAGCCGCAGCCGCCGCCTGCGCAGCTTCCTCGACAGCTGAGAACCTGATCACCGCTGGCGCGGAATGATCGTGTGAGCCGCCGCCCCTCGACAGGGCGCGCGGCGCATGCGCGTCATGCCGGCATGACGACTGTGGATGGAACGCCCGCTGAGGCGGGTGTCGGTCGCGCGCTCGTGACCAAGCTCTCCTGGCGCCTGCTGCCGCTGCTCGGGATCGGCTACTGCCTGGCCTATGTCGACCGGGTGAACATCAGCTTCGCCGCGTTGCAGATGAACGCGGACCTGAAGTTCAGCGCCACGGTCTACGGCGCCGGCGCGGGCGTATTTTTCCTCGGCTACGCCGCGTTCGAAGTGCCGTCCAACCTGCTTCTCGTACGCTTTGGAGCCCGGCGATGGCTGGCGAGGATCATGTTCACCTGGGGCCTGCTTGCGGCCGGCATGATGTTCGTGCGCACGCCGGTGCAGTTCTACGTCATGCGCTTCTTGCTGGGTCTGGCGGAGGCGGGATTCTTTCCGGGGGTGATTTACTACCTTTCGCTATGGTTCCCATCGGCCTGGCGCGCGCGAGCAATCAGTCGCTTCTACATCGCCGCGCCGCTGGGTTCGGTGTTCATGGGCGCGCTGGCAGGCGCCCTGTTGGGGTTGAAGGGAACGCTGGGCCTCGCCGGCTGGCAATGGCTGTTCCTGCTCGAGGGTCTGCCGGCGGTGGCGCTCAGCTTCGCCATCCTGAAATTCCTGCCCGATGGGCCCGCGCAGGCGACCTGGCTTGAGGATAGCGAGAAACGTCGTCTTGAAGCAGCGCTGAGGGCCGACACGCCCGCTGTCGCAGAGAGCCGACGACCGACGGTGGTCAAAGCCATCCTCAACGCGCCGGTCCTGGCGCTGGGAGCGGTCAACTTCCTGCTTCTGGCGGTGATCTACGCGATCACCTTCTCCGCCCCCCTGATGATCCGTTCCGCGACAGACTGGAGCGCGGGGCCGATCGGCGCGGTCGTCGCGATCGGCGGCGTCCTGGGCGCTGCCTCGATGCTCGTCGCCGGCTGGCTGTCGGATCAGTCGCGCGACCGCCTTGTGAGCGTCGCCATCCCCCTTTTCATCGCCGCCGCGGTCCTGGCCGTGATGGCCTTCGACACCGGGCCTGTCGTCCTGATCGGCGGCTATCTGGCCTTCTTCGTCATGGTCTATGCGGTCCTCGGCGTTTTCTGGGCGCCTCTGGACCGGTTGCTACCGCGCAGCTTCGCCCCGGTGGCGATCGCGGCGATCAACACCATCGGCATGGTCGGATCGTTCATTGCGCCGATCTTGTGGGGCCGCGCCAAGGATCTCAGCGGAGGCTACGCGCTCGGCCTGAAGATCCTTCCCCTCGCCATCGCCCTGGCAGGAGCCATAGTGCTGGCGCTGCGCGCCTGGGCGAGGACTAGAGCGCCCTCAGACCAAGTGGGAACTGGTTGGGCGACCAGACGGCGCTCCAGTTATCGAATCTAGAGCAAATCATCTCCGACCAGACGTTTCCGTCTGGTCGGAGTTTGCTCTAGGGCCGGCCGGGCCACGCTCGGAGGCGCTGGCCGGTTGAGCCGAATACGGCTGGTTCGGCTTCGCCTACTTGCCCAGCGCTGCGTACACCGCCTTCTGCCACATCGGCAGGGCGAGCCTCGCGCCCATGCGCTGGCCTGTGGCGAGCTGGGCGGCGGCCTCGGGACCCAGCGGCATCGAGTTCTGGATCAGATAGATCATCACCATGTCCTCGACCGGGTCGGCCTGCCACCAAGTGCCGAAAGCGCCTGGCCAGCTGAACGAGCCTTCCGATCCCGCACCCATCCAAGCCTGTTTTTCCGGATCGGTGATGACGGAGAGGCCCAGGCCAAATCCCTGACCGGTCCAGAACGGGATGCCCATGAAGGGGATCTCACGCTGCTGCGGCGTGAGGAGGTTCTGGCGCATCAGGCGCACCGTCTCTTCCTTGAGCAGGCGTACGCCATCGACTTCGCCGCCGCCCAGAAGCATGCGAGCGAAGGTCAGGTAGTCGTCGGCGGTGGAGACCAGGCTGCCCCCGCCGCCGCAGAAGCTCGGTGGCGTATCGTGGCGGGGGAAGGCGACCGGCTCGAGATCGTCGCCGGCCTCGTTCATCCGATAGACGACGGCGGCGCGGTCGCGCTTGTTCGGCGGGATGTAGAAGTCCGTATCGGTCATGCCGAGCGGCTGGAAGATCCGCTCCATCAGCACATCGCGGAAGCCCTTGCCGGCGATGCGGCCGACCAGAAAGCCCAGGACATCGGTGGCGTGACTGTAGTGGAACCGCTCGCCCGGCGGATAGGACAGGGGCAGGCTCGCCAGCGCCGCCATCCAGGCGTCCGGATCGGTGTTGATCGAGAGGACGTCGCCCAGCGCTTTCTGATGGGCGTGGGCGATCGGGCCGATCGAGGTGAACCCGTAGGCCAGGCCCGCGCGATGGGTGAAAAGATCGTCGAAGGTGATCTCGCGCGGCGCGGGATAGGTGTCTTCCACGGGCCCGGTAGCGGACTTCAGCACCCGCATGTCCTTGAACTCGGGCGCCCAGCGCGTGATCGGGTCATCCAGCTTGAACGCCCCTTCCTCCATCAGCATCAGGGCGGCCACGGAAGTGACCGGCTTGGTCATGGAGGCGATGCGGAAGATGGTGTCGCGGGCCATGGGGCGTCGCTCCGCCCGATCCGCCATCCCCTGGACGCTGATCTGGATGATCTCTCCTCGTCGCCAGACGAGGGTCACGGCGCCTGAGAGGTCTCCCGCCTCGATCGCTGTCGTCAGCGCCCCGGGCGCCTTTCCCAGGACCTCCGGATCGAAGTCGCGCGCCGTCTGACCGTCCATTCCTGCTGCTCCCGCTCCCTGGCTGTGTTGGGTCGATGGATAGCGGCAATCACCCCTGCCGCCTACTGCGGCGTCGCGCGGCGGGCGGCGGCGCTTCATATAACGGAAGCTTTATATCCCGGCGCGATCTGTGTTAGGCCCACGCTTCCCATAGGCTCGGCAAGTGCGCCGTGGCCGCAAGCGCCGTTCTTGAGGATCTCCATGAAGACCGACCGCTCCCGTTACCTCTTCACCAGCGAGAGCGTTTCCGAGGGTCACCCCGACAAGGTCGCGGATAGGATCTCCGACACCGTCGTCGACGCCTTTCTCGGCGCCGACCCCTACGCCCGCGTCGCGTGCGAGACCCTGGTGACGACCAACCTGATCGTGCTCGCAGGTGAGGTGAGGGGGCCCTCGGGGACCATCGAAAGCCTGGAGGACAAGGTCCGCGCCGCGGTTCGGGACATCGGCTACGAACAGGAGGGCTTTCACTGGGGCAAGGCCACCTACGAATGCCACCTGCATGGGCAGTCCGCCGACATCGCCATGGGCGTGGACGCCGCCGGCAACAAGGACGAAGGCGCCGGCGACCAGGGGATCATGTTTGGCTACGCCACCAGCGAGACGCCCGAGCTGATGCCGGCGACGTTGCAGTACTCGCACAACATCCTGAGCTCCCTTGCCCGCGCACGCCACAAGGACCGCAGCCTGGGCCTCGAGCCCGACGCCAAGAGCCAGGTGACCCTGGTCTACGAAAATGGCCGTCCTGTCCGTGCGGACTCGATCGTGCTGTCGACCCAGCACCGTGAGGGCCTGACCCCCTCCGACGTCTTCGACATCGTGCGGCCCTATGTGACGGCGGTCTTCCCCGAGGGTTTCATCGACGACGAGACCCAGTGGCACATCAACCCCACCGGCAACTTCGTGATCGGCGGTCCCGACGGCGACTGCGGCCTCACGGGACGTAAGATCATTGTCGACACCTACGGCGGTGCAGCGCCCCACGGCGGCGGCGCCTTCTCGGGCAAAGACCCGACCAAGGTGGACCGCTCGGCGGCCTACGCCTGCCGCTACCTGGCCAAGAACGTTGTCGCCGCGGGCCTTGCGGACAAGTGCACGATCCAGATCGGCTACGCGATCGGCGTCTCCCAGCCGCTCAGCTTCTACGTCAACCTGCAGGGCGGGAAGGTCGATCCGGCCAAGCTGGAGACCATGCTGCCGGAGATGATCGGCGGCGCCACGCCGCGTGCGATCCGCGAGCACCTGAGCCTCAACCGCCCGATCTACGCCCGCACCACGGCCTACGGCCATTTCGGCCGCGAGCCGGACGCCGAGGGCGGCTTCTCGTGGGAGCGCACGGACCTGGCGGACGAACTGCGCCGGGCGTTTTGAGCCCTACGCCGGGGCGGGGCTCGGAGCCTCGCCCTGCGGCCGCTCATTGAGCAGCGGCACAAGCACCTCGTTGAGCGCCTCCAAGGTAAACGCGCCGGCCTGGGCATAGCGAAGCACGCCGGCGCGATCGACCACATAGTTCCAGGGCACGGAACCGTCGCCGCCATAGGGGCCGGAGAAGCGGCGGGCCATGGCGAAAGAGACCTTCGACGCCAGCGGCGCGAGATTCTGAAGCGGAATCTGCTCTTCCTGCGTGACGGCCAGGACCCTGAGCCCGAAACTCTGTCGAGCGCGAAAATAGCCGTCCAACAAGGGCAGCTCGGTGCGGCACGGACCGCACCATGTGGCCCAGAAGTTCAGGATCAGGACCTCGTCCCTGAAGTCGGCGAGCGCGACCTTCTGGCCTTGGAAGGTGACAGCGTGGAAGTCGGGAGCGGGCCGGCCCACGGCAGGCCCCGCGCGGGCTCGCGCGGAAACCGGCGAGAGAGCCAGGGCCGCGCCCAGCGTCAAAATCTTGCGGCGTTCGACGTCCATTTCCACCCCCCGATGGATCTGTATCGCTCATCGGGCATGTTCACGGCCAGATCAACGCCGCGCGGCGTCAGGTCGCCTTCAGGGCAGCTTTGATCCGCTCGGCCGTCAGCGGCAGCTCGCGTACGCGAGCGCCGCAGGCGGCGTAGACGGCGTTGACCACCGCGGGGATCACGGGCGGCAGGGCCGGCTCGCCCAGTCCCGTGGGCGGGTGATCGGTGACGAGGAAGTGGATGTCGATCTCCGGCGCGTCGGGCATGCGCACGAGATCGAAATCAGGGATGTTGGTCGGCACGGTTTTGCCGTCCTTGAAATCCACGGCGCAGCGCAGCTGGCTGATCCCCTCGACGATTGATCCGGCCACCTGCGCTCGCCCGCCCAGCGGGTTGATGACGATCGACCCCACGTCGCCGACCACCCAGACCTTCTCCACCCGCCAGTCGCCATCGTCGTTCACCCGCACGCGGGCGACCTCGGCGAAGTACCCGCGGTGACTGAAGTAGCAGCCGACTCCCATCCCGACCCCGGAAGGCAGGCTCTGGGCGCCCCAGCCCGATCGCTGCGCCACGAGCTCGAGGACCCCAGCGAGGCGGCCGATATCCAGCTTCGGCTTGCCCTCCCCGGTGGCTTGAGCGTCGGCGGCGATGCGGGCGCGCATGTGGGCGAGGCGGAAGGCGACCGGGTCCTGACCCGCGGCGTGCGCGAGCTCGTCCCAGAAGCCCTCGTGGACGAACGAGAGCGCGTTGGAAGCTGGCGCGCGCAGCCACCCGGTGGGGATGATGGTGGGGATCAGCGACTGCTCGGCGCGCGCGTTG
>DATHPX010000047.1:0-6260 GCA_035483335.1 Caulobacteraceae bacterium | reverse complement strand
TCGAGCTTTGTATTCGAAGCACTTCCACTGATCTGCACAGTCATGACGATTGGGAGGCAGCCATGCGTGCCATCGTCAAAGGTTCCATAGGCCCAGTGGCCGAACCAGGGCGACGTGTTTGGGATTGTACAAGTGACTGTCGGTTCCGAAGCAGCCTCCCAATCCGTTCCGATGGTCGTCAACTGTAACGCATTTTCAATGATCACCCCGGTTGCGATGTAGAGACCAGCTATATTGGGAACCATGCGATATGGAGCCCCAGTCGCTAGGTAACTGACGGGGGTCGAGCCGGAGACATAGGGCGTCTGAATCGCCCCTCCGACAAAAGTGACGTTCTGATAGTAATTTCCGGTGATTGTCCCGATATCGGCATCAACAAGGTCGATCGTTGTGACCGCATAAGCGGTGCTTTGTCCTTCAAATTCAATCGCGTTTGCCTGAACATGCGCCAAGTGGGTCGTAAACGCCCCCGCCCGAAACAGCCACCCACGCTTCGCGACTCCGTCGTTCAGCACGCGCACGCCGGTGTAGTGGCCGTCCCAGGCCTGGATCTGTTCGATCGCCACCGAAGTGGACTCGTCGGTCATGTTGGACATGTCGATGGCCAGGTTCTCAATTCCGAACCCCTGGACCCAGGTCTGCTGGAACCCGCCAATGGGCGTGCCGTCGATGATGAAGACGGCCTTGCCGCTCATTGCGGAGGTCGGCCGGATTACGGTCGTGCCAGGCGGCGGGGCTGTCGAAAATCCCAGGGATGAAGCGCTGTAGTAGCTGCCCGAGCCCTTCAGCGTCTGGCCGTTGTTGCGATAGCTCTCGACCAGCAGCGGCGATGAGACGACGCACA
This sequence comes from Caulobacteraceae bacterium, assembly GCA_035483335.1. Classification (GTDB taxonomy): domain Bacteria; phylum Pseudomonadota; class Alphaproteobacteria; order Caulobacterales; family Caulobacteraceae; genus Acaudatibacter. The sequence goes on along the minus strand of DATHPX010000047.1, from coordinate 5,416 downwards.
CCCCTGGGGGGAGTTGCACGCTCAGCCCGCTGTTGAGCGCCGCCTGGATGGCCAGGGTGTCGTCGGCAAGGCCGTTGCAGGGAGTGGGCACGACGCTCGTCAGTAGGGCGGACAGCCCCGAAACCGTGCATCCCTCCAGCTGGGCCCCGCCGTTGGGCAGGCACGGGATCAGGTCGCTCGCCGCCGGCGTCCCGCGCGGCGTCAGCTGATCTGTGGTCTTTCCGGCGGTCTGCGCCAGGGCGGCTCCAGAACTGAAGGCGCAGAGCGCCGCGCTGGCGAGGAGCTTCGCGAGAGCCTTCATTCACACCACCTCCGAAGCGCTTCGTCCGATCCAGCTTTCCCCGGCCTGGACGAGGAGCGGGTCGTCCGCGCCGGCGATCTCGAGGGGATCGCGGACGGCGTCGATGAAGAGGACGACGGGTTGGCCCTCGCCGGATGGCGTCGAGCCGATGACGCTGATGGCTCCCCCGGCGGCCAGCCCGGCCTCCGGGACGGTCCCTTCGGCGCCCTCCCCGGATGCGCCGACGACGGCCGCCGCAGCGACACCGTCGGCGACGAGCAGGTCGCCGGCGGCCGCCCCAGTCGTGCTCATCAGTTGCTGAACACCGTGCCGACGACGTCGCCGCTGCTGACGCCGGTCTGGCTCGTTCCCGCCGCGTCGACCGTGATCGCCCAGGCGATCCCAGACGCACACGACTGCATCCCCATGTCGCCGTAGAGCTGCGCCTTGGCGCCGGCCACGATCGGGATCGTCAGGACGGGGGAACCCTGGGAGCCGAAGGTGGTCGAGGTGCTGTTGTAGAGCTGCAGGAAGCGTAGCCCCGAACCGGCGTTGTAGAGGTCGTAGCCATAGATCGTATGGCCGCCCGACTGGGCGAGGCCGGTCAGGCCGCTCGCGATCGGCTTGGCGTCGCCACCGCCGGAGGAGGATCTGGCCGTGAGGTAGACCGTCCCGATGGTGTTGGTCCCGTTCGGCAACGCATTGGCGAGGTTCACAGCCACCGCCTTCTGCGGGTTCTGATCGCCCCGACCCGAGGCGACTTCGACCCGCATCTCCTGGCTGTTCCACAGCAGGGCGCGCTGCACCGTCACCGTGGTGGAGCTGGCGGGCGTCCCGATGTTCCGGAACCGCAGCAGCAGCTTGTAGACCTTGCCGTCGTTGGGAACCTGGGTGGAGACTCGCGAAGGGTTGGCGTTCTTCGCCGCCACGCTGTCCGCGGTTCCGTTCGAGGCGATCACGTCCTCGGCGTGGAACTCGACGAAGAACTCGCTCGACGTAGTGAGCGCCGCCAGGGCGGTCCCGGTCGACCCCACCGCCGCGACGCCCGAGCTGTCGCCCACCGCCGCAGTCGCATAGGCGGTGGCGATGGTCTGCAGGCCCACGTCCACGCCGCCGGCGTTGGTGAAGTAGAACGGAACGGTCTCGGCGTTGATCGTGTAGCTGGGGCTGTTGGCGTTGCAGAGCGGGATCAGGGTCGTGGGGTCGACCTCGACAAGGCCAACCCAGATGCTGTTCGCCGCGATCGCCTGGCTCTTCGAGAGGATGACCAGCAGGTCCTCGGCGCCGGCGAACGCCTGCTGGCTGAGGTACCAACGCTCGGCGTTCGCCGCCGTCCCCATGGTGACCGTCAGGGCCGATCCCGCGACGGCGTCAGTCATCCCCGTCGCGCCCGAACCGATCGCGCCCTGGGTGAGGCTTTTGCCGTGAAGGGTCGGGTTGGCGGGAAGGCCCCCGTCGATCACGTCCCAGCGGACCGTCGTATCGACGGCCGCCCCGCCGAAGTCGTCACTGAACAGGATGGCGGCGTTGGACTGCACCTTCACCGCGCGACCGTCGGGCGAAGAATAGTTGGTGCTGTCGCCGACCGGCAGCGGAGCGGAGCTCGACACTCCGACGAGCAGCCCACCCTGGCTAAAGCCAAGGTAGTCTGCGCTCGAAGGAATGGCCGCCCCGGTCGAGCCGGCGGCGGCGTTGCCACCGCCACCCACGCCTCCGCTGACCACGGCGACGTCGAGGACGCCGTCGATCCCGGACTTGGTGCCCATCGAATGTCTCCTAGAGAAATTGGCCGCGCACCGGGGCGCGGCGCGCGCCGGGGCGGGTGAACATGGCCTCACGGGCGTGGGCCACGCGGGCGAGCTGGGCCTTGGTCGGAGCGGGCAGGTTGGCCAGGACGTCGGCCAGGCGCTCGCCCAGGATGGCGGCGAAGGCCCCCTGCAGGTGGCTGCTGAGGGGAAGCTCGGTGTCGAGCGTCAGGCCGAGCGCCGGCGCCCACTGGTTCACGTCGGCCCGATAGAAATAGAGCGCCTGGGTCGTCCCGACGATCTCGATGCGCGCGCCGTCCGTGGGCGCGCGCCAGTAGATCCCGTCTGCCGGCGCGGTGGATCCGACCGGCGGATCCCAGACCGTCGAAGGTTCAAAGCCGTAGTCGTAGGGATCGTAGGCGCCGAAGATCGAGATCGAGTTCGGCAGGGTGACGTTGATGGTCGCCCCGGCCTGGACGCGCAGCCTCTGGTTCTCTCCGGGCGTCAGGTCGGCAGTGACGTCGATGTTCAGCAGGGGGCCACGCGCCTCATGGATCTCCAGCGTCAGGGCCTGGCTCGCCTCCAGGCCGACGGCGAGTTCGTCCACCGTCGGATCGTCGCCAGGCGCGAGCGCCTTGAGCAGGCGCATGGCCTCCTTGATCGCGGTCCGAACGGTGGACACGCCTCAGTTTCCCTTGCCGGGTGCGATCTCAGCGCGCCGCGGCGCAGGCGGCGCCTCGGTCGTCGCCTTCGCCACGCCGAAGTCGGACTCAAAGGTCGGATTGTCGGCCAGGAGGGCGAGATGTTCGGGATCCATCTCCGAAGCCTCGACCCAGGCGCCGTGCGGGAACTCGCGGCCGAACACCTCGCACACCTGGTGGTCGTGCCCCCGCGCGATGAAGCGCAGCCGGGCCATCAGGCGACGGCTCCCGGCGCGACGCCCGTCGGCGCGGGCGCGGGACCAGAGAGCTGGCCCTGAAGTTTCTGGATCACGAGGATGATGATCTGATCGACCTCGGGCGCGAGGAGCGAGCCCAGCGGGATGAGGGCAAGCGCCGCATTGGCCGCGCCCTCGGCCAGGGCAGGTATGGCGCTCTCCACGGCCGTCTTGGCGCTGGTTACGGCCGCCTGGGCCTGGCTGATGCTGGTGTCGCCGGCGGGCGCAGCCTTGCGCGCGCCTTCGAAGAACTTCACCACGTCGTCGAACGCGGTGACCACGAAGTTGGTCATGGGCATGGCTCCGTCTGGTTTCAGGACTGGGGGAGTTCGACCGCCGCCACTGCCTTGGTCTCTGCCGTGCGCAGGGCGGCATTGGCGGCGGTATCGAGCGGGCCAGACAACACGCCCGCACGCGAGCGGATCTGGCGGTCGACAAGACTCTCGAGGATCGGCAGCAGGGCTGCTCCAAGCGCCGCAGCGTCGGCGTCCCACGCCCTTGGACGGGTCCCCGATGCAGCGAGCGCCAGCACGCGGGCGAGCAGGGAAGGTCCGCCGCTATGGGCGGCGGCGTAGGACCAGACCGCCGAAGCGATGGCCAAGAGGCCGCCGATGATCGCGCCCAGCTGGTCGCCATTGACCAGGCCGCGGGCCAGCAGGGGCGTGCCCGCGCCCATCAGCACGCTTCGCAGCATGTCCATGGTCGCAGCCTTGACAGGCCCTGACGCCGAAGCGGTTGGGTCTGTGGGGATTTCGCTCATGGGCGCTCTCCGGTTCGGATCATCGCCGCCAGGCGCTCTGCGCGGGCGCCCACGCCCTCCGGCGGGTCCTTCGCCCAATCGCTGATCAGCATCTGGGCCGAGGCGTGCGGGTAGTCGCCGGCCTTCAGGGCGGCGAGCATGCGGGTGAAGCCTTGCAGGCCGCTCCCGGCGGGACAGGCGGCGCAGGGCGCGACGCCGACCCCCAGGTTGAAGGCCATGTTGGTCAGGGCGTCCTGGCGCACCTCGTCGAGGCGCCGCCACCACGGCAGACCGCGGTCGAGGCGATCGCAGGCGAGGTCGACGTCCACGGCGAGCTGAGCGTCGGCCTCGTCGAGGCTCCAGACGGCGCGCGGATCGGCGTGGGCGTGGCCATAGCCGATCGTCCACACCCCGTGCGCGTCCTGGTAGGCGCGGGCTCGGAACCCCTCGTCCCGCTTGAGGTCTTCCAGAAGGAGCGGAGTCGTCATCCGGCTTGTCCTCCGGCCTGTCCGCCGAAGCCCGCTGGGCGAAGGTGGAAGCCTTGGCGAAGGAGGGCCCGCCCTCCGACCTGTCCGCCGACCTGTCCTCCGGAGCCTGCAGGGCGCAGGAGGAAGCCCGGAGGGCGAAGGTGGAAGCCTTGGCGAAGGAGGATCATCGCGCGCCCTCCCTCGTCTCATCGTCGAGCTTGTCGACCCGCGCCTCGACGCGATTGAGCCGCTCGCCGAGGTTGTCCTTCAGGTCGGTGATCTGCTGCTGGACCGTCTGCAGCTGGTCCTTCAGCGCGTGCGTGTCGTCGCGCATGGCGACGAACTGCATCGCCATCCACCCCAGGATCCCGAGTAGGACCGAGGTGGCCACCAGGGTGGCCACCTGCAGCCAGTGCTCGGAGCGTCTGGGGCGGGCGTCATGGAACGCCACGCGCCGCCGTCAGGGGTTCGAGCCGGTGACGTCTTCGACGTAGTACTCGACATCGAGCTCGAGCGTTCCGGCGACCGGCGTCGCCGCGCCTGCGTGGACGGTGACGACCACCACCTGATCGGCGCCGCTGGCATTCTGATAGAGGTAACCAGCCGGGGTGTTGGTCGTGTCCACGCTGGCGCCTGCGGAGCGGCCGACCGTCGAGATCGCGGCCTTGAACAGCTGGGCCGAGCTCGCCACGCCCACATCGAGCGTCAGCGCGGGTGCGGCGTTGCTGTCCAGCTGGCCCGCGGCCTTGAGCACCACGTTGGTCACGATCGCCTGGCGAGGCAGATTGCCCACCGTGATCGTGTCGCCTGTCGCCCAGGTGGAGATGGTCGGGGAGATGGCGTGCAGGTGGCTCGACATCCGGTTGAGGCCGTGCCCGGAGGAGGCGCCGACCTTGGAGTTGAACAAAGCGGTGGCGTAGGCGGTCGACATCGCGATCCGCTCCTTTCAGCAAATAAAGTGAGAGGGTGGGGCGGCCGCAGAGGCCGCCCCGTTCAGCCGCTCAGGAGGACCTGTCCTCCGAAGCTTTAGCGAAGGAGGATTAGCTGTCGGCCGAGGCCGCGGCGAAGATCGTCACCATGCCGTTCTGGACGCCGTTGAAGTTCAGCTTCTTCACGCCCAGCAGCTCCTCGATCGCGACGCCGGGCCGGAACCCATAGTCCTTGATCATGTCGGTGCGCGGCGTGGGTTCCTGGCCCCAGGCGACGCCGACCGCCCCGCCGCCGCACATGAACATCGGCCGCACGTCG
>DATHPX010000046.1:0-2867 GCA_035483335.1 Caulobacteraceae bacterium | reverse complement strand
TCCGGCGAGCTGAAGCTGCAGCTCCACGCCCGCCGCCTTGTGACCCCCCACCCCACAGGCGGGCTGATCGACATCGAGGCGCCGATCAGCCCCGAGCTGAAGGCCGGTTTCTCGCGCTTCGGCTTCGAACTCCCCGAGGCCAACCAAGACCCCTTCGCCGGCAGGTCGCGTCGCTGAGGGAACCTGTGGACCGCCGGCGTCTCGCCGGCTCTTCTTCTTCCTCACATCAAGACGAACGAGAGCCGGCGAGACGCCGGCGCACCGGGCGCTACGACGCGGCAAGGCATGGAACTACTTGCTCCATGTCCAATCCGAGGCGCTGGCGCGGCAGCCACCGCCGGGAGCGCCGGTCCAGGCGCGACCGCGGACCGCGCGGCCGGCTCGGACGGCGGTGGCCTGGCCATCCTCGAAGGCTACCTGACCGTTGACGACCACCTCGCTCACCCCCGTCGCCAGCTGGTGCGGTTTCTCGTAGGTGGCGTGGTCCTGGATCGTCGTCGGGTCGAACACGACGACGTCGGCGAAGTCGCCCGCCTTCAGCCGGCCGCGGTCCTTCAACGAGAGATTGTCCGCGGGGAAGGCGCTCAGCCGCCGCACCGCTTCCTGGACCGTGAGGGCATGATCCTCGCGCACATACTTGGCGAAGACGCGCGCGAAGTTGCCATAGGCCCTGGGGTGCGAGTTTGACTTGAGGAACACCCCCTCCGGCGCAGGCGCCGCCTCGTCCGAACCGAAGCCCACCCACGGCAGGGCGGTCTGGCGGCGGACATTGTCCTCGGACATCAGGAAGTAGGCCACGCCCACGCGCGAGCCATCCTCTATAACGAGATCGATCGCCGTATCCTCAGGGCTTTCGCCGCGCACCCGTGCGACCTCCGCAAGAGTCTCGCCCGTCAGCGGCTTGAGCTTGTCGTTCTTGAACGCCAACAACAGGGTCCTGTCAGGACCGGCCGCCCAATAGATGTTCTCCCAGTCCTTCGGTCGACTGCGCATGGCCGCCAGCACGCGCGGACGCACTGCCGGGTCCTTCATGCGGGCGATCCAGGCCTCCAGCCCGCCGTCGAGCACCCACGGCGGCATGGCCGCGTCCAGGCCGGTGGCGCCTGCGGTGTAGGTGTACATGTCCGCGGTGATCCGCACGCCCGATGCGCGCGCTGCGTCCACCTTGGCGATGAGCTGATCAAGCTTGTTCCAGTTGTCTTTGCCACTCTGCTTGAGGTGGTAGATCTCCGCCGGCGCGCCGGAAGCCCGGGCGATCTCGATGGTCTCGTCCACCGCTTCCAGCAGCCGGTCGCCTTCGCTGCGCATATGGGCGATGTACATGCCGCCGCAGCGAGCGGACTCCTGCGCCAGGGCGATCAGCTCGGGGGTCCTGGCGTATTCGTTTGGGGCGTAGATGAGAGCGGTGGTGACCCCAAGCGCTCCGTCCTCCATCGCCTGGCGAACGAGGCCCCGCATCTCTTCGAGCTGCGCCGGGGTGGGCTGCACATCGCCTTCGTCCAGTACGTCGCTTCGCACCGTGCCGGCGCCCACGAAGCTGGCGAGGTTCACGCTCATTCCCCGCCGCTCCATCTCCCTGAAATACTGGTCGAGCGTGGTCCAATCGACCGGATAGCGGATATCCCCCTCGCGCTGCTGTTCGAGCGCGGCCATCTTCGGGCTCAGGGGCGCCATGCTGTCCTCGCCCATCACTTCGAGCGTGACGCCTTGCGCCAGATCGCTCAGGGCCCGCCCATCGGCCATCAGGCTTTCTTCGGGATGGGCGAGCATGTTGATGAAGCCTGGGGCCACGGCCAGCCCCTTGGCGTCCACCACTCTGACCGCGTCGCGCTTGGGCGCGTGCGGCCCGACATAGACGATCCGGTCCCCCTTGATCGCGACTTCGCCGGCATAGGGCGCACCGCCGGAGCCATCAAAGATCGTCCCGTGCGTGATCAAGACGTCGTAGGCGGGCGCCTTGGCTCCGATCAGCGCCGCCCCAGCCAACAGAACCATCAGCCTGCGCATCATCCGTCCCCCCTTGCGAGCTGTGAGCCTACGCCGCCGTATCCGGATCGCGCCATCCCCGCCGCGGGCGTTGTGCGATTGGCGCCTGCCCCCGAACTGGCCCAGGATCGGCGCCGACGGGGGAGGGAACACGCACATGGCGATGGATCGAAGAGAGATCGTCCGGGGCGCGGCTGCGCTGGCGGGAGCGGTGGCTTGGCCGGCGGCTGCCGCTGAGCCCGTGCAAAAGGCGCCTCGGTCCCTGCGCATCCTCATCCTCGGGGGGACCGGTTTCATCGGTCCGCACGAGGTGGATTACGCCCTGGCCCGTGGCCACAAGCTCACCTTGTTCAACCGCGGCCGCTCGCCCCACGCCTGGCCGGGTGCGGTGGAGGAGTTGGTTGGCGACCGCAACACCGGCGACCTGAAGTCGCTCGAGGGTCAGACCTGGGATGTTTGCATCGACAATCCCACCACCTTGCCGTTCTGGGTTCGTGATGCTGCCCGCGTGCTGACGGGCAAGGTGGGGCAGTACATCTTCATCTCCACGATCTCGGCCTATGCAGCCAACGATCGTCCAGGAGCCGACGAGACGGCGGATCTGGCGCCCTATACCGGCAAGGACCCCATGGCGGAGACCCAGAAGAGCCTGGTCGACAGCCATATGGAACTCTACGGACCTCTCAAGGCGGTGAGCGAGCGGGAGGCCCAGCGCCAGTTCCCCGGGATCGCCACCATCGTGCGGCCAGGTCTGATCTCCGGACCGGGCGACGAGACCGACCGCTTCACCTACTGGCCCGTGCGCCTGGCCCGCGGCGGCGAGGTCCTGGCGCCCGGCGATGGCAAGGACCCGGTCCAGCTGATCGATGCGCGGGACATGG
>DATHPX010000045.1:0-7972 GCA_035483335.1 Caulobacteraceae bacterium | reverse complement strand
TCCCTTGAAGCAGCCATGCCTAGTCGTTTCGCGCCGCCCGAGCGGCGCCCATGAAATGCCCATTGGTATTCCCCCTCTTTCGCGTAAGACGCGAGCCCCAGGGGACTATGTACCCGAATCCAAAGCCTAGCCAGAGACTTGGCGACGCAGGGAGTCAGGCCGCGGCCATCTCCTTCTGTCCCAGGATGAAGTCCTTGGGATTGGGGGCGACGGTGGCGGTCCAGTAGTCGACCAGGGGGAAGGGCCAGTTCTGGGTGACGCGGCCCTTGGCGTTCTTGTACCAGCTGGTCACGCCGGGCTGGCCCCAGGCCATCTTGAGGTTTTCCGCGTCGACCCTGACGTTGAAGGCGTCGTGGACGTCCTTCCTCACCTCGATCGTCGGCGCGCCGGTCTCGGCGAGCAGCTTGAGGCAGCCGACGATGTAGCGGACCGCGCACTCCGAGAAGAAGATGATCGAGCCGTTCACCACGATGTTGGTGTTGGGGCCATAGATCATGAAGAGATTGGGGAAGCCGGGCGCAGTCATGCCGAGATAGGCGCGCGGGTCGCCGTCCCAAACCTCGTGCAGCTCCACCCCGCTGCGGCCGAAGATCTTCATCGGCGAGAGGAACCTGCTGGCGTGAAAGCCGGTGCCGAAGATCATCACGTCGGCGGGGTGTTCGACGCCGTCGCGAGTGAGAACGCCATTGGGCGTGATCTTCTCGATCGGGGTGGTGATCAGGTCGACATTGTCCCGGCGCAGGGCGCCCACCCACACCCCGTTGTCCACCAGGCCGCGCTTGCCGCCGAACGGATAGCGCGGAACGATCTTCTCCTGCAGCTCCGGATCGTCAGGCGCCTGGGCGCGCAGGGCGAACTCGAGCATGGCGCGCAGCTCGGCGTTGGCCGGGCTGATCGCCTCGGGCCCGCCGGTCCAGGCCGGGTCGGCCTTCACCGCCGCGGTCAGGCCGTCCGTCAGGCGCCAGAACAGCCAGAAGCGGTACCACTTGCCGTAGAAGGGGACGTGCTGGATCAGCCACTTTTTCCCCTCGGGCACGTCGCGGTGGTAGTTCGGTCCGGGCAGGGTCCAGGGCGGCGTGCGCTGGAAGACTTCCAGGCGCGCGACCTTGGGGGCGATCTCGGGCACGAATTGGAAGGCGCTCGCGCCCGTGCCGATCACCGCCACGCGCTTGTCGGCCAGGTCCACGTCATGGCGCCAGCGGGCGGAGTGGAAGCTTGGGCCCGCGAAGCTCTCCAACCCCTCGATGTCGGGAAGGCGCGGCCGGTTGAGCTGGCCGACGGCCGAGATGACCGCGTTGGCCTCCAGGGTCTCGCGCGCGCCATTGGCGGTGCGCACGCTCACGCGCCAGAGGTTGCGCGCCTCGTCGAAGCGGGCCTCCTCCACCTCGGTGTTGAAGCGGACGCGCCTGCGCAGCCCATACTTGTCCGCCACGCGCCGGAAGTAGGCGAGTAGGACGGGCTGGGTGGAATAGTATTGCGGGAAGTCGTGGGTCGGCTCGAACGAATAGGAATACATGTGATTGGGGTTGTCGACCCGGCAGCCCGGATAGACATTCTCCAGCCACGTGCCGCCGGCGTCGGGGTTCTTCTCGATGATGGTGAAGTCGACGCCGGCCTGCTGCAGGCGGATGCCGGCGAGCAGGCCGGACATGCCGCAGCCCACGACGACCACCTTCATCTTTGCCGCGGCGGCCTCGAGGCCCGGCGCCGACCAGTCGGGCGCCTTGGTGTCCGCGCCTGAGAGCTGCAGTTCGTCGATCAGGAAGTCGGCGTAGTGGGCCGGAATGTCCGCGCCGGCGATCCAGTCCATCATTCGCCGCACGGTCGCGAGGTCGGGCGTCGGCGCGAGAGGCTTGCCATCGAGGTGGGCGAGGATGGCGGCGCGGGCGCGCTTGCGGATGTCCTCCTGCACCTCCGCCGGATAGCCGCCGTCGAAGCCATCGGAGAGGATGAAATCGTAGGTGGCCCGGCGCTCCTGGCTCAGCAGGGAGGCGTCGCCGGTGAGGTGGACGAGCGACATCAAGAGGGCCGGCAGGTGCGCCTCGCCGAGGGCCTCGTCGAGGGTGGCTTCCAGGTCCGGATTGGTCACGCCCTGTCTCCTCCTTATCCCGGAGCGCCAGCGTCCTCGCCGGCTCCTTCTTCTCCGCGCCGAGCGGAGTGCGTCGAGGCCGCGTGCCGGCGAGGACGCCGGCGCTCCGGGTCAATTCTGCGCCCCCGGGAGTATTACGCGCCTTTCCGTAGCGGCGGGGAAGAGCGGTCAGGCGGAGCGGCCGCGAGCCCAAGCTAGGCTTGCGATGGAAGGCCCGACTTGCCCGAACGGGTAGACCTCGCGCGCCCGCGTCTGCGGCGAGCGATGAGATCCGCCGCCCGGGACAGGCCGAGCCTGGGAGATCAGGCGGCGATGGCGATCCGCCCGCGCCGCGCGACCCGAAGGGCAGCTCCAATGCCGCCGACACCCATCAGCATGAGCGCCCACGCAGCCGGCTCGGGCACCACGCCATAGGTGACGTTGTCCATCACCCAATAGTCGGCGGAACCGACGGAATCGACGACCTGGACCTTATCCACCAGGCCATTATAGCCGGAGGCCAGATAGGCTGGCGTCGCCGTGGGCGCCAAGCTTCCGCTGGTCGCCACAAGATTTCCATCCAAATATAGGTCGAATTGAACCGACACCTCAGGATCCCCTGAAAAATAGGCTCCGTCGAAGACTGTAGGACTCGAGAAAGAAAATACCGCGTCCGCCACAATGTCATTCGGGTAGATGCGCTCGGGGGCAGACTCCGGAGTATAGGGCGATTCAGCGCCGTCAAAATAGCTCCAGTTGCCTCCCCACTGGATGCCGCCGTACCCGTTTGGCACGACGCCGTCGCCAGTGAGGCTGTCGAACGTCACCACGGTCGCGTTGGCCGCACCCGCGCCGAACGCCAGCGCCGCCGCCAGGGCGGCGCACCCACGCAAGATATTCATTTGATTTCCCTGACTTTTCGCCGCCTTCAGAGCCAGAGGCGGATGCATCCGCGTAGTGGAAGCCTAGCCATTTTTCAACGTATTTTCATCACAATTTGCCGAACTCGCCGGTCGAGACTCAGGGGATCCGGTGCGCCAGACCGTTCACGCGCTGCGGCCGCGCGCCTCGATCGCCCAGACGCCCACCAGGGTCCCGTCCTTCACCGCGTGATAGGCGTCGTAGAGATTGACGGTCGGATCGCAGTGGGGCGCGGCGAAGGTCACCACTTCGCCCAGCCGCGGCGGGGCGACGCCCTTGGGCGGGATCACCGCCCCCTGCTCGTCGCCCATGAAGCGGTAGGTCGAGCCCTCGGGCGCGCCGGAGACGAGCGGCGGGGCGCCGGCCTCGGTGGCGAAGGCCTTCAGGCCGGCGTCGACCGTCGACAGCATCGGATGGTTGGCGCTGATCACGCGGGAATCGACGAAGAGCGCCGTCTCGAAAGGCGCGCCGGCTTCGCCGCTGAGGTCGCAGTCCGCGTACTGACGGTCCATGAAGATGTAGGAGCCGACCTGGAGCTCGGTGAGCACGCCCAGTTCGGCGTCGATGCGGTGGCTGCCAGTCCCGCCGCCGGTCACCACCGGAGGGTTCAGCCCGGCCTCGTCCAGGCGGGCGAGCACGTCCGAGAGGTAGGCGGTGCGCTCGGCGATGGCGTCGCGGCGGTCGGCGAAGCCCTCGATGTGCTGCTGCGAACCGCAATAGAACTGCACGCCGCCATAGGTGAGGTTCGGCGCGGCGTCGATCCGGCGGGCGAGGTCCACCGCCGCGGCGGCGTCGGCGACGCCGGTGCGATGCAGGCCGGGATCGACGTCGACCAGCAGGGTCATGCGCACGCCCGCGCGGTCGAGGGCCTCGACGACGCCGGGATGATCAACCGCCGCCCGCAGCGTCGGCGCGCGCGCGGCCAGGGCGACGAGACGCTCGATCGCCGATGCGCCGGCGATCGGCGAGGTGATCAGGATCCCCGCGATCCCCGCATCGGTGAGGGCCTCTGCTTCGCCCAGCTTCGCGCAGCAGACGCCCTCCGCGCCGGCAGCGATCTGACGGCGGGCGATCTCGGCGCTCTTGTGGGTCTTGGCGTGAGGGCGCAGCGCAAGGCCCGTGCGGCGCGCGAAGGCGGCCATGGCGGCGATGTTGCGCTCGAGCGCATCGACCTCGACCACCAGGGCCGGTGTGTTGAGGGCCGCGCGCGAACCCTGGCGGCCGATCAGGTGGGCGTGGAGATCTTCAGCGTACATGGATCCTTCCTAGCGTCCGAGGCGCGCGCAGTTAAGCCGCGATCGGCGCGCCATCGACCGAGAAAGCGAACAGCTCGCGCAGGTGCTCGTTGAGGAACTTGCCCTCCGGGTCGACCCGTCGGCGCACCTCGCCCCAGCGGCGCGCCATCGGGTAGAGGCGAAGGACGTCCTCGCTGGCGAGTTGGTGGCGCTTGGCCCAGTGCGGCCGCCCGCCCGCATCGCGGAACACCGCCTCCATCGCCGTGAAGGCCTCGCGCCAGGGCGCGCTGACGTACTGGTGGAAGGAGATGGAGGCGCACTCGCGGCCGCTCATCGGCGAGAGCCACATGTCGTCCGCCGCGACCATGCGGTACTCCAGGGGGAAGCTGATCGGGAACCGGCGGCGCCTTACCTCGGCGATCGCGGCGCGAAGGGTGTCCGGGCCGTCGGCCGCCGGGATCTCGCCCTCCATCTCCTCGAAACGGGTCGCGCGTTCGGAAGGGAAGATCGTGTGCGCCGGCGCGGCCCGGGTGGAGGCGCTCATCGCCAGGCTGAGCAGGCGCTGGAGCGTCGGCGTCAGGAACGGCAGGGTGTTGGAAAGATCGCAAGCGGCTTCCAGGACGGTGGTCTCCAGCCAGGCCGAAGGCGGCCGATCGTCCCCCTCGTTCGCCGCATCGAGAGTCTTGAGCAGGGCGCGCTTCGCATAGGGAAAGACGAAGAACTCCACGTGCCGGTGACGGTGGATCAGCTCCGGCCAGGCCTCGAGTATCCCTTCGAGGCGCATCGGGCGCAGGGTCTCGCGCAGGCGGTAGCCTGGCAGGACCGCCAGGCGGACGCGATGGACCACGCCGAGAGCGCCCAGGCTGACGCGCTGCGCCTCGAACAGGTCGGGATCGTTCTCGGCGTCGCAATAAACGAGCGAGCCGTCGGCCAGGACCAGCTCGAAGCCGCGCGCCTGGGTCGACAGGGCGCCCAGGGTGCGGCCGGTGCCGTGGGTGGCTGTGGCGAGGGCGCCGGCGATCGCCTGGCGGTCGACATCGCCCTGGTTGGCGAGGGAGAGTCCCTGCTCCCACAGGGCCTCGGTGAGGCGATGGATCGGCATGCCCCCGGGAACCCACACATAGTCGTAATCAGGGCCGACCTCGACCTCGCCTTCCATGTGGTCGAGGCTGAGCAGCAGTCCGTCGGTGGCGCACAGGGGCATGAAGGAATGGCCCGAGCCGGCGACGCGCACCTTCGCGGCCTCCCGCACGAGGACCTGCAGGTCCTTGAGCGTGCGGGGATGGGCGATCGCCGCGGGCCTGGCGACCACGCTCCCCGACCAGTTCCGCCACGCCGTCATGCCGAATCCCTGCCCCACAGGCCGCGCAACCTGCGCCGTCAAATAGCGTAAGTCATCGCTGATAAGGTGTCCGCCCCCCCCCGCCCCGTCATCCCGGGGGAAGGAGATTCAGGCCATCTCGACTCTTGCGCGATGACCCGGCGCGCGCGCCAGTCGCGCGTCCCTGGTGATCAGGGGCGCATCCAGCGCCTCGGCGAGTGCGATGTAGACCGCATCATAGGCCGTTAGGTTGCTCCGAAGCTCCCAGATCCTCGGCAGGAGTAGGGTGTGCGGGCGACGGGCGAGCGGGAACTCGGCAAGGTCCAGGATCGCCTGCTCGGCGCGGCGCAGGTCCATCCGCCCCTCCGCCAGAATGCGACGGATCACCTGCGCGACCTCCACATCGATAAGATGCGGCGCCTGGAGGGCCTCGCCAGACCCCAGCAGTCGCCCAGCGATCCGCCCCCCCGGCCCCTCGAGCAGCGCCTCGACCAGCGCCGAGGCGTCAATCACGATCACCGGCGGTCGCGCTCCTGTCGGATCATCTCCGCCGCAGGGACGTCGAGATCGACGGCAGTGCGCGAGGCCAGGCGCGCACGCATCTCCTCCGGCGTGGGGACCTCGGCCACCGAACGGAGCTCGGCCAGCAGGTAGTCGGACAACGACATGCCCGCCAGCGCTGCGCGTGACTTCAGGCGGCGGTGGAGGTCGTCGGGCACATTGCGGATCTGAACCATGACGGACATGCGATCAAGATGAAAGCATGCTTGTCACATGTCAACGACATCGGTCTCACGTCGCCCCCGAATCCCGGCGAGGCGCCTGGAGCGAGAACGGGCGGCCGCTGGGGGCGAAGCGGCCGGGGCCAATGGCGGCGATCGCCTCGGTCATGCGTCCGTCGCGGCCAAGGCGGGCGTCAGCAAGGGCGACCATCAGCCGGTTGGGGGTGGCTTCGGGGGCGGCGCGACGCAGGGCCAGGGCGATCTCCCGTTCCGGTCGCGCCGGATCGGCGGCGCACAGCACGATGAAGGCGGCGGCTGTCGAACGGCTGATCCCGAACCAGCAGTGAATCAACAAGGGCGCCTCTTCCTCCCAGTCGGCGGCGAAGGCGAGGAGGCGATCGATCAATCCGGCGTCCGGGGCGATCAGGCCGGGCTGGGGCTCGGCGATGTCGTGGACACGCAGGAGCAGATGGGGACCGCCGGTCCAGGTCGGCGGATCGGGTCCCTCGGGCGCGAAGAGGCTGATCAGCCGCGCCGGCGCCTCGGCGGCGATGCAGTCGCCCACATCGGCGAGGGGGCAGACGACCACCTTCACAGGAGGAGCGCCGCCGCGCCGAGCAGGGCCGCGGTCTCCGCCGCCTGTTCCACAGCCCCAAGGGTGTCGCCGGTGCGCCCGCCGATCAGCCTCTGGGCGAACAGGGCGATGACGGCCGCCGCTGCGGCGGCGAGGCCGATCGACAGCACGGCGGAGTGCAGCGGCATCAGGGTGAAGGGCCAGAGCGCCACGAGACCAGCGAAAAGCACGTTGGCCCTCCCCGGTTCCTGGGGCGAGGCGCCCGCCTTGGCCCTAGCCGCCGCGCCGACATAGGGCTGGGTCGCCATGGCCGCGACAGCGGCTGCGCGGCCTAAGCCATGGGCGGCCACCAGCGCCACGGCGCCCCGCCAGGGCGGCATGATCGCGAGGACGGCGACGCGCAATCCGACGACCATGATCAGGGCGACCACGCCGTAGGTCCCGATCCGACTGTCCTTCATGATCTGGAGCCGCGCCGCGGGCGTCGTCCCGCCGCCCAGGCCGTCGGCGGTGTCGGCGAGGCCATCCTCATGGAAGGCGCCCGTGATCCAGACGCCGGCGCCTACCGCAAGGACGGCGGGCGCCGCTCCGCCCCAGAACCGGCCCGCGGCGAGGAAAACCGCCGCAGCCAGGGCGCCGACGATCTGGCCGACCAGGGAAAACCAGCGCGTGGACCGGCCGATCCAGTCTGGATCGAAGTCGTGCGAGGCTGGCGTGGGCAGGCGGGTGAGGAAGCCCACGGCGCACCAGAACAGCCGCCATTCCCGCGCCAGCCCCACGTCCATTCCCTTAGAGTCGACCGGTGAGGACATCCTCCAGGCTGGCCACGTCGGCCAGCATCCGGCAAGCCGACCTCAGCAACGGCGCCGTGAGGACGCCGCCCGTCCCCTCCCCCAGCCGCATGCCCAGCGCCAGGAGCGGCTGCGCGCCGAGCGCTTCGAGCATCAGGGCGTGACCGCGCTCGGCCGAGACGTGGGCGAAGACGCAATAGTCCTGCGCCAGCGGCGCCAGGCGGATCGCCGCCAGCGCTGCGGCGGTGGCGATGAAGCCGTCCACGACCACGATGCGTCGGCCTGCGGCCGCGCCCAGCAGGGCGCCCGCCATCATGGCGATCTCCAGTCCGCCGAATTC
>DATHPX010000044.1:0-8436 GCA_035483335.1 Caulobacteraceae bacterium | reverse complement strand
GTGATCGACGACAGTGAGTTGATGCGCGGGCTGGACCGGCAATTCCTTGGCCTCGTCTCGCCGACTTCGCCGCGCATCCAGGCCGGCGGACATCCGTGCCAGGGCGTCTACACGACACCGCAGGGGCGGCGACCGAAGACGGCCTTCATCGCCACTCACTACAATGTCGATTTCTCCGAGCACTACATCGCCCCGTACCTCGCCTCGCGCGGCTACGGCTTCCTGGGCTGGAACACGCGCTATCGCGGCGCCGAGGATCAGTTTCTGCTGGAGCACGCGATCATCGACATCGGCGTAGGCGTGCGCTGGCTGCGCGAGGCGGCGGGCGTCGAGACGATCGTCATTCTCGGCAACTCCGGCGGCGGATCGCTGATGGGCGCGTACCAGGCCGAGGCGATCGCGCCCACGCTGGGCGACCTGCTGGGTGGCCGGCGAGCGGAGGCGCTGAACGCCTTGCCCAAAGCGGACCTCTACATCTCCCTCAACGCCCACCAGGGCCGGCCCGAGGTGCTGACAGACTGGATGGACGCCTCGGCGGCCGACGAGTGGGACCCGGTCGCGACCGACGAGGCTCTCAATCCCTTCAACCCGGATAATGGCCCGCCCTATCCGGAAGCCTTCATCACCCGCTACCGCGCCGCCCAGCGGGCGCGCAACCAACGCATAACCGACCGGGCGGAGAGCGAGCTGGAGCGTCTGAACGCTGCCGGAATTCCCGACCGATTGTTTCCGCTGTTCCGCTGCTGGGGGGATCTGAGGATGATGGATGGCGCGATCGATCCGTCGGAGCGCAAGACGCCATTGTGCTACGCCGGCCACCCGGCGGACGCCAACAAGAGACCCAGCATCGGCAGGGCGAATACGCTGGGCACGTGGCTTTCAATGTGGAGTCTGGAGACGTCGAAATGCCAGGGGGCGGAGCAACTCGCCAAGTTCGACCTGCCCTGCCTGGTGGTCCAGGGCCTGGCCGACACCGGCGTTTTCCTAGCGACGCGAAGAAGATCTTCGAGAACATCGGTAGCGCAGACAAGGAATTTCACCTCATCACCGGCGCGCACTACTTCGAAGACAGCCGCGAGGAACGCGAGGCGATGGCCGGGCTGCTCTGCGATTGGGTGGCGAAGAAGAGGTGAGGGGGGTGAGGAAAATAGAGAAGAGCCGGCGGGACGCCGGCGCACCAACGGCCAAGGCAGGTCGCCGGTTAATTCACCGGCTCAGTAGCCAGGCGGCGGCTTGAAGCCGCCGAAGGCCCGCTCGATCAGGCCGGCGAAGGCGATGGTCGTGCGGTCCTCCAGATAGGGACCGATGATCTGCGCCCCGATCGGCAGGCCTGACGCGGTCTGACCGATCGGGACGGCCGTAGACGGCAGGTTGGCCAGGGTGGCTGTGCCTGGCCAGGCCAACTGGGCGTAATAAGGCGTCGCCTCGCCGTTGATGGTCAGGACGCGCGCCTGCTGGTCGGGCAAGTCGTCGTGTGGATAGGCGACCGTCCCGAACGCCGGTGCGATCACGACGTCGAAGTCGTCGAACAGGGCGCGCCATCCGCGGCGGATCATGGTCTGGGCGTAGGTCGCCGACAGCAGGACGCCCACAGGCGGCGCGCCCGGGGCGTTCATGGCCTCCGGCGTCGCCATCAGCGGTTCCAGGATGGAGATGTAGACCCCGTGGGCGCGGGCCAGGTCCGGCAGGCGTTCGCTCTCGCGCGCGACGAGGCCGCCCTCGGCCTCCAGCCGCCCGGCCAAGGTCTCCAGCGCCGCGACGATCTCCGCCTCGGTGGCCGCCAGCGGGTGGTGGGTCAGCACCAGCACGCGATAGTCGGCCAGGCTCTTGCGCCGCGGCGGCGGAAGGACCAGGCGATAGCCCACAGCCTCTTGCTCATCCGGGCCAGCCAGCACGTCCAGCGCCCGCTCGAGATCAATGGCGGTGCGCGCGATCGGCCCGATCACCGCCATGGGGATGCCGTCACCGTCAGTTCCGGGCGGGGACTGGCCGCGGCTGGGGATGACGCCGTGGCTGGGCTTGTGGCCGAACACCCCGCAGAAGGCGGAGGGTACGCGGATCGATCCGCCGATGTCCGAGCCGAACTCCAACGCTGTGAACCCCGCCGCCAGCGCCGCCGAGCCGCCGCCGGAGGATCCGCCCGGGCTGCGGCCGAGGTCCCAGGGATTGCTGGTGCGGCCATAGACCGGATTGTTGCTCTGCCAGTCGGAGAGGAAGGGCGGCACGTTGGTCTTGCCCAGGATCACCGCTCCGGCCGTCTTCAATCGCGTCACGCCCACCGAGTCACGTTCCGGAACGAACCTGGAAAAGGCCGGGGAGCCCCAGCAGGTCGGCAGCCCGGCGATGTTGTGAGACTCCTTGACCGTCATCGGCAGACCCAGCAGCGGACGCCGCTCGCCCCTGGCCAGCGCCGCATCTGCCGCCCTTGCCGCCGCCCGCGCCCGCTCGAAGTCGCGCACCACCACCGCATTGACCGGCCCGTCCAGTCGCTCGATCCGGGCGATGGCCGCGTCCGTCAGCTCCAGCGAACTGACCTTACCCGCCGCCAGGGCGGCGACCTGCTCGCCCGCGTCCGCCCAGACGCTGTCGATCCCATCGCTCATCTGGCGTTTCCCCTTGTCGTCGCCGGCCTCGAGATGATCCCGCGACACGCGCCTTTGGCAAGGCAATCGAAAAAGGGCATTTGTGCTTTTCGTCTGGGCCTCTCATGACCCCGGCGGGCGCCTGTCGCCAGACTCCGCTGCCCGACCGAATGACAACCAACATCTGCTTTGGCGGGCCCGACAGGCGCGACGCCTTCATCACCCTTTCCGAAACGGGCAGGCTCGTTCGGATGCGCTGGCCAGAGCCGGGTCTGAAACTGAATTTCAGCGCCTAGCCGTTCGCCGAGGTAGCCCGGAAAGACCCCGACCTGCCTCAGCCCCATGTCGAGCGCGGATGGGCGCGGCACCGCCGGGGCGCAGCACTCGCAACGCTTCGTTGACAGCCCCGAGGGAGCGGGCGGCGGCGCTCGAGCCGCCGTGAAACAATCAATTGATTTTCTGACATGCGTCAGGTATTTCTGACATGTGAAATCGCATGTCGACACCACGACGGAAGGCGACCAGCTCCTGGCGACCCTGGCCGCCTTGGCCAATCCGCACCGTATGCGGGTCGTCGCGGCGCTTGCCGGCGGCGGTCGCAACTATGTCAGCCAGCTGGCGCGCGAGATCGGCATCAGCCGGCCCCTGCTGCATCTGCATCTGCAAAAGCTGGAGGACGCCGGCCTGGTGACCAGCAAGCTGGAGCTGTCCCAGGATGGCAAGGCGCTCAACTATTTCGAAGTCACCGAATTCGCCTTTCACCTCACGCCGGCGGCCGTAGCCGACGCGGCCAAGACACTCACCGCCAAACCTTAAGACCTAGAGGATTCCAATGACCGCAATCTTCTATCTATTGACCCTGGTGCTTCCGTTGGCGACGATCCTGATCGTCTTCGGAATGCGCTACTACGCGGCCGTCCAGCAGGCGAGGGCGCGGCTGGCCAACGACGACGCCTATCGCCAGCTGGCGGAAAGCGCCTCGGCGGCTCAGTCGCAGATCGCGACCAGCCTGGCCGCCATGGAGACCAACTTGACGGACGTGCGCAACCGCATGGCCGCCGTCGAGACCATCCTGAAGGCGGTGGAATAGGGGCCGCCCCAGCCTGGCCCCGCGCCGCGATCAAGCCCGAAACGGATATGTCCGCCTTGAAGCAAGTTCCCGTTTGGCGGCTTTAGTTGGGGGATTTCGGCGACATCTTACAAATTGCCGGTCGCCCGTAATCATGCGCATGATAATTGGCCCATTTGGCAAGGTGTCACCAGAACCCCGACGGATCTCGAGCCAACTAGATCTCGTTTGGTGGCACGGGCTATAATGGGATCGGCCTCTCCCCCGACGGGAAGACCGTCTAGAGCGGACCATTGCCTCAACTACTCTAGCGCCGACCCTATCTTCGAAGTTCATGCGTACGTGCGGTCTTTCGCGTACCGGCCGACCAACAGGCCCTGGATCGGCGAGCCCTTGGCGACCAGCGTCGGGCGGAGGCTTCGGTAGAGCCGGGCGTAGTTGTAGAACGGTACGCTCGGCCAGAGGTGATGCATCAGGTGCAGGTTTTGCTGGAGCAGCAGGATCGTGCCGCCGGGCCAGAGACTGACGCGGGTGTTGAGGTAACGCTCGGTCCGATCGAACGGATAGTGCGGCAGCCAGGAAAAGCAGATCTGCAGGATCAGCGCGGCGACCCGGCTGGGGATGAAGAGCAGGCGCAGCCAATCAAGCACGTGACCTGTCGGAACCGACACGGCGAACAGCGCCAGGAGGACCACGGACACCGCCGACGCCTGCAGCATTTCGCCGCCCATCAGCATTCTGTCGAGCTTGCGGTATTGGGCCGGCGCCACGTACCTGAACAGGATCGGCGGCACGAGCGACATCGGGACGAAGACCAGCCACCTGGCCAGCAACTGGCCGAAGGAGCCCTTCACATGGATGTCCGGGTCCTGATCAGTATTGGTGTGGGCGTGATGGAGGGCGTGGCCACGCATCATCATGGGCCAGTTGTGGCAAAGGCCCAGCGCGCCGACCCAGCCGACCAGCGTGTTCAGCCAGCGAAGAGCCGGATGGCCAGGCGCAAGGTTGCCGTGGATGCTCTCGTGCACCAGCGTGTAGTGAGCATAGCCGGTCACGGTCAGGATCGCCGCGCAGGCCCACAGCGGCAAGCCGCCCGCCAGCCCCAGGGCGACGACACTCCAATGGGTGATCGGCAGCACGACCGCCATCGCCAGAGTGGGCCAGGCGACCGGTGGGGACAGCGCCTTGGCGCACCGTTTCTCGTCAGCCGGCGACAGCGCGGCCAAGACAACCTGATCGGACATGTTTGCTCGCTTCAGGCGACGGGGCGTGAGCCGATGACCGACACGCGCTTGCCGGCGCGCGAGAGCGGGTAGTAGTCCCACACCGCATGGTGCTGCGTGCAACGATTGTCCCACATCACCAGGGTGTTGGGGGTCCATCGGACGCGGCACTGAAGCATCGGTTGAGTTTCGATCACCCGGTACAGCATCTCCAGCAGGGCCGCGCTTTCGAAGCGCGCCAGCTGGACGATGTGGGATGTGAAGCCGCGATTGACGAAAAGCGCTTTGCGGCCGGTCTCCGGATGGCGGACGACGACCGGATGCTCGTTCTTGGGAAACGCCTGCTCGGGCCTGTAGCCGTACCCCTGCATATAGGGGATCGCCCCGTCGTGGACGGCTGTCATACCCTCGAGCATCGCCTTCATCGGATCTGACAGCATCTCGTAGGCGAGGTAGGTGTTGGCGAACAGCGTGTCGCCGCCGGAACCGATCTCCGGGGTCTCGCGAATGTAGAGCAGCGACCCCATGGGAGGCTCGGCATCGCACGTCACGTCGGTGTGCCAGCCTTCGCCGGCGACGTACTTGGACTTGTTGTTCGCCTTCACCACCAGGACTTCCGGATCGGTGGTTCCATTGACCGCGTTGAGCGGGTGCGTGTGCAGGCGGCCGAAGCGCCGGCTGAACGCCTTGTGGTCTTCGTCGCTGAGGTGCTGATCGCGAAACACCAGCACATGATGTTCGAGGAAGGCGCGATGGACCTCGGTGAATTGATGGTTGGATAGGTCAGCGCCCAGATCGACGCCCTCGATCTCCGCGCCGATCACCGGCGTCAGCGGGCGAACCACGATGGTCTCGTAAGCCTCGCGTTCGGCCAGAACCACCGCCTCGATCGCCGTCTTGCCCTGGGCATGCATCTCGCGTCTCCGGTCCGTTCGCGCCGCCTGGGCGCCGCCTCTTTAAGTGAGACGATGCCCGCTTCGGCGACGCGCGACTTGACCTGACGGGGCATCGCATTGACCATCCGGGGCAGGCGGAGGTTCCCGTGGAGCACCTGACCCGCAGCGCGGCGCTGACCAGCTATGCGGACCTGGCCCGTTCGGTCGGGCTCGATCCGTACCGCATCCTCGACGGAGCCGGGGTTCCCCGGCGGGCGCTGGATGATCCCGACATCAAGGTCCCGGCCAACGCCGTGGGGCGGATCCTCGAGGCTTCAGCCAGGCAAAGCGGCGTCGAGGACTTCGGACTGCGCCTGGCCGAGACCAGGCGGCTGTCGAACCTCGGCCTGGTAGGTCTGATCGCTCGCGAGCAGCCCAGCGTCCGGCGGGCGATCGACGTTCTGGGCCAGTACATCTGGATGCAGAGTGACGCCCTGTCCTTGATCCTGGAGGACACTGGAGATCTGGCGATCCTGCGCCCCCTCATCGCCTCCCCTTCCGGTCGGCGTTCGAGGCAGTCGGTGGAGCTCACCGTCGGAACGGCCTGTCGTATGTTGGCGGCATTGCTTGGGGCCAGCTGGCGACCGCAGCTGGTGTGTTTTGTCCACGGAGCGCCCAGCCAGCCCGGCGCGCATCGGCGCGTCTGCGGGGCCGACGTCGCTTTCGACCAGGAGTTCGACGGCGTGGTCTGTTTGCGGCGCGACCTGGACGCCGCCATCGCGACCGCCGATCCGGTCATGGCGCGCCAGCTTGCCCGTTACGCCGAACAGGCGATGCGCGAACGACCCCGCCAACCGGAGGAACGCGTGCGGGAGCTGGTCTTGCTGCTCCTGCCCGGCGGCCAGGCCACGATCGAGCGCATCGCCGCCCACCTGGGCGTCGACCGGCGCACCGTTTCGCGGCAGCTCGCCGCCCGGGGTGTGAGTTTCTCGACCATCCTCGACTCGGTCCGCGCCGAACTGGCCGCGACCTATCTCGGCGGCGAGCGGTCGCTGACATCCATATCCGATCTGCTCGGATTCTCCGCCCTCAGCGCGTTCTCCCGCTGGCACGTCCAGCGGTTTGGCGAGAGCCCGTCGGCGCGGCGCGCGAGAGGTCCGGCGCCCGCCATTACCTCTGATCCAGCAGGAGCCGGATGAGATCGGCGTTTTTGTGGGTCCGCGGCTCGAGGGGAAGCGACCTGCGGCAGGCAGAGGCGGTCCTTCGGTGCGACCGCAGCTCAATCTGCTCTGACAGCTCAAGTGCGTCGTCGACATCGATGCCGAGGTAGCGTTCTTCTGTTGGATCACTGTGCCTCGTGTCCTCAGCGAGCCGCCCCGCTCGAAGAATTTCAAGAAAGGGACGAAAGTGGTGATCGACGACAGTGACTTGATGCGCGGGCTGGACCGGCAATTCATTGGCCTCACCTCGCCGACCTCGCCGCGTATCCAGGCTGGCGGGCATCCGTGCCAAGGCATTTACACGACGCCGAACGGGCGGCGACAGAAGACGGCCTTCATCGCCACTCACTACAATGTCGACTTCTCCGAACACTACATCGCCCCGTACCTCGCCTCGCGCGGCTACGGCTTCCTTGGCTGGAACACACGCTATCGCGGCGCCGAGGACCAGTTCCTGCTCGAGCACGCAATCATCGACATCGGCGTGGGCGTACGCTGGTTGCGCGAGGAGGCGGGCGTCGAGACGATCGTCATTCTCGGCAACTCCGGAGGCGGATCGCTGATGGGCGCGTACCAGGCCGAGGCGATCGCGCCCACGCTGGGCGAGCCGCTGGGCGGGCGGCGAGCGGAGGCGCTGAACGCCTTGCCCAAAGCGGACCTCTACATTTCCCTCAACGCCCACCAGGGCCGGCCCGAGGTGCTGACAGACTGGATGGACGCCTCGGTGGTCGACGAGTGGGATCCGGTCGCGACCGGCGAGGCTCTCAATCCCTTCAACCCGGACAACGGGCCGCCCTATCCGGAAGCCTTCATCACCCGCTACCGCGCCGCCCAGCGGGCGCGCAACCAACGCATAACCGACTGGGCCAAGAGCGAGTTGGAGCGTCTGAACGCCGCCGGGATTCCCGACCGGTTGTTTCCGCTGTTCCGCTGCTGGGCGGACCTGCGGATGATGGATGGCGCGATCGATCCGTCAGAGCGCAAGACGCCCATGTGCTACGCCGGCCACCCGGCGGACGCCAACAAGAGACCCAGCATCGGCAGGGCGAATACGCTCAGCACATGGCTTTCGATGTGGAGCCTGGAGACTTCGAAATGCCAGGGGGCCGAACAGCTCGCCAAGTTCGACCTGCCCTGCCTGGTAGTGCAGGGCCTGGCCGACACCGGCGTCTTTCCCAGCGACGCGAAGAAGATCTTCGAGAACATCGGCAGCGCAGACAAGGAATTCCATCTCATCACCGGCGCGCACTACTTCGAGGACAGCCGCGAGGAACGCGAGGCGATGGCGGGGCTGCTCTGCGACTGGGTGGCGAAGAAGAGGTGAGGGCGGGCCCGGAACGCGCGCCCCTACCTCGCCCCCGCGCCCGCATTCTGCTGGACCAGCATCGCCGTGATCTGCCGCGCCATGCGCATGAAGTCGTGCGGATAGGGCAGATAGGGCTCGCTCGCCGCATCGATCCTTTCGAG
>DATHPX010000043.1:0-7575 GCA_035483335.1 Caulobacteraceae bacterium | reverse complement strand
ATCTTCAGGGCGCGGGGCGAGAGCAGGTCGTCGCTGGTCTTGACGAGGTAGGCGTCGAGGCCCCCGCGGAAGTCCAGTGTGCGGCGCGCGGCGTTGGAGATCCGCAGCCTGAAGGTCTGGCCCAAGGCGTCCGACTGCAGGCTGGCCGGCGCCAGCGCAGGCAGAAAGCGCCGCTTCGTCTTGATGTTCGAGTGGCTCACATTGTGGCCGACCATCGGGCCGACACCGGTGAGTTCGCAGCGGCGGGACATGGGACCTTATCCAAAGCATGCGCGCCCGGAGCTCGTCGCTCGGGCGCGGGAGGCGGGCATATAGGGCAAGCCTCGACGGCCCGTCAACCGGAGCTCTAGCCCACGGAGCGCGGACGTCCTCGTCCGCCCGAGACACGGCCGCGGGAATGGAAGGGCGGACGGGGACGTCCGCGCTCCGGGCGACCGCTCAGCCCGCGTTCAGCGAACGGCGACGATGAAGAGCCGCGGGAAGGGCAGCAGCACCGTCCCGTCGGCCGACGGGGGATAGGCCGCCGCGATTGCGGCCTCGTAGCGCTCCAGGAAGGCGGCGCGCTGGGGCTCGTCAAGCGGCGCGAGAAAGGGGCGAAGGCCGCTTCCCTTGAACCACTCCACCACCGCCGCCGGGCCGGCGAGCAGGTGATGATAGGTCGTGCGCCAGACGTCGACACGCGCGCACAGGGGCTGCAGGAGACGGAAATACCACTCCGCCGTCTGGACCTCGGTCCGCTCTCCGGCAGCGGCGGCCAGACGCGCCGCCCACGGGCCCTCGCTCGCCACCTGGCGCATGAGGCGATGGGACGGCTCCTCGAGATTGTCTGGCATCTGCACCGCGAGCGCCCCGCCGGGGGCGAGCTTCGCCACCAGGCGCGGGAACAGGCGGACGTGGTCGGGAACCCAGTGGAACACCGCATTGGCGAGGATGACGTCGAATGGGCCCAGCTCGTCCCATGCCTCCACCGAGCCCACCTCGAACTCCACCGCGGGCAGGCGCCGGCGCGCGGCCTCGATCATGTCGGGGGAGCTGTCGAGCCCGCTCACGGCCGCGTCGGGGAAGCGGTCGAGCAGGACCTCGGTCGAGTTTCCCGGACCGCATCCCAGGTCGATCGCGTAGCGGACGGAGCCGCCCGGGACGGCGCTCACGAGGTCGCGCACGGGCCTCGTGCGCTCTTCTTCGAACGCGACATATTGCTGGGCCGACCAGGTCATGCCTCCGTTGTGCCTAACACCGAAGCAGCCCACAATATCTCGTAGGGAACGAAACCTGATTCGCTGTCGAGTCAGCGATTCGGACGTGATTCGTTTCGGCCTCGTTCCGGATTCCGCAGATCGTTTGTTAACTCGCGGCCAAGGCCTTGCCGCGATTGCCTTTCATCCTTCCATCCGCCACATGGAGGGACGTCATGAGTCACCGTCCGACGGGACAGGCGCCTTCCCGACTCGTCGCGGTGTTGGGCCCCACCAACACCGGTAAGACCCATCTCGCCGTGGAGCGGATGCTGGGTCACGCCTCAGGCATGATCGGCCTGCCGCTGCGCCTCCTGGCGCGCGAGATCTACGACCGCATCGTGCGTGCGCGAGGGCCCCGGGCCGTCGCCCTGATCACCGGCGAAGAGAAGATCATCCCCCCGCGGGCGCACTATTTCGTCTGCACGGTCGAGGCCATGCCGATGACACGGCAGGTGGAGTTCCTGGCCGTCGACGAGGCGCAGCTCGTGGCCGACCCCGAGCGCGGCCACATCTTCACCGATCGCCTGCTCCGGGCGCGAGGGACGTTCGAGACCATGCTCCTGGGCGCGGGGACCATGGCGCCCCTGGTGCGAAGGCTGCTTCCAGGCGCCGAGATCGTTGAAAGGGAGCGGTTCTCGACCCTGACCTACGACGGCGCGCGCAAACTCACGCGCCTGCCTCGGCGCAGCGCCGTGGTCGCCTTCTCGGCGGAGCAGGTCTACGCCGTGGCCGAGCTGATCCGCCGACAGAAGGGCGGCGCGGCTGTGGTGATGGGCTCGCTAAGCCCGCGCACCCGCAACGCCCAGGTCGCGCTCTACGAGTCGGGCGAAGTCGACTTCCTGGTGGCCACCGATGCGATCGGCATGGGGTTGAACATGGACGTCGACCATGTCGCCTTCGCCGGCCTGGAGAAGTTCGACGGCAAACGGCGCCGGCCGCTGTATCCCCACGAGGTCGGCCAGATCGCCGGCCGCGCCGGCCGCTTCCGCAAGGACGGAACCTTCGGCGTCACCGGCGGCTGCCCGGCGATGGACGAGGAGCTGGTCGAGGCCGTGGAAGGCCACCGGTTCGCCCCGGTGGAGGCGGCCTTCTGGCGCAACAGCGCACTCGACTTCGATTCCCTGGCCGACCTGATGCGCTCCCTCGCCGCGCCTGCGCCCAGGGATGGGCTGAAGAGCGCGGACGAGGCGATGGACGAACGCGCCCTGCGGCGGCTTGCGGCGGATCCCGAGGTCGCCAACCGCGCGCGCGACCGCTCCGTCCTGCTGCGCTTGTGGGACGCCTGCCAGACCCCCGACTTCCGCAAGATCACGCCGGACGAGCACATGGGACTCGTGCGGATCCTGTTCGACCACTTGAGCACCGGCCGGCGGGTCATCCCCAACGACTGGATGGCCGAGCAGCACCGGCGGTTCGACCGGCTGGATGGCGAGATCGACGCCCTCTCCACACGCCTCGCCGGCGTGCGCACGCTCGCCTATGTGGCCAATCGTCCGGACTGGCTCGCCGACGCCCCGCACTGGCGCGAGGTGACGCGCCAGCTCGAGGACCGCCTCTCCGACACCCTTCACGAGAAGCTCATGGCGCGCTTCATCGACCGGCGCACGAGCGTGCTCATGCGCAGCCTGGGTGCGGGCGAGGACCTTCTGGCTGGAGTCGGGGCGGACGGCGTGGTGACCGTGGAAGGCCAGTTCGTGGGCCGCCTGCAGGGAGTGCGGTTCGAGCCGGCGCAAGGCTCCGGCGCGCTGGAAGCGCGGACCCTGCGAGCGGCCGTGCAGAAGGCCGTGGGGCCGGAGGTGGCGCGCCGGCTCGGCCGTCTCGCCCAGGAAGCCGACGAGGCGTTCGCCTTCGAGGCCTCGGGCGACGTCCTGTGGAAGGGCGAGTCGGCGGGGACGCTGTTCGGCGGCGACCCGTTCAAACCCTCGGTGCGTCTGCATGGCGAGCTGGGTCCGCCGCTGGCGCGGGAGCGCGCAGCCAGGCGCCTGGAGGCCTTCGTCGCCAGCGAGGCCAGCCGGCGGCTGTCCTCGCTCAAGGCTCTTGCCGACGCCGTCGCGTCGGGAAGCCTGAAGGGCCTGGCGCGAGGGATCGCCTACCGGCTGCTCGAGAACGGCGGCGCGATGGACCGCCGGGGGGTGGAGACCGACCTGGCCCACCTCAGCCGCGGCGAGCGGCGCGCCCTGCGCGCCGTGGGCGTCCGCTTCGGCCAGTTCGCGATACGGCTCGAGCGGCAGCCAGACGCTGCGCCCCTCGCCGAGGCCTTCGCCCGCCTTGCAGCTCCCGACTGGCGTCCCGGCGGGGACGGGCCAATCCGCCTGGTGACCCCGCCGCCGCCACGCGCCCTGGGCCTGCGGAGCCTGATCCGGGTAGGCGGGCTCGCAGTCACTGCGGAGAGCCTCGACCGCCTCTCGGAGCACCTGCAGTCGGGGCGGCAGGAGGACGGGGCGTTCCGCCTGAGCGAGGCGCACCGCCAGGAGCTCGGCTGGACCGAGAGGCAGGCGCAGGAGATCCTCCGCGGGCTGGGCTACGTCCCCATGCGGGGACAAAAGCCGGGCGAGGCGATGTGCTGGCGGCGCCGGCGCTCGGCGACCAGCACGCCTCCGGCGCAGCACCGCCCGCACTCTCCGTTCGCCGCGCTCGCGGCCCTGCAACCCGCTGCGCCCCACCCCCCGCGCCGCAAGCGGCCACGGGCAAGGCGCGCCCATGGCTGAAGACGCCTGCCGGATCGACGTGTGGCTCTGGCGGGCCCGCTTTTCGAAGACCCGCTCGCTCGCCGCCCGGCTGGCCGAGGAAGGACGCATACGCCTGGCACGCAACGGAGTGCAGACGCGCCTCGACAAGGCCTCGCGCACGGTCCGGCCCGGGGACGAACTGGTGTTCGCGATCGCCGGACGACTGACGGCGGTGCGCGTGGTGAGTCTCGGCGAGCGACGCGGCCCCGCCTCGGAGGCGCGGGAGTTGTACGCCCCTCTGACGCCACCCGAGGGCGGCGACGCATCGGGCGCTGAATAATCTGCCGAGGAGACGCGCCGGCATTGACAAACGGCAGGCGCGCCTCAGATACACCGCCGCCCGTCCGGCGACGGCGCGGCGCCACGAGCCGTCCATTCCTGACCCGAGTCCCTGGATGACCTATATCGTCACCGACCCCTGCATTAAGTGCAAGTTCATGGACTGCGTGGAGGTCTGCCCCGTCGACTGCTTCTACGAGGGCGAGAACTTCCTCGCCATCAATCCCGACGAGTGCATCGACTGCGGGGTCTGCGAGCCTGAGTGCCCGGTGGACGCGATCAAACCCGACACGGAAGACGATCCCGACGGAAAGTGGCTCCGGATCAACACCGAGTATTCGAAGGTCTGGCCGAACATTACGCTCAAAGGAACGCCCCCGGCCGACGCCGAACAGTATGAGCGCGAGACTGACAAACTCGAGAAGTATTTCAGTGAAAAGCCAGGCCAGGGCTCCTGAGATCAAGCTCAGCCGGACTGCGCTCTTTCGTCCTGCGGCGACCGGACGCGGGATGTCACAAAGCCTTTAAAGGTTCGACCTTCTGTGGTAAAAGAACCACATCGGGTCGCCGCCCGCACGCTGACCATTTCGCGTGCGCCCTGCGCCCGAGGTTCACGGGACCCCACGTGATGGCCTCGCGATGCTGCGAGGCTTGCGCCGTCCTGTGGGCGGGACCTTGCAAGGCCCCCTTACCCTATAAAATCGCCGGCGATCGGGTCGTCGGTCGGCGAGGTGTATTGGAAGGAGATCGGACATCATGAGCCTTAAGAGCGGACACGAATTTTCCGTGGGTGATCACGTCGTCTACCCCGCGCATGGCGTGGGCGTCGTCGTGGGCGTTGAGACCCAGGAGGTCGTGGGGATGGCGCTTGAGGTGTATGTGATCACCTTCGATCATGAAAAGATGACCCTGCGGGTCCCGACCAAGAAGGCGCGCACTGCCGGACTGCGCGCCCTGGCGGAAGGCAATATCGTCGTCCAGGCGCTGAGCACCCTGAAGGGTCGCGCCCGCGTGAAGCGCACCATGTGGAGCCGCCGCGCCCAGGAGTACGAAGCCAAGATCAACTCCGGCGACCTGATTTCCATCGCCGAAGTCGTGCGCGACCTGCACCGCTCGGAGAGCCAGCCCGAGCAGTCCTATTCCGAACGGCAGCTCTACGAATCGGCCCTCGACAGGATGGCGCGCGAAGTGGCCGCCATCGAGCAGATCGACCGCGACGCCGCGATCGAGATGCTGCACAAGTCGCTGCGCAAGGCGGCCTGACCGATCCTCCTCCGCGATCACTCACCCATCCCCCCCCTTCATGGGGAGGGTGTCTCGACGCGAAGCGGCGAGACGGGTGGGGAAGTGTGGATCATCACCGGCGCCGGTGTCTTTCCCCCGGGGTTCCCCACCCGTCGCGCCTTCGGCGCGCCACCCCCTCCCCATAAAGGGGAGGGAGGGGCGCTCCCGGCTTCAGCCCTGTTCGACCGTCAGGTCTGCACCGCGCCGCTCGGGGCCGAACAGCACAATCACGATGATCAGAACCGCCACGACGCCCGCCGTAATCGCGAGCGCGAAGCTGTAGTCACCGCCGTGCGCCTTGGCCAAGGTCGCCTGACCGACGATTAGGCCCGAGGCGAGCAGGTTGCCCATCTGATACACATAACCGGGGAAGGCCCCGCGGGCGTCCGACGGCGCCAGTTCGTTGAGATGGGCCGGCACCACGCCCCAGGTGCCCTGCACCGCCGCCCCCATCACGAAGGCGCCAGCGGCGAGCAGGACCAGGGTAGGGGAGAAGGCCCATAGCGGGATCAGTACGATCGAGACCGCCGCCGCAACGATCATGGCCCAGCGCCGGCCCAGCCGCTCCGACCAGGCGCCCATCAGTATGCCGCCGCAGATGGCGCCGACATTGCCGATCGCCGTGGCCATGCCGACCTGGCCAGTGCCGAAGCCTCGCGACTTGAGGAAGGTCGGATAGAGATCCTGGGTGCCGTGGCTGAAGAGGTTGAAGGCCGTCATCATCACGGTGAGGTAGAGGGCGATGCGCCAGTGGCTGCGGAAGACCCAGAGGCCGGCCAGGCCTACCGGCGCGCAGATCGCATAGATCAGGGTCGTGACGTTCAGGCCCGTCACGATCGAGAGCGTCGCGGGGGCCAGGGCGACGAGGAGGGCGAATGCGCCCAGCGCCCACACGTGGCGATGGTGACCGGGGGCGCGCGTGTGGCGGGCGGCCTCGAAGGACGGCGACTCCTCGACGTGCAGGAAGATGAGGATCGAGACCAGGGCGGGGGCGACGCCGACGATGAACATGCCTCGCCAGCCGATCTTGTCGAACAGCAGGAAGAAGACCAGCGCCGCCAGCAGGTATCCGACGGCGTAGCCTTGCTGAAGGAAACCGCTGACGAATCCCCGCGCCTTGGCCGGGATCGTCTCCATCGCGAGAGACGCGCCGACACCCCACTCGCCGCCCATCGAGAAGCCAAAGAAGGCGCGAAGGACCAGCAGCACCGCCAGGCTCGGAGCGAAGGCCGAGGCCAGCTCGAAGGCCGAATAGAGCAGGATCACCGCGATCAGCACGGGGCGGCGCCCGTAGCGGTCGGCAAGCTGGCCAAAGAAGAAGGCGCCGAACGGCCGCGCGGCCAGGGTCACCGCGCTAGCGGCGGTCACGGCCGGCACGCTGGCGTGGAACTCGTGCGCGATGGCCTGGAACATGAAGACCATCAGGAAGAAGTCGAAGGCGTCGAGCGACCAACCGGCGAAGGCGGCCAGCGTGGCGCTCCATTGGCGCCGGTCCATTTCGCGCAGCGATTCAAACATGTCTCGCCCTTAAAGGTCCCCGAGCCCCGTCGATGGCGGCTTTTGGCTTGGCCGTCGAGGGCGAATAGGCGCGCCGCTGGGTTGGACGTTGTGGAAAGGCGCCCCGCCGTCTTAAAAGGCGGCGGCCCGTCCCGTTAGCTCAGCCGGATAGAGCATCGGTTTCCTAAACCGGGGGTCACAGGTTCGAGTCCTGTACGGGACGCCACCGGCTTCTTGTAAGTTCCCGTGGCCGCTTGGGAATTTGTCCGGCGGTCACTTCTTACCCCACCATTTACCCCACCGCGAGCGGCGGATGGCGACGGCCTCGACCGGACTCCGGCGGGGGTGCGGCGAAGGAGATTGTGCGATGAACTTCGTGACTCGCTGGCCGAGCGACCTAACCACGCGGGATGAGTTGACGGGCGGAGACCTGTTCGCGTTCTCGCAGGGCGGGCGCACCCTGCTCGCGTTGGTGGTCTCGGTTAACCGTCGCCCGTTTGTGCTGATCCTGGCCGAATATGGCGCGGAGTCGGAAGCGTCACTTCCCG
>DATHPX010000042.1:0-12920 GCA_035483335.1 Caulobacteraceae bacterium | reverse complement strand
ACACGTTGAGGCCGCCGTACGTCTGCACGGTTCTGTCGACGAATTTCCGGACATCTTCTTCGACTCGCACGTCGGCTCGGATGTAGGTCGCCTCTCCCCCTCGACCGCGAATCTCCTGTTCGACCTGGGCGCCCCGATCGGCACGCCGACCGCAGAAGGCGACCTTGCCGCCTTCCTTCGCGAACATCCTGGCGGCAGCCGCGCCAATCCCGGATGTCGCTCCGGTGATCAGCACAACCTTGTTGTGAAAGCGGCGACGGCCTTCGACACGGGGCTCTGGCTCGCGCTGCAAGGTCTCTCCTGTGGCTGCGCCGACGAGACCACCCAGCGCCAAGCCGCCCACTCCGACGGTCAACAGGCTGCGTCGGTCCGGGTCTCCAGCGTTGGACATGGAAGCACCTTCGCCAATATGTTCTTTGAACACTTATGATGGATTTCGGGCCGCCGCAAGGGTCTGCGCAATCCTCGCGGTGGCGCCAGGCGGGGCGTCGGGCTACGAACACCCATGGACAAGGCGAAGTCTCAGCGACGCGCGGAGCCGCGCTCAAAACGTAAGCCCAAAGGCTCGGGCAGTGAGCGACGGTCCGAGATCCTGAATGCGGCGCGAGAACTGTTTGCAAGTGAAGGCTTCGCCCGAGTTACGACCCGCGCGCTCGCCGAAAAAGCAGGCCTTTCCCAGACGGGTCTCTACATCTACTTCGCCACCAAGGAAGATATCCTGCGCGCGATCAGCGAAGAGACCCACGAGGCGATGACCGCAGCCTTCGAGCGCTCGGTCATCGACGGCGACACGCCCAGGGAGAACCTGCGTCGGCTCACCCGCGCCTACATCGAGTTCGGACTCAGCCATCCGGCCGACTATCAGCTCACCTTCACCGTGAGCCCCGAAGCCCTAGGCCCGCTCAAGAAGGACTTTTCAATCCCGTCGCAGAGGCAGGAACCCGGCGCCCGCAGCTTTATGCGCTTCGCCGAGCTTCTGGACGACGCCTGCGGTCCAGAGCTGCTCGGCGAGCTAGAGCCGCTCGTGGTCACGCAGATCCTATGGTTCATCGGCCACGGGGCCGTTTCCCTGTTGATCAGCCGACCAGACTTCCCGTGGGCGGACCGGGAAACACTGATCGACGGACTTGAAGCGCTTGTTCTGAACGGAGTCTTCGGGCGGGCTGTCGCCTGAGTGCGCCAACCATGCCGCCGGCAGGTCAGGCCGGGCAATCGAAGGTCAACACCGCCTTGCCGATGAAACGGCGCATGACGAGATCGTCCGCGACCTGAGCAACTTCCAGGGCCGGCGCCCGCCGCCCGATTATGACCCGAAGCTTGCCTGCCTCGAGGAGCGCCAACAGGGCGGCCAGTCCGGCCGCGGGGGGCTCACGGTGAAACTCGTAGCCCATCACCAATCCATACAAGCTTGTGCCGCCGATCCGGAACTTCGACGCATCAAAGGTGATTCGTTCGGCCGCCGACGCCCCGAGCAGGACACACGTTCCACCGGGAGCGAGCATTCCAAGCGCCGCCGCGAGGCTGTCGCCTCCGACCGAGTCCAGGATCAGATCGAAAGGCCCGTGAGCCTCAGCGCCGGACAAGTTGGCGCCCAGCGCCACTTGGCCGGCCCCCAGCTGGCGCACCAGGTCCGCGTGCCCGGGGTTCCGGATCGCCGCCGTCACCTGGGCCCCCTCCAGGGCGGCGAGTTGCACGGCAAACACCCCCACACCGCCCGAAGAACCGGTGATCAGCACGCGCCGCCCCTCGAGACGCCCTCCCTTCGCGAGCGCCGCCTTGGCTGTCAGCCCGGCGACCGGCAGGGTCGCGGCCTCATCGAGGTCGACGCCGTCGGGAACGCGCGCCAGGAACGGGCTGGAGGCCGTGACGTAGTCGCTCCACGCCGCGATCGGCGCGAGGCCGACGACCCGCGCGCCGACGGAGAAGCCGGAGCCGTCGCTCGAGGCGCCCTCCACAACGCCCGCAAAGTCCCAACCCGGGCGCCAGCCACTCGGCGCCCCGAATGCGGTCTTCAGCTCACCGCGATTTAGCGAGACCGCCGCGACGCGCACCAACGCTTCGGACGAAGCCGGTTGCGGCCTTGACGCCTCGCCGACCCGCAACCGCCCCCAGACCGCCTCATCGGTCACCACCGTGCGCATCGGCGAGAGATTTGATGCGTCCATCCGATCTGCTCTTTTTGATTCGAGATGAAGCGGTTCCGCCTCATCCCGTGTTCATGTTCTTTGAACACTTATAGCATAGCGCGCGCCTGGGCAAGACGCCGACGTCGCGCTTCGGGTTCTTGCTTTGACGCGCTTTCTCGCCGCGAACTGATTGGCGCGCTCGAGAGCCTGATCCGTTTGCACGGAACAGATGCAAACGGTGAATCAGGCTCTACACTTTTGAATCTAGAGCAAATTATCCCCGTTCTGGCGGTTCCGCCTGAACGGGGTTTGCTCTAAGCGCCCAGGGCGAAGGACTGGGTCGGCTCGAACTCGAGAAGGCGGCCCTTCAGACCAGGGCCTCGAGGCGCTCGAGCATGGCGGAGAGCCGCTCCCTGGCGGCCTCCGCCTCCGCCAGGCGCTCGCGGTTCTCCTCCACCACCTCCTCCGGCGCGCGGGAGACGAAGTCGGGATTGGAGAGCTTCCGCGCCGTCTTCTCGGCGTCGGCGGACCGCGCGGCGATCTCCTTGGCGAGGCGCGCGCGCTCGGCCGTGAGGTCAATGTGGGCGCCAACGGCCAGGGCGAAGGTCGCGCCGGCGGCGACGTAGGGGACCGCGCCGTGCGGCATGACAGAGGCGAACGCGATGCCGCCTGAGCGCAGGGTGTGGCCGATCACGGCCGCGTTCGCCTCGACGGCCCGGCGCTGCTCGTCGCTGGGCTCGATGACCACGAGGTCGGGCCTCGCGCCCGGCGGAACGTTGAGCTCCGCCCGAAGCGAGCGACCT
Organism: Caulobacteraceae bacterium; assembly: GCA_035483335.1. Taxonomy (GTDB): domain Bacteria; phylum Pseudomonadota; class Alphaproteobacteria; order Caulobacterales; family Caulobacteraceae; genus Acaudatibacter. The sequence goes on along the minus strand of DATHPX010000042.1, from coordinate 9,991 downwards.
TCCGCGACCGCGGCGATGACGAGGCCGATCTCGGCGTCGGCGTCCGCGTCGAGCCACGCATCGGGCAGTTCCGGCCAAGGCTCGGAGATGAGCAGCCGCCCGCGTCCCTGCGCAGACGCCGTCTGCGCCCACAGTTCCTCGGTGATGAAGGGCGAGATCGGGTGGAGCAGGCGCAGGATCACGTCCAGCGCCCAGGCCGTCATCGCCCGCGTCTCCGCCTTCGCCGCCTCGTCCTGGCCCTGCAGGCTCGGCTTGGCGAACTCGACGTACCAGTCGCAGTAGAGGTTCCAGATGAAGCGGTACAGAATTCCCGCCGCCTCGTCGAAGGCGCAGGCCTCAAGCGCCTGGGTGACCTCGCGGACTGTCTTGACCGTCTCGCTGCGGATCCAGCGATTGATGACGCCCTTGGCCGAGCCCGGATCGAAGCCGGGGGCGGGCGCGCAGCCGTTCATCTGGCCAAAGCGCGCGGCGTTCCACAGCTTGGTGCCGAGGTTGCGATAGCCTTCGATGCGCTGGCGCGAGAGGCGGATGTCGCGCCCCTGCCCGCTCATCGCCGCCAGGGTGAAGCGCAGGGCATCGGCCCCGTAGTCATCCACCAGCTCCAGGGGGTCCATCACGTTCCCCTTGGTCTTGGACATCTTCGCCCCTTCCGCGTCGCGGACGAGGGCGTTGATGAAGACACGGCGGAACGGGGCGCGACCGGTGAAGTGCAGACTCATCATCATCATCCGGGCGACCCAGAAGAAGATGATGTCGAAGCCCGTCACCAGGGTGTCGGTGGGATAGAAACGCCGCAGGTCCTCGGTGTGCTCAGGCCATCCGAGAGTGGAGAACGGCCACAGGGCCGAGGAGAACCAGGTGTCGAGAACGTCCTCGTCCTGGCGCAGGGGCTCGTCACGTCCGTAGTGCTCGCGCGCCTTGTCGCGCGCCGCCCCCTCGGTCTCGGCGACGAAGATCCGGCCGTCGGGGCCATACCACGCGGGGATGCGGTGACCCCACCAGAGCTGGCGCGAGACGCACCAGGGCTCGATGTTCCGCATCCACTCGAAATAGGTCTTCTCCCAGTGGCGAGGCTCGAACACCGTCTCGCCACGCTCGACGGCGGCGATGGCGGGGCCCGCCAGGGTCTTGGCGTCGACATACCACTGGTCGGTGAGGAAGGGCTCGATCACCGCGCCGGAGCGGTCGCCGTGAGGGACGGCGTGGCGCGTCGGATCGACCCCGCGCAGCAGGCCAAGGGCCTCGATCTCGGCGACCACCTTCTTGCGGGCCTCGAAGCGGTCGAGGCCGCGGTAGGCGGCGGGCGCGTTCTCGTTCATCCGCGCCGCAGCATCGAGGACGCTGATGATCGGCAGGTTGTGCCTCTGGCCGACTTTGAAGTCGTTGAAATCATGGGCGGGGGTGATCTTCACCGCGCCCGAGCCCTTCTCGGGATCGGCGTAGTCGTCGGCGATGATCGGGATCGGGCGCCCGACGATCGGCAGGCGCACGCACTTGCCGATCAGGTGGGCGTAGCGCTCGTCGCTTGGATGCACGGCGACGGCGACGTCGCCCAGCATGGTCTCCGGACGCGTGGTAGCGACGACGATCTCGCCCGAGCCGTCCTCCAGCGGATAGGCGAGGCGCCAGAAGAAACCGTCGACCTCCCTCTGCTCCACCTCGATGTCCGAGATGGCTGACTGAAAGTGCGGGTCCCAGTTCACCAGGCGCTTGTCGCGATAGACAAGCCCCGCCTTGTGCAGGTCGACGAAGACCTTGCGAACCGCGTTCGACAGGCCCTCGTCGAGGGTGAAGCGCTCGCGGGTCCAGTCGCACGAGGCGCCCAGGCGCCGCAGCTGGTTGACGATGGCTCCGCCGGATTTGGCCTTCCACTCCCACACACGCTCGACGAAGGCCTCGCGGCCCAGGTCGCGGCGGCTCATGTTGCCTTCGGCGGCGAGCTGGCGCTCGACCATCATCTGGGTGGCGATGCCGGCATGGTCCGTGCCCGGCAGCCAGAGGGCCGCCTTCCCGCGCATCCGCGCGAAGCGGATCAGGACATCCTGCAGCGTCCCGTTGAGGGCGTGGCCGATGTGAAGCTGGCCCGTGACGTTGGGCGGCGGAATGACGATGCTGAAGGGAGGCGCGGCCGGATCGTCTGTCGGCGCGAAGGCGCTGGACTTCTCCCAGGCGCCATAGAGGCGCGGTTCGGCGGCGGCGGGGTCGAAGGTCTTCTCGAGCATCACGGGGCCCAAATGCGGCGGCCGGACGCTAGGGGGCGGACCCGGCCAGAAAGAACGCTACGCCCCATCCGCCGCCAGGACATGACGGCGGATGGGGCGCGGTGGACGCCGGCGCGAAGGCCGGCGGCGATCCTTCTAGCGTACTCGATGTTTGACGATGCGCTCGATCTCTTCCTCGACCCGGCGCTCGACGATCTCCGCGAGGTTCTCGTCCAGCCACTCCTTGATAAGCGGGCGCATCAGGTCGCGGACGACGTCCTCGAGCGTCCGGCCCGCCTCGGGCATCAGGATCTGGGGCCGCGGGGCGTCGCGAAGGGCGGCCGCTTGCGACAGTTTTTCGAACGCCGCGGCGGTCGATTCCGCGGTCTTTTGCCCGAGGATCGACTCTTCGGCCGCGACGGACGCCGGCGCGGCTTCGAGCGCGGGGGCCTGCGAGGGATCCATGGCGATGTCACCATTCGAACGCGGCGGCTTCGGCCGCTGGGACTGACTGGCTGTCATTTGAAGCTCGATCGGGGGAGCTCGGCGGGTGAGGACAAGAACATCGTCGGCCTCCTCGGCGTCCAGAGGTCTCATGGCGGGGAAGGAGGAGACTGCCCCGGGACCCTCCTCCGAGATGATGCGGCGGATCGACGCCAGGATCTCTTCCAGCGTCGGTTCGGCGGCTTGTTGTTCGTTCATGGCCTGGCGCCGTTCTGTCATAGCGTTAGCGGGCGAAGTAACCTCACGTTAGTCACGATCTGACCACGCCGCAAACGCCTGGGTCGGCCGATTCGTCGCAGGGGGTGAGCTTCTCCCCAGCTTTTTTCGAAAATTTCAGAATACGAAGCTGACTGGCCGTTCGAAGCCCGCAAGCAGGGGCGGCGTGCTGTCGAAAACGGGGCGCGCGCCAACCGCCGCGGGGCCGCGCAGATAGACCATGGCCCGGCCGAGCACGCTGTCGCGTTCCACCACGCCCAGCCGCCCGCCTGGCGCCAGGGCGTCGACCCAGGCCTGGGGCGCCTTGCTCACCGAGCCTTCGCAGATGATGACCCGCCATCCGCCCTCGCGCGCCGGCAAAGGCCCGGCCGCATCGCAGGAGGCGACGTCGAGGCCGATCCGCTGGAGCACCGCCCCGGCATAGGGCGCGGAGATCGCCAGGGCCGTCTCGCCGGCGCGCGGCGCCAGGGCATGGATCAGCTTGGCGACATCGCGCGGCCGCAGGAGCCATCGCCCCGCAGAGTATTCCAGTTCGGCGTCCGCATAGGCCAGGGCGCGCTTCGCCGCCGGCACGAAGTCTTCACGACGGATCGAGCGCATGGCGTCCTGGATCGAGATATCGGGCACATCGAGGGGCCGGACCTGGCTGTCGACCATGTTGGTCCGCGCGGCGGCGAAGTCGTCATTCATGGCGTGTCTTCGGAGAAACGGGGGCGTATGCCCATCTGCGCGCCCCTATAGGCCGCTCGCGCGCGCGGCGCCAATCGCCGGTAGCGGCTCGGTTTGAAATCGGGCCGGCTGACGGGACGTAGCGTCAGGCGCCGCGAAGGCCTATCGTCCGCGTACATGACCCATCATCACCCATTTGCCTTCATACCGGTCGTGATCGGTTCTTTGACGGCGGTCGCGATGAGCCTGTTCGCCGCCTACCAAGCCTGGAAGCAACGCCCTGCCGACGAGCCCACCAAGAGGCGTCGACGCGCCTAAAGGCCCCCACTCACCTGGCTGAGATACAACCCGATCGCCGATGCGATTGCCCCGCCCGCGGCCATCTGTTAGCCCTCCGCCTCCGCCGAAAGGCGGCTCGCCCCTGACGGCCTGGTGGCGGAGTGGTTACGCAGCGGACTGCAAATCCGTGCACGCCGGTTCGATTCCGGCCCAGGCCTCCAAGGGATTTCAAGGCGCCGCCGCCCGCTTCCCCCGCCGGCGATCCCTCATTTTTCCCTCGACTTACGCGCCTCGGCGCCGGCCCGCGCGTGACACGGGCCTGAAAGCCATCCAAGCCGCGCCATCGGACAGGTTCTCGCGCTTCGCTTGAGGTTAGCGCCTCTTCTTCAGCGTCCGAGCCCATAGAACGCACCTATGCCCGCCATCCAGACAAAGTATTGGAGGGGTCCCGCACAAATCCCGACAACCCCGCTCAGCGCCGGTCCGAGCCCCGATGGGGACGACGGCGCGCGCGTCTTCGCGAAAACAGGGGTGGGTTATGACAAACGGGCTCAAGGCCGCGCTGCTGGCCGGCGTGGCCGTCAATGTGCTCGGCGCCGGGATGGCCTGGGCCGGCCAGACCACGTCCGCTCCCGCCGGCGCGGTCGCCACGGCCACGGCTTCCGACGCGACGGCGGGCTCCGACTCTGCCGGGGTATCGGACTCTGCGGGGGTGTCCGAGATCATCGTCACGGCCCGGCGCCGCGCCGAAAACATCCAGAATGTTCCGCTGACGGTCCAGGCCTTCACGGGCCAGACACTGCAACAGCTCAACGTCACCACGCTCGACGACCTGCTCAAGTACACGCCCAATGTGACCTACGCCAGTAACGGGGCAGGTCAGGGCAACATCTTCATGCGCGGCCTCAGCGCCGGATTCGCTGGTAACCAGTCGAGCTCCACGATCGGGAATTTCCCCAACGTTGCAGTGTACCTGGACGATCAGTCCATGCAGTTCCCTTCTCGCAACGTCGACATCTATATGGTCGACATGCAGCGCGTCGAGGTGCTCGAGGGGCCGCAGGGAACCCTGTTCGGTGGCGGCGCCGAGGCGGGCGCGCTTCGCTACATCACCAACAAACCCGACCTGGAAAACTATAGCGGCAACGTGGAGGCGGCCTACGGCTTCACGACCCACGGCGACAACAACGCCTACGGTAACGCCATGATCAACATCCCAATCGTCAAGGACAAGCTGGCGATCCGGGCGGTGGTCTATGACGACCACCAGGGTGGCTACATCGACAATGTGCCGGGCACCCTCACGCGCTCCAATTCCGACCTCGGCAACTACTACTTCAACATAACACCGACCAACGGCGTCTGCCCCAACGGCAAGCCGGCCGGCTCGGCGGGTCTGTGCACCCTCGCCAACTCCGCACAGCTCAACAACGCCGCCATCGCCAGGAACGCCCAGAATCCGGTGACGCACACCGGGGCGCGCATTTCGGTTCTGTACGACATCAACAATGACTGGAACGTCCTGATCAGCCAGAGCCTGCAGACCCTCGACGCCGAGGGCATCTCGTCGGAAGAACCGGTCGGTTCCGACTTCCAGCCGCTGGCGCCGCTGCAGATCACCTCATTCGAGCCCTCTTACAATGTCGACAAGTACGAGAACACGGCTTGGACCGTGAACGGCAAGATCGGAGACCTCAAGTTCATCTACACCGGCGCTTATATGGTGCGCCACATCTCCGAGCAGATGGACTATTCGAATTATTCCCGCACCGGCGGCGGCATGTACTATGAGTGCACCGGTGGCAGCACGGGCTGGGGCAAGGCGACGCCCCAATGTTATTCTGCCGCTGGGTACTGGCAGGATACCGTGCGGAACACGCACCTGACCCAGGAAGTACGCCTGAGCACCCCTGACAACTGGCGGCTGCGGGGAATCGTCGGCGCCTATTACGAGCAGTTCAAAATCTATGACGTGATGAACTTCAACTACAAGACCATCCCGTCCTGCACCCCCGACAACCTTACTGCGGCGCTGAACGGCGGACCGGTCTGCGTCGCCAACGTGAGAACCGACCCGTTGTCGACCGCGAACGATCCAGGCGTGCGCGGCGACAACACGGGTTTCGGCGAGGACACGCAGCGTGGCTACGATCAGACGGCGGTGTTCGGTTCAGCGGACTTCGACATCATTCCGCACGTCCTCACCATCAGCGGTGGGACGCGCTGGTACCATTACTCTGAGTATGAAGTGGGATCGCAGTACGGGACCAACACCTCCTGCCTCAACGTGCCCAACGGCGACTGCACTAGCGGCATGGTCAATATCAACGCGGCCAACGATCACGTCGTCTATTCGGGCTTCAAGAGCAGCGCCGGCATTCAGTGGCACATAAATTCCGACGTCATGGCGTACTTCCGCTTCTCCCAAGGCTTCCGACCGGGCGGGTTCAACCGGTCTCAGAAGGCCGTGATCCCGGGAGTCGGCGGCGCCCAATATCTCGAGCCAAACTCGTACGCGCCGGACTCACTGACCAACTACGAGATCGGCATCAAGTCCGAACTCTTCGAGCACAAGCTGCAGTTGAACTTCACCGCCTACGATATGAACTGGGATAACATTCAGGTCTTCCAGTACAATCCTCCTCTGGGCATCAACACGACCTTCGGCACCAACGGGGCCAACTTCAACATCAAGGGTCTCGAAGGGCAGTTCGTGGCGCGCCCGATCCCACCCCTCACTCTGCAGGGCTCGGCGTCGTACAACCACGCTGTTCAGACCAGCTCGCCGTGTCTGACCGACAACGAGCCGGGGACGGCCTCTTTCGGGAGCTGCATCACCGAGACCATACTCAAGGGCTCCTCTGTCCAGACCCCCTTCGCCAACCCGTTCGGCTCGCTGGGTTCGGTGCTGCCCTTCTCGCCGGCGTTCCAAGGCAACATCCGCGCCCGCTACGACTGGACCATCGGGACCTACAAGGCCTACGCCACGGTCGCCGGGAACTATGTGGGCAGCATGTGGAGCCAGCCGGCCACCTATCCATCCGGCGACGGCGTCCTGATCCCCTCCACCACCTATCTGCGGTACCTGCAGCCGGGCTATGCGACGATGGACGCGTCGATCGGCTTCGCGAAGGACAACTGGTATGTGGAACTCTACTCCAACAACTTGACGAACACCCTGGCCAGCACCTTCACGTCCTCCGCACAGTTCATCAAGTCGGAGGTTCCGCTGCGCCCACGCATCGTCATGCTCAAGGTCGGCGCGAGCTTCTAAGGTCCCTCCCCCGCCCTGCGCGCCGCGGCTCCGGCGCGCAGGGGTTTCGATCATCGCGGCGACTCGTCCTACGGCGCATTCGCGCGCCTATCAGCGCCCCACAAGTCCAGGTGAGCTTAGATGGCGTTTTCGGGCACGTTTGGGGGTCGGCCACGCTTCGATCTGGCGGTGATCGGCGCCGGAATCGTTGGCCTGGGCCATGCGCTCGCAGCCGCCAGACAAGGCCTGAGGGTCGTCGTGATCGATCGGGACCTGAGGGCCAACGGCGCCTCGATTCGGAACTTCGGCTTCATCACGGTCTCCGGCCAGGCCCGCGGTGAGGTCTGGCGCTTCGCTCGCCGCGCCAGGGATGTCTGGGCGGAGATCGCGCCGCGCGCCGGCGTCCCGGTGGAGCACCACGGGCTCGTCCTCACCCTCCGCCGGCCCGAATCCGTCGCAGTGGCGGAAGCCTTCCTGGCGACCGAGATGGGCGAAGAATGCGAACTCCTGACGGCGGCGAAGCTGAAGAGCCGATTCCCGCAGATCGCCAGCGACGACGCCCTTGGCGCCTTGGTCAGCCCGCACGAGCTTCGTGTGGACTCCGCCCTGGCCCTTCCCAGGCTGGCGGAATGGCTCGCCCGTGAACATGCGGTGACATTCCGCATGGGCGAGACGGCGCTGAGCGTCGAGCCGCCGGTCATCGCCACCTCGCGCGGCGAGATCCTCGCTGATCGCGCCGTGGTCTGTCCCAACGATGACCTTTCCACCCTCTTCCCGGAGCGGATCGAAGCCTACGAACTGAAGCGCTGCCGGCTCTCCATGCTGAGGCTCGCTTCGCCTGGCTTCCGCTGGCCGGCCGGCGTCATGAGCGATCTTGGACTGGTGCGCTACCGTGGCTACGCCGATCTCCCTTCAGCCCCGGCGCTTGCCCGTCGCCTCGAGGCCGAACAGCCTCGCGCCCTGGCGCACGGGGTCCACCTCATCGCCGTGCAGAACGCCGACGGGACGCTGGTGGTCGGCGACAGCCATCACTACGACGACCTTCCCCTCCCCTTCGCACCGGCCGAGGCCGAGGCGCTCATCCTCGAGGAATTCGAGCAGGCGACCGGCCTGGCGGCGCCCCCGGTGATCGCCCGCTGGACCGGCGTCTATCCGGTTTCAGAGCAAAGGGCCTGGCTTGTCGACAAGCCCTCGCCCCAGGTTCGACTGGTCATCGTGTCCAGCGGGACGGGTGCATCCACCGCCTTCGCCATCGGCGAGGCGACGATCGCCGAGCTTTGCGGATCCTGAAGGAAGATGGGAGCTCGACCATGGGCGTGATCAAGGCGGTCGTCTTCGACTGGGCCGGGACGATGGTGGACTTCGGCTGCCAGGCGCCGGTCGAGGCCCTGATTGAAGCCTTCGCCGCCGAAGGCGTGGCGCTCTCCGGCGAGGACGCCCGCCGTGACATGGGCCGGGCCAAACGTGACCACGTGGCCGCCCTGCTGGCCTGGCCGAAGGTGGCGCAAGCCTGGGCGGAGGCGAAGGGATCGGCGCCGACCGAGGTTGACGTCGAGCGGGTCTATCGCGCGCTGGAGCCCCTCATGGCGCAGGCGGCGGCGCGGTTCAGCGATCTCATCCCGGGCGCCGCCGCGGTCGCATCTACGCTGCGCGCCCAGGGCGTGCGGGTCGGCTCCGGAACCGGTTACACCCGACAGATGATGAACGGGATCCTGGGCCGGGCGCAGGCCCAGGGCTATTCGCCGGAAGTCGTGATCTGCGCGGGCGAAACGCCGTCAGGCCGGCCCTCGCCCTTGATGCTGTGGCAGGCGTTGGTCACGCTCGACGCCTGGCCAGCGCAGCTCTGCGTGAAGGTGGACGATGCCGAGGTGGGGATCGAGGAGGGCCGCGCCGCGGGTTGCTGGAGCGTGGGCGTCGCCGCCTCCGGCAACGGGGTCGGGCTGAGCCTCGAGGCGTTCCAGGCCCTCGACGATGGCGAGCGCCGCGCGCGCGTCGAACGCGCGGCGCAGTCGCTCAGAACCGCCGGCGCCCACCTCGTCATCGACACCGTCGCCGACCTCCCCACCGGCCTCGTCGAGATCGAGCGCCGCATCGCCTCCGGCCAGCGCCCCGCTGACGGCTAAGCCGCTTCGCGCAGGACGCAAGGGCCAGGAATTTTAATTGGCCACGAACCTCACGAACAACACGAACGCCTGACTAAATTCATCATGGGTCGAGTTTAATAAATCGCCGAAGGCGCATTCACAATTCTTCTCTTGTTCGTGTGGTTCGTGAGGTTCGTGGCCAATATCTTGATGCTAAACAGCCACGAGGCGCTCCAGCAGCGGACGGTAGTGCTCCAGCCCCGGGACGACGAGATCGGGGATCTTGCCCGTGTCGTCCCAGCGCCTCAGGCGCACCGCGTCTGCCGCGAACGGGCTGCGCTCGAACCGCAGGCGCTCCTCGGCGGTGAAGCGACCTCCCTGCAGCTGGAGGCTCAGGCGGGAGGCTGGGCTGAGCCCCTCCTCATAACCGGGCTCGGCCGCGCAGAGGTGCCGCTTGGCCGATACGTGAAGCGCAATGGGGCCGGTCACCTCCCGGCCGAACCAGCGTCCGAGCGTTCGAGCGCCGTGGACCTCGTGGCGGGCGTCGCGCCCCTCCGTTTCTGCGGCCTCGCCACGCCCCTCGAACAGGTGGCCGAAGTCGTGCAACAGGGCCGCCGCGATCAGATGGTCGCCGGCGCCCTCCTGCGAGGCGAGGAAGGCGCACTGCAAGGCGTGCTCGAGCTGAGAGACATTCTCCCCATAGAAATCCCCGCCGCGCTCCAGGAACGCGTGAAAGATCTCATCGACCGGGCTGTCGGTCATAGCGGCGCCTCCCACGTGTCCGC
>DATHPX010000041.1:0-4846 GCA_035483335.1 Caulobacteraceae bacterium | reverse complement strand
GTTCGGCGCGATCGAGCTGGGCGCCTCGTGGGCCCCGGGCTGGATGAAGTTCATGGACAGCGCCCACGCCGCCTTCTTCAAGAACGAAGAGCGGCTGCACCGCCTCTCGGCTCCGCCCAGCGAGATCGTCCGCCGCCAGGTCCGCGTGACGCCGTACCCGCACGAGGACGCCGGCTGGCTGATCCGCGAGGCGGGCGAGGAGGTGATGCTGTTCTCCTCCGACTTCCCGCACGTGGAAGGCGGGCGCAATCCGCTCAAGCGGTTCGGGGACTCGCTGGCGGGGACGCCGACCGCAGCGGCGCAACGCTTCTACGCCGACAACTTCATTGACCTGATGGGCGAGGGCCTGGCGGAGGACCTGCGCCGGCCGAAGCATCTCATCGCGGCGTGATCCCGGAGCGCTCGGGCTTGCGTTGAAGGGGCTTCGCCGGCTTTGAGGGGGGATGCTTGTATCCTCCCTCGCCTTCGACGGTTCACACGGAGCGCCGGCGCCCTCGCCGGCGAACGGCCTCTCCGCCGCTAGGACGAATGGGATAACCACCTCGCACCGCTGGCGCGGAGAGACGCCGGCGAGGGCGCCGGCGCTCCGTGTGCTCGCGGCGGGGGTCCGATGACCTACCAACCCATCCAGATCGTGGCGCGCGGGCCGCGCGCCATCGCGGAGGCGGCGGCGGCGGCGATGGAGGCCGATCCGGCGCTGGAGAGCGCGACCTATTCGATCATCGAGGAGGACGAGGACGCCGGGGTCTGGCGCATCGACGCCTATCCGACCACGGAGGAAGAGGCGGAGGGACTGAGCACGCACCTGGCGCGCTACGACCTGCGCGTGGCGAAGGAGGCCCTGGCGGACGCCGACTGGCTGGCCATGGCGCTCTCGGGCCTGCCCCCCGTGCGGGCGGGCCGCTTCTTCATCTTCGGCGTCCACGACCGCGGCCGAGTCCCGCCCAATGCAGTGAACCTGCGGATCGAGGCGGGCGCCGCATTCGGCACCGGCCATCACGGCACCACCGTGGGCTGCCTGATCGCCTACGACCGCCTGCTCAAGGCGGGCCGCTATCCGCGCGTGCTGGACGTGGGTACCGGCACAGGCGTGCTGGCGATCGCGGCCGACCGCACAGGATCGGCGGTGAGCGTGGGGACGGACATCGATCGGGTCTCGGTGCGCATCGCCCGCGAGAACGCCAAGGTGAACCACGCCGCCAGCCGCTTCGTGGCGGCGAACGGCCTCGGGAATGCTCTGGTCCGGGCGCACGCCCCCTATGACCTCGTCTTCGCAAACATCCTGGCGCGGCCGCTCGTCGGCCTGGCGCAGGACATCCGCGGCGCGCTGAGGCCCGGTGGGACGGTGATCCTCTCGGGCCTGCTGCGGTCGCAGGCGCGGATGGTGCTGGCGGCGTACCGGTCGCGGGGATTCCGGCTGGAGCGCCGGGTCGGCCGGGATGCGTGGGCGACCCTGGTGTTGAGGCGGTAACGAAGGTGTTCGTCCTCGTCCGTGACTGTTGCGGATCTCACAAAATCGTCGGTCATCCCGGGCCGTAGCGAGCGCAGCGAAGCGAGGACCCGGGACCCAGGGCCACATCCTGGAAGCTGAGGTTCGCGAACCGTGGCGTCCGTTACAGTCCCCTGGGTCCGGGGTCCTCGCTTCACCCGGCCAGGGCCGGGTTCGCTACGGCCCGGGATGACGGAAGAGAAAAAGAGCGAGGCGGTTTGCTACAAGCACTCCGCTCAGGTCAGCGGCACGGCGAGGTAGCAGCCGAACTCGTGGGCGAAGTCGACGGAGACGCGGGCGTGGACGCGGCCCTGGCGGTCGAGGAAGGCGGCTTCGTCTGCGTACGGAATGAAGGGGCCGTGCCAGACCTCGGGGTGGACATAGAGCCCGCGCCCGCCCTCGACGCGGAAGGCGATGAAGCTCTCCGGCCGCACGTCGTCGCCTGGAAGCGCCAAGGGGACGACGAAGCTCTCGCCGGCGAGGGGAAAGACGAGCTGGCCGCCATCGGGGTGGTAGTTGGCGCGCCAGATCAGGGCGCGCTCGCGCGAGGCCGCCGCCCCCTCCCCTGTCGCCTCCTCCGGCCAGGTCGACCAACCGAAGAGATACGAATCCCCAACGGCGTGGTTGGTCGCGAAGAGGGTCGCTCCGCGCCAGGCGAAGTCGAAGCGGCCCTCGGTCACCCCGCCCTGGTCGCCGGAGTTCTCGTCGATCGGCCGCCATCCTTGCGCGGGCCAGCGCACGATCTCGATCGGGAAGGACGCCGGATCGTCCACGAGCCGTCCAAACCCCTCCAGCGAGGCTTCCGTGGCGACGACCACAGGCGCCTCGACCACGCGGCGCACTCCGGTGGTGGGGAGATAGGCGATCGGCGGGTCGGCGAGGCTCATGCTCGCACAGTCCGCGCACCGCGAAGGCCGGTCAAGGCGGACCCGACTTTCCAAGAGCGCCGTCCGTCCAAGTGGGGACTGGTTGGGCGATCAGACGGCGCTCAAGTTTTTGAATTTAGAGCAAATTATCTCCGGCCAGACGGGATACGTCTGGTCGGAGTTTGCTCTAGTGCGCTTCGATTGCGTAAGGTCGCCCCCATGCGCCAGATCTTCGACGAGACGACCGATCCCGGCTTCGGCCGCGAGCACACCCCCCTGATCCGCCGCGCCATGGAGGCGCAGAGTCTGGACGGCTTCCTCGTGCCGCACGAGGACGAGCATCAGAACGAGTACCTGCCCAAGGCCAATGACCGCCTGGCCTGGGCCACCGGCTTCACCGGCTCGGCCGGGGCGGCGGTGATCCTGAAGGACAAGGCGGCGGTGTTCGTCGACGGGCGCTACGCCATCCAGGTGCGCGATCAGGTCGACCGCGAGGTGTTCGAGATCCGCGACCTGGTGGAGGGCGGCGTGCCGGCCTTCCTGCGCGAAGCTCTCAAGCCCGGCTGGAAGGTCGGCTACGATCCGCGCCTGCACAGCCCCGATGCTCTGGCGATGCTGCGCGAGGCGGCGGCCAGCGCGGGCGCTGAGCTCTCGCCCGTGACACCCAACCCCCTGGACCAGGCCTGGGGCCAGGCCCGCCCGGCCCAGCCCAAGGCGCCGGTGGTTCCCCATCCGACAGAGTTCGCCGGCGAAGACTCCGCCTCCAAGCGCGCGCGGATCGGCAAGGCCCTGGAGGGCCAGGGCGCGCAGGCGGCGGTGATCACCGCGCCCGCCTCGATCGCGTGGCTGTTCAACATCCGTGGCGGCGACGTGATCCGCAGCCCCCTACCGCTTAGCCAGGCGATCCTGCGGGCTGACGGCCAGGCGCGCCTTTTCATCGATCCGGACAAGGTGACGCCGGAGCTGCCGGCGTGGCTGGGCAATCAGGTGCGGCTGGAAACACCCGCGGACCTGGAGCCGGCGCTGGCCGAACTGAAGGGCGTCAAGGTGGTCGCCGACCCCGCCCTCACCTCGGCCTGGTACTTCGAAGCCCTGGAGCGCGCCGGCGCCAGCGTGGTGCGCACCGCCGATCCGACCGTCCTGCCGCGTGCGTGCAAGAACGCGGTGGAGATCGAGGGCTCGCGCCGCGCCCATGCGCGCGACGGCGCCGCCCTCACCCGCTTCCTCCACTGGCTGGCGACCGAGGGGCAGGTCGCCATGCCCGACGAGCTGGAGGCGGTGGCCAAGCTGGAGGCGTTCCGCGAGGCCACCGGCGCCCTGAAGGACCTCTCGTTCGACACCATCGCCGGGGCGATGAGCAACGGCGCGATCTGCCACTATCATCCCAGCCGCCGGCTCAACCGCCGCAGCGAGCCGGGCTCGCTCCTCCTGATCGACTCCGGCGGCCAGTACCTGGACGGCACCACCGACGTGACCCGCACCGTGGCCATGGGCGAGCCGACCCAGGAGATGGCCGAGCGGTTCACCCTGGTGCTCAAGGGCCACCTGGCCCTGGCGCGCGTGCGCTTCCCCGCCGGCACGTCCGGCTCGGCCCTGGACGCCCTGGCGCGCCTGCCCCTCTGGGCGGCGGGCCTGGACTACGACCACGGCACGGGACACGGCGTGGGCTCGTACCTGGGCGTGCACGAGGGTCCGCAGCGGATCGCCAAGGTCCCCAACGCCGTGGCCCTGCGGCCCGGCATGATCGTCTCCAACGAGCCCGGCTTCTACAAGGAAGGCGCCTACGGCATCCGCATCGAGAACCTGCAGGTGGTGAGCGAGGCCGCGCCCATCGCCGGCGGCGAGCGCCCGATGCTCGGCTTCGAGACCCTGACGCTTGCCCCCATCGACCGTCGGCTGATCGTCACCTCGATGCTCACGACCGAGGAGCGGGCGCAGATGGACGCCTATCACGCCAGGGTGCTGGCCGTGATCGGACCGCAGGTCGAGCCGGATGTGCGGGCGTGGCTGGAGGAAGTCTGCGCGCCGCTGGTGTGAGAGATTTGGCGCGCAACTCATAATTTCCGGATGGAAAAGGCGTGGCGGCTCATTCCCGCCGGTGGGCGGCGAGCGGGACGAGAGGCTCGCGGCTCGGGCGCCGAAAGATTGAGGCGGCCGGCCTGAAGTAGGGCGGCTTGGGCGTCCAGCCCTCGCACTCCCACCGGCTCCAGTCCGGGCTGAGCAGCAGGTCCGCGCACAGCCTCTCCACGGTCTCGCGCAGAGGCAGGCGCTCCAGACCCTGATAGGCCTCGTCCTGCTCGAGGCGCTCTTCGAGAGCCTCGAACACGTCGAACAGGGCCTCGCCGTCCTCGATCTCTCGCTCGGCGGCCTCGATCACCAGGCGCTCGACCGTGTTGCGACGGGCGCTGCTCCGCGCCGTCGCCTCTTCCGCCGCGCGACGGCCCGCTGCGACGCGGCGGCCTTCGCATTCTGCGGCCATGCCAGCGCGCAA
>DATHPX010000040.1:0-49056 GCA_035483335.1 Caulobacteraceae bacterium | reverse complement strand
GCGAACGGGTTCTCGCCCAGGAAGGCGGGTATCGTCGCCCCTCCGGCGGTGGCGCTATAGCCGGAGTCGGAGCACAGCAGGCCCGAGCCGTCGCCGCAGGGGAGGTCGTTGGCTGCATTGCCGTTGGCGACCGATTGCCGGAAATAATCCAAGTAGGCGACGCCCTGCACTGTCGTCCACGTGTCGATCTGGTCCGAACCGCGCAGATCGACGGCCGCATAGCGGTTCTTGATGTTGTTGGGGCCGGTGAACTGCGCCCTGGGATCGGCGGCGAGCAGCTCGACCGGCGAGGTCCCCGGCCCGTTGAGGTCTGAATTGGCGAACCGAAGGCCGAGATGGAGCTCAGCTCCCCCCCGGGTCCAGGCCAGATCACCGTAGAGGTTCTGGATGTCGGAAGACTGCAGGTCCCGCCACCCGCCTTCGTGGATCACACTCGTCGCCAGATAGACCGCCGTGTCGCCGATCCGACCGCCGACGGCCGCGTCGCCCTTGACCAGGGCGAAAGAGCCCCCCGACAGGTCCGCTTCCTCGCCCTGGAAGGTCAGTCCCGTTTGCAACTCGGTGTTGAGCGCTCCACCCAGGGCGTTGAGCCCGAACACCGGGTTCGAGCCTTCGATCGTCATTCGACGGATGGCGATGCTGGGGATCAGGTCCCAATTCACCGTGTCGCCAAAGGGCGTGTTGAACCGGACGCCGTCGACATAAACGGCAAGGTCTTGCGGCGTTCCCTGAAGGGGCGAGGCCTCGAAGCCATGATAGAACAGGGTCGGCTGGAAGGGATTGCCCGAGGCCGAGTCCAGATTGATAGGCCCCACCTGCTCCTCCAGCGCGCGCAAGAGGTCCGGTTCGCCATCCTGGGTGAGATCTGCGGCCGTAAGAACCTGCGTCTCCACGGGTAGACGGTCGCGGTCCACGACCGCGCCGGGAACCGGGGTGGCGGAGACCACCACTTCGGAAACGGGCGAGGGCGGCGCGAGCGCCTGGGCGTGAAGCATGCACGGCGCCGCGGACAGCAGGACGGTGCAAACGGATATCCGCATTCGTCGGCGCCCCGATGGATTATCGAACCATCGTGTCCTCTTGCGGACGGTACCAGCGCATGACGCCCCCGGCGACCGCAAAGCCAGGCTCTGGCCGCCAACGCCACGCAAGCCTCTTCCGGGCCGCCACCGCACCGGTTTATCCTTGGGCCCGAGAAAAGTGGAGGAAGCGATGGCGGATTTCGGCGGCGAACTGGAGACCTTCCGCGCGGAGGCGCGCGACTGGCTGCAGCAGAACTTCCCGGCCGCCCTGCGCAACGACCCCGCCATCCAAATCGCGGCCATGATGGGCGAGCGGCCGAGCGAGGATGCCGAGCTCTGGCGCCGCCGCATCGGCGAAAAGGGATGGGGCACGCCCACCTGGCCGAGGGCCTATGGCGGAGGCGGCCTTTCGCGCGCCGAAGCGCGCGTGCTGGCCGAAGAGATGGCCGCCATCGGCGCGCGAAATCCGATCGGCGGCATGGGCGTGATGATGCTCGGCCCGACCCTCCTGGAATACGGGACCGAGGAGCAGAAGCAGCGCCACATCCCGCAGATCGTGAAGGCGGACCTGCGCTGGTGTCAGGGCTACTCGGAGCCGGGGTCCGGCTCGGACCTCGCCTCCCTGCAGACCCGCTGCGAGGACATGGGCGACCACTGGCTGATCAACGGCCAGAAGATCTGGACCTCCGGCGCCAATCTCGCCGACTGGTGCTTCTGTCTCGTCAGGACGGACACGGCGAAGAAGCACGAGGGCATCAGCTTCGTCCTCATCGACATGCGGACCCCCGGCGTCGAGACGCGGCCGATCCGTCTGATCAACGGCGCCAGCCCGTTCTGCGAGACCTTCTTCACCGACGTGAAGGTTCCCAAGGAGAACCTGGTCGGCCGGCTGAATGGCGGCTGGACCATCGCCAAGCGGCTGCTGCAGTTCGAGCGCGAGAACATCTCGGCGAGCCTTGGCGGCGGAAACCCGGCCCTCGGCCAGACCGCCAGCGTCGATGTGCTGGCCAAGCGCTATGTCGGCCTGGGCGAGGACGGA
The DNA here is from genome assembly GCA_035483335.1 of Caulobacteraceae bacterium. Lineage (GTDB taxonomy): Bacteria > Pseudomonadota > Alphaproteobacteria > Caulobacterales > Caulobacteraceae > Acaudatibacter. The sequence continues at coordinate 46,995 of DATHPX010000040.1, read as the reverse complement.
CGTCTGGTCGACGCCGACCTTCGCAGCCGGCTCGTAACGCACCAGATGGAGGCGAAAGCCTTCCAGCTCACCACCCGCCGCGCCGCTCTGGAGGCCAAGTTGAACCAGGGCCCCAGCGCCGCCACCTCGATCATGAAGTACGCCGGGGCGAAGATCGCCCAGGACCGCACCGAGCTAGCGGTTGAGATCATGGGCGGACAGGGCCTCGGATGGGAAGGCGATGGCTTCGAGTCGACGGAACTGAGCACCGTCCGCGCCTGGCTACGGTCGAAGGCCAATTCGATCGAGGGCGGCACCTCGGAGATCAACCTCAACGTCGTCTCCAAACGGGTGCTCAACCTGCCGGATTCGAAATAACCCAACACGCTACCTTTGGACCGCCGGCGTCTCGCCGGCTCTTCTCTTCCGCAGCGGCCACACGTCTGACCAGGACAATGGCAGAAAGCAAAAAGAAGAGCCGGCGAGACGCCGGCGGTCCGAAGACGGGCGGGGCGCCATGAGACGCCGCGGATGGTCGACTTGTGACGGACAAACGGCGACGATAAAAGGCGCCCCCGATTCAGGCCGCGGAGCCGATGACAAAACCCATCTTCGTGCTGAGCGGGCCGAACCTCAATCTGCTCGGCTTCCGCGAACCGCACATCTACGGCAAGGAGACCCTGGAGGACGTGCGGCGCCGTTGCGAGGCGCGCGCGGCGGCTCTGGGACACAGCGTGGAGTTCCGGCAGTCGAACCACGAGGGGGTGCTGATCGACTGGGTGCAGGAAGCGCGGACCGCAGCGCTGGGGCTGGTGCTCAATCCCGCAGGCTATGGCCATACCTCCATCGCCCTGCTGGACGCCCTCAAGGCGCTCGAGATCCCGGTGATCGAGTGTCACCTGTCGAATCCGGCGGCGCGGGAGCCGTTCCGCAGACACAGCTACGTTTCCCTGGCCGCGACAGGCGTGATCGCCGGATTCGGGCCGGCGAGTTATGAATTGGCCATCGAGGCCGTCGCGAACCTGGCAAGCGGCGCCTGACGCGGCGCCCTGCACAACGAGAGGCGAGACAATTTCCCATGGCGAACAGCGAGGACGACGCGCATCCGGCGGAATCGTCGGTGGACGCGCGGCTGGTGCGCGAGCTGGCCGATCTGCTGAACGAAACGGGACTGACGGAGATCGAGGTGGAGCGCGGGAACCTGCGGGTCCGCCTGACCAAGAGCCTGCCGCCTGCGCCCATCGCCATGGCGCCCCCGATGGTGGCGGCGCCGCCGGCCTATGCCACGGTCGCGCCAGCCGCTGCGCCTCCCGCGGCGGCGGCTGCGCCGTCCATCCCTGCCGGGGAGGTGGTCAAGTCGCCGATGGTGGGGACGGTCTACATGCAGCCGCAGCCTGGAGCGCCCCCGTTCGTGCGCGTCGGAGAGAGAGTCGACGAGGGTCAGACCCTGCTCCTGCTCGAGGCGATGAAAACCATGAACCCTATCCCCGCGCCCAAGTCGGGCGTCCTTGTCGAGTTCATGGTGGCGGACGGCCAGCCGGTGGAATACGGCGAACCGCTGCTGGTCATCGGCTGAGGGAATGTTCGAGAAGATCCTCATCGCCAACCGAGGCGAGATCGCCCTGCGGGTGCATCGCGCCTGTCAGGAGATGGGCATCCACACGGTGGCGGTTCACTCCGAGGCGGACCGCTCCGCCATGCATGTGCGCCTCGCCGACGAGAGCGTCTGCATCGGACCTGCGCCAATCGCGAAGAGCTATCTCAACATCCCTTCCATTGTCGCCGCGTGCGAGATCACCGGCGCTCAGGCGGTGCATCCCGGTTATGGCTTCCTCTCGGAGAACGCCCGCTTCGCCGAGATCCTCGAGGCGCACGGCTATGTCTTCATCGGCCCGCGGCCCGAGCACATCCGCGTCATGGGCGACAAGATCGCAGCCAAGCGCACGGTGAAGGCGGCCGGCATCCCGGTGGTGCCCGGATCCGACGGCGCCGTGGAGAGCGAGGCCGCAGCCGTCGCGGCGGCGAAGGAGATCGGCTTTCCCGTTCTGATCAAGGCCTCAGCAGGGGGCGGCGGACGCGGGATGAAGGTCGCGCGCAGCCTCGAGGAGGTTGCCGAGGCCTATGCGACCGCTCGCGGCGAGGCCAAGGCCGCCTTCGGCGACGACGCCGTCTACATGGAGCGGTACCTCGCCGCCCCGCGCCACATCGAGCTGCAGGTCGTAGCGGACTCGTTCGGCTCGGTCTGCCACCTGGGCGAGCGCGACTGCTCGCTGCAGCGCCGGCACCAGAAGATCCTCGAGGAAGCCCCCTCCCCCGTCATCGACGCGACTGCCCGCGCGAAGATCGGCAAGATCGTCGTCGATGCGGTCAAGGCGATCGGCTACCTCGGCGTCGGCACCATCGAGTTCCTCTACGAGGACGGCGAGTTCTTCTTCATCGAGATGAACACGCGCCTGCAGGTGGAGCACCCCGTCACCGAAGCGATCACCGGCATCGACCTTGTGCGCGAACAGATCCGTATCGCGGCCGGACTGCCGCTGTCCTTCACTCAGGACGAGGTGGTGTTCGAGGGACACTCTATCGAGTGCCGGATCAACGCCGAGAACCCGCGCACCTTCGCCGGGTCGCCTGGCGTGGTGACCGACTTCCACGCCCCCGGGGGCCTGGGCGTGCGGCTCGATTCCGCGCTCTATGCCGGCTACTCCATCCCACCCTACTACGACAGCCTCGTCGGAAAGCTGATCGTTCACGCCCGTGACCGCGAAGAGGCCATCGCTCGCATGCGCCGGTCGCTGGCCGAGATGGTCGTCGGCGGGATCGAGACCAACATCCCCCTGTTCCAGGACCTGCTGGTCGAGCCCGACATCGTCGAGGGACGGTACGACATCCACTGGCTGGAGCGGTGGATCAAGGCGCAGGGCTGACGGCGCCGCCTTCGCCCTTGACCTTCGGCGCTGGGCCGGCCACCCCCTGAGCGGATTATCTGCAGGAGGAGACGGACCATGGCTGACGACGCCCACGACGTGATGGACAAGAGCGCGGCGGACGCGAGGGACCTCGAGGCGGAGTTGAACAACCTCGGTATGTCCAAGGACGCGCGGCCGCTGTTCGACGCGGTCAAGCGGCACATCGCCGAGAACGTCGCCCCGATCAGCGAGGAGTTCTACCGCCTCGGCGAAGGCCGCGCGGACCGCTGGAGCTGGGCGCCCGGCCAGCTCGAACTGCTCGAAGGGGCCAAGGACAAGGCCAAGGCGGCGGGCCTGTGGAACTTCTTCCTGCCCACCTCGGAGATTGGCCGCGGCCTCACCAACCTCGACTACGCCTATATCGCCGCCGAACTGGGCAAGACCCCCCTGGCGTCCGAGAGCCTCAACTGCTCGGCGCCCGACACAGGTAACATGGAGGTGCTCGAGCGCGTCGGCACACCCGAGCAGAAGGAGAAGTGGCTGAAGCCGCTCCTGAACGGTGAGATCCGTTCGTGCTTCGGCATGACCGAACCGGGCCTCGCCTCCTCCGACGCCAAGAACATTGGCTGCCGCGCCGAACTGATCGGCGACGAGTGGGTGATCAACGGCGAGAAGTACTACATCTCCGGAGCCGGCGATCCGCGCTGCAAGATCATGATCTGCATGGTCAAGACCAGCCCGGACGCACCGCGCCAGTTCCAGCAGTCCCAGATCCTGGTCCCCATGGACACCCCCGGCGTGCAGGTGCTGGGACCGATGTGCGTGTTCGGCCACGATGACGCGCCGCACGGGCACATGCACATCAAGCTCGACAACGTGCGGGTGCCCAAGGAGAACATGCTGCTGGGCGAGGGCCGCGGTTTCGAGATCTCGCAGGTGCGCCTGGGCCCCGGCCGTATCCACCACTGCATGCGCTCCATCGGCCAGGCCGAGCGGGCGCTGGACCTCATGGTCAAGCGCGCCACCAGCCGCGAGGCGTTCGGCAAGCCACTGATCCAGCTGGGCAAGAACCTCGAGGTCGTCTCGCGCGCCCGGATCGAGATCGAGGCCATGCGTCTGATGGTCCTCAAGGCCGCCAAGGCGATGGACGTCTTGGGCAACCGTGAGGCCAGGGTGTGGGTGCACATGGTCAAGGCCATGGTCCCCGAGCGGGTCTGCAAGATCATCGACGAGGCGATCCAGATCCACGGCGCCACGGGCGTGTCGCAATGGACCCCCCTCGCCCAGATGTACACGGGCCAGCGGACACTGCGGATCGCCGATGGGCCGGACGAGGTCCACCACCTCGTCGTCGGCCGCGCCGAGCTCAGCCGGCACTGAGGCCCGGCCGCGGGTCCTCCCCACGCGTCGCGTGGAGGAGGATCCGCGCTCGCGAGGCCCTCCAGCGAAGCCTATGCACAAGTGAGCGCAAGCGCGCCTCTTGCGGATCGGCGGTTTGCAACGAAGTGTTCAGAACGAGTTGGAGGGCCCCATGATGAGTTCGCGGACCTTACTGGTGGGGCTGGGCCTTACTGTCGCGATGACCGCCTCCGCCCTGGCTCAACAGACGGCGCCATGGAATTCGATTCCCGGACCGCCCCCGGCGCCATGGAATTCGAGCCCAATGCCAGGGAATGGGAATTCCGGGTCTCCGCCCGCGCCTGCGCCCACCGCCCAGTCGACTCTGCCCCCGCCACCGGAATCGCCGGCGTCCGCGCAGCCGGTGATCGACAGCCAGCAGGTTCGCACCATCACTCGCCAATTCCAGACCGCGCTGAACCGGTTGGGCGGCGTCGCCCAGATCACCGGCTGCGGTCCTGTCCTTCATATCCAGCCACCGCAGACCGGAGGCTATGTTGAAAGCTACGGCGGCGTCTGCGAGGTGCAGGTAGCCGACCGACACATGCAGGCCGTGATCTGCGACGACAGCAAGGGCGGCAAGTTCAGTTTCTCCCTCGCCGCCATCCGTGACCTGGACGCCGTCGGCCGGTTCATCGCGGCCAACTGCTCTCCCGGCGGGGGCTGAGCTATAGTCGCACGGCCTTGAGCGCCTTCACCGCCGATGACCTGATCGCCTGCTACGAGCGCGGCGTCTTCCCAATGGCGGACGCGCGTCAGGATCGGCGGCTGTTCCTGGTCGATCCCACTCGCCGCGGCATACTCCCGCTCGAAGGCCTGCAGGTCTCGCGGCGGCTCGCCCGGACGGTCCGGTCCGACGCCTTCCAGGTGCGCGTGGATACGAATTTCGCGGCCGTGGTCCAGGCCTGCGCCGCCCCGGCCCCCGGGCGGATGGAGACCTGGATCAATCATACGATCGAGCGGCTCTGCATCGAACTGGCCCATCGGGGCGTCGCCCACAGTGTGGAAGCGTGGCGTGAGGATCGGCTGGTGGGGGGCCTTTATGGCGTCGCCCTGGGGGGCGCCTTCTTCGGTGAGAGCATGTTCTCGTTGGAGCGCGACGCCAGCAAGGTGGCGTTGGTCCATCTCGTCGCTCGTCTGCGGGCGGGTGGCTTCGCCCTGCTGGACACGCAATTCGTCACCGAGCACCTCATGCGCCTCGGCGCTGTGGAGATCGATCGCGCAGACTATCGGCGGCGTCTGTCGATCGCCCTGGGCCGCAGGGCGAGATTCCTCGCCCTGCCTCGCTCAATTTCCGGGTTCGAGGCCCTGACCTACGCCGTCGGAGCGGCTGCCCCCTCGCAGGACTCCAGCCAGGCGTCGTAGACGGGATGCTGCAGGGCGTGCACGTCCGGCGCCTTGGCGAACATCCACCCCTTGTACACCTGCCTCGACGCCACGGCGCCGCCGGCCGAGCCGATGTCCGCGTCGATGATGACATAGGCTGACGGTCTCGGGTCCGCAGACTCCGGCGCCCAGGTCTGGCAGGCGCGGACCTGGAAGACGAGGCTCTTGTACCGGACACGGCGACCGATGGGGGCCTCGAACCGGAGGGTTTCGGCGGTCACCTTGTCCAGGACGCGAAGAATCGCGGTCGGACCCCGATCCGGACGCGGGGGACCGGGAGGCGCCACGATCTTCGGTTTCGGCTTTTCCTCTGCTGCTTCCGGCTCCGACTGCGCCTCTTCAGCCATCGGCGGAGGCTCGACGACAGGTCCGAGCGAAGGCGGCGGAGGGGCCTGGGAAACCGGCGGCAAGGGTTGCCCAGGCGGAGGCGGCTGAGCCAGGGCGAGCCCGGCTCCGAGCGCCGCCAGGGCCACGGCCGCGGCGAGGCCTCGGGCGGTCAGTCGGGGGTCCACGGCTCGTAATCGGCAGTCGCCGCCTGACGCTCCCCTCCGCGGGCGAGCGAGCCCTTCGGCCGCCAGGCCCAGATCGTGCCGGTGAGATTGGGAAGATGGTCCTTTTCCCATTCGCGGCGCTTCAGCGGCTCGCGCGTGGGCGGTTCGGCGAAGGTGTGGTGCAGCCAGCCGTGCCAGTCCGGGGAGACTTTCGAGGCGTCGGCATAGCCCTTGTAGATGACGAAGCGTCGGTTGCGCCCGTCATAGTCGAACTTCTTGTCCGTGCTCTCGTAATAGGCGTTGCCGAGCTCGTCGTGGCCGACGAGCTTCGAAGAGCGGCGGATCTGGTTGCGCGCGCCGATTGTCGCGCCAAACCACCAGGTGAAAATATCCTTGAGCACGGGGCGCTTATAGGCGGCGGCTGCGTACCCGTCCAGACGCCGCGGTGGGGCTGACGAACTACGCTGGCGCCACAACATCTTGTGGATTGACGCCCTCGAAGCCCAATATCTGTTGCGCGGCGCGTGCGGCCCTCCTAGCGTCCGCAGATCGAGCGGAGGAGATGAGGTGATGCGACTGGACCCGGTCCGCTGTGCGCCCTCGCTGGCCACGGCCGAGCGCGCCATGGAAAGAGTCGGGCGCATCGAAGAGGTCCTCGCTCCCATCGCGTGGCCGAACGCCCAGGTGGAGGCATGGCTCGACTGGGCGGACACGATTCCCGGGGACTGGCCGGCGGACACGCCCGCGGCCCTCGGTCCAGATGGGCCCTCCGACCCGCTGCTGAACGGCGGCCCCGATCGTTACGCAATGCGCCAGGCGGCATGGGGGCTCGCTCTGGGGTATTTCGCGGGCGCGGCGGAGGCGCTCGCCTTCCAGTCCGGGCTCTTCGATCTCTTCGCCTGCGGTCTGGCCTCGCCGGGGGGTTGCCTGCCGTTTGGGGCGCGTCTGCATCCGCTTATCGCCGATCCCGTCGCCTCGCCGCCGCTCGAGGTTTTGCCGCTCGAGCGCGTGGCCGACGCGCCATCGTCGGCGAGGTCCCCGCTCGACAGTCGCCTGGCCGCGGTCGCCGACCAGGTCCGACGCTGCGAGGGCGACCGCCGAGCCTGCGCCAACCCTGCATCGAACCAGGCTCTCGCACGAGCTGCCCATGCGGCCCGCATGGCTGGCGCAAGCGATGCGCAGATCGCCGAGGCGATCGCCCTTGGGCTTGCCGGCCACGACGCCGCCCCGCGCCCGACCGCCGATCTCGCCTTCATGGACCGCAGCGACGCCATCGCCGGCGAGTCGCCGGGCGTTCGCGCCGCCCTGCTTGGCTGGCGCGGCGGATTCACCCTCGCCTTTTCGGAAGAGAACGCTCGGACTCTGACCCGAAGTCGCGCGGCTCCGGCCGCAGCCCTCGACCTATTCATGCTGCGCGAGCCCAAGGACATTTCTGCAGCTGCGCGCCTGCTGACCGTGAGCCTCGACATCGAGGTCTCCGCAGGCTTCTGCGAAACGCCCGCACAGACCTGCCTTCGGCGCGACTGGCGACCGCTCCGCCTCGGATTCGCCGGCCTCGCTGAGCGGCTGGTCGCCGAAGGCCTCGCCTACGGCTCGGACGCCGGGCGGGCGCGCGCCTGCGAACTCGCCGAGATCGTCCGCGACGCCGCGCACGAGACTTCAGAGGCCCTCGGGCGGCGCCTCGGCGCAGCCCCGGCCCTCGGCGATGGCGTCTGCCTCCGGAACAGTGAAGTCCTGGGAGCGGTCGTCGAACCGGAATTGGCCTTGCGTCTCGGCGGCCGGAGCCTTGGCGCCGAGCCCTGGGCCGGCCCCGTCGCTTTCGCCGAGACCTCCGACGGCGCGATTGTCCGCGTGTTCCACGGCGCTGCGGTCGAGGCCATCGACCGGCTTGGGCTCGACGGCGACACCGCACGCGACCACGTCATTGGCCGTCGCAGCCTGAACGACGCCCCGGGGCTGGATCCGGCCGCCCTCGCGGCGCGAGGTTTCACCGATCACGAGATTGGAACGGCCGAACGGGCGCTCCTGGACGCCGCAGACCTGCGCGCCGCCTTCGCGCCCGCGATCGTGGGCGCCGGCTTTGTCCGTGACGTGCTGGGAGCGTCGGAGAGCGACCTCGCCACCGAGGACTTCGACACGCTCGTCCAGGCCGGATTCGACCCAGACGAGATTGCAGCCGCGAGCGACCACATCCTCGGGACCGGCCGCCTGACGGACGCCCCGTTCCTCCTGCCCGCGCAGCAGGAGATCTACCTTTCGAGGGACGAACTTCCCCTGGAGGCGCGGCTCACCATGACGGCCCTGCTGGAGGACATCTGCGACGCCCCTCTCCCGGTGATCATCGACCTCGACTTCGAAGTCGGACCGGAAGCGGCGGAAGCCGCCCAGGCGCTCGCCGCCGAAAGCGGCGTCGGTGCCCTCGTCCTTCGGCGCGCCGCCGCCCCGGCGGACTTCGCGCTGCATCTGCCGGAGCCGGACGAGACGCCTGTCCGCGCCGCCGCCGCGCCGGTGCGCGAACGCATCGTGGAGCGCGTGGTCGAGGCGCCGCGTGGACGCGAGCGCCTGCCTGACCGGCGCAAGGGCTACATCCAGAAGGCCGTCGTGGCCGGCCACAAGGTCTATCTGCACACCGGCGAGTACGACGACGGGGCGCTGGGCGAGATCTTCATCGACATGCACAAGGAAGGCGCCGCCTTCCGCTCGCTGATGAACAACTTCGCCATCGCCGTATCGATCGGCCTGCAGTACGGCGTGCCCCTCGACGAGTTCGTCGACGCCTTCGTGTTCACCCGCTTCGAGCCATCCGGCGCGGTCACCGGCAATGACCAGGTGCGGTCGGCGACGTCCATCCTCGACTACGTTTTCCGGGAGCTAGGGATCTCCTATCTGGACCGGCGGGACCTTGCGACGATCGACCCCGGGGAGATGGACCGCGACGGCCTCGCCTCCGCCCCGGCCGAGCCCCAGCCGGTGGCGCGCTACATCTCCAAAGGATTCTCTCGCGGCGCCGCGCCGGACAACCTCGTCTTCCTGCCGCTTGCTCGCGCGACGGCCAATGGCGAGATGCAGACGGCGATCGCCGACGTCTGCCCCGACTGTGGAGACCTGGCCCTGGTGGGCCAAGGACGCGAGCGGGTCTGCTCGTCCTGCGGCTGTCGCCCCTTCGGCGCAGGTCGAGATAGTAGAAGTTCTTGATTTGTTCTTGCAGCAAAACAAGATTCCTGTTCTTAAATCGGTCAGACTGAACCGCCCGCGCTGAAGCGAGGCGGGACCGGCCTAGCAGGACATGCACGATCACAGCCGCTTCATCCGCGTGCGCGGCGCGCGCGAGCACAATCTGAAGGATGTCAGCGTCGACATCCCGCGCGACGAGCTGGTGGTGATCACCGGCCTGTCCGGCTCGGGAAAGAGCAGCCTCGCCTTCGACACCATCTATGCCGAGGGGCAGCGTCGCTACGTCGAAAGCCTTTCGGCCTATGCCCGCCAGTTCCTCGAACTGATGGGCAAACCGGACGTGGACCTCATCGAGGGGCTCTCGCCGGCGATCTCGATCGAGCAGAAGACCACCAGCCGCAATCCTCGCTCGACCGTCGGCACTGTCACCGAGATCCACGACTATATGCGCCTGCTGTGGGCCCGCATCGGGATCCCGTATTCGCCTGCGACGGGCCTGCCGATCGAGAGCCAGACCGTCAGCCAGATGGTGGACAAGCTCACCGCCCTTCCGGAAGGCGAGCGGGTCTATCTGCTCGCCCCGGTCGTCCGCGATCGCAAGGGCGAGTACCGCAAGGAGATCGCCGACTGGCAGAAGGCCGGCTATCAGCGGCTCAAGATCGACGGGACCTTCTATCCGATCGAAGACGCTCCCCAACTCGAGAAGACCTTCAAGCACGATATCGATGTGGTCGTGGATCGCCTCGTCACGCGGGAGGGCCTCGAGACCCGTTATGCCGACAGCCTGGAGAGCGCGCTGCGGCTGGCGGACGGCATCGCCGTCGCCGAGTGGGCGGACGTCAAGCCGGGCGAGAGCGAACCGCGACGGCTGATCTTCTCGGAGAAGTTCGCCTGTCCTGTCTCCGGTTTCTCGATCACGGAAATCGAGCCGAAGCTGTTCTCGTTCAACAGCCCCGCCGGCGCCTGCCCGGCCTGCGACGGGCTGGGGCTGAAGCTCGGCTTCGACGCGGATCTCGTCGTGCCGGACAAGGATCGCACTCTTCACAAGGGCGCCATCGCCCCTTGGGCGAAGGGACCCTCCCCGCTCTACACCCAGACGCTGCAGGCCCTCGCCCGCCACTACGGGTTCTCGATGGACGAGGCCTGGTGGACGCTGCCCGAAGAAGCCCGCCGCGTTGTCCTGGAAGGCTCGGGCAAGGATAAGATCCGCTTCATCTACGACGACAACGCCCGCAAATACGAGGTCACCAAGACCTTTGAGGGCGTCCTGCCCAACCTCGAGCGGCGCTGGCGCGAGACGGATTCCAGCTGGGTGCGCGAGGAACTGGGTCGCTTCCAGTCGGAGACCCCCTGCCCCGTCTGCGGCGGCGCGCGCCTCAAGCCCGAGGCGCTCTCGGTGAAGATCGCCGGCCGGAACATCGCCGAGGTCTCCTCCCTGGCGATCCGACCCGCGCGCGACTGGTTCGAGGGGCTGGAGACCGAGCTGACCGCCAAGCAGCTCGAGATCGGCCGCCGGGTCCTCAAGGAGATCAACGACAGGCTGAGGTTCCTGGTCGACGTCGGCCTGGAATACCTGAACCTAGCGCGCGGCTCGGGCACGCTCTCAGGCGGCGAGAGCCAGCGCATCCGCCTGGCCAGCCAGATCGGATCGGGGCTCACCGGCGTGCTCTACGTCCTCGACGAACCTTCGATCGGCCTGCACCAGCGCGACAACGCGCGCCTGCTGACCAGCCTCAAGGGTCTGCGGGACCTGGGCAACTCCGTCCTGGTGGTGGAGCACGACGAGGAGGCCATCCTCACCGCCGACCACGTGATCGACATGGGACCGGCCGCGGGCATCCACGGCGGCAAGGTGATCGCCGAGGGGCCGCCCAAGGCGATCATGGACCATCCCGACAGCCTGACCGGCCAGTACCTGACTGGCGCGCGGCGGATCGAGGTGCCTGCCGAGCGGCGTCCGATCTCGACGAAGAGGCGGATCCGCGTCATTGGCGCACGTGGGAACAACCTCAAGTCCGTGACCGCCGACATACCGGTGGGAACCTTCACCTGCATCACCGGCGTCTCTGGCGGAGGCAAGTCCACCTTCACCGTGGAGACGCTGTACAAGGCCGCGGCACGTCGCCTGAACGGGGCCTCGGAGGCGCCTGCGCCGCATGAGCGGATCGAGGGCCTCGAGAATTTCGACAAGGTCATCGATATCGACCAGAGCCCGATCGGGCGGACGCCACGGTCGAACCCCGCGACCTACACCGGCGCCTTCACGGCCATCCGCGACTGGTTCGCCGGCCTTCCCGAGGCCAAGGCGCGCGGTTATGGGCCCGGCCGGTTCAGCTTCAACGTCAAGGGCGGGCGGTGCGAAGCGTGCCAGGGCGATGGGCTGATCAAGATCGAGATGCACTTCCTGCCGGACGTCTACGTCACCTGCGACGTATGCAAAGGCAAGCGCTACAACCGCGAGACACTTGAAATCCTCTTCCGTGGCAAGAGCATAGCCGACGTGCTGGATATGACGGTCGAAGAGGCGGGGGAGATGTTCCGCGCGGTCCCCTCCATCCGGGACAAGATGGAGACGCTCTCGCGCGTCGGCCTCGGCTACATCAAGGTCGGCCAGCAGGCGACCACCCTCTCCGGCGGCGAAGCCCAGCGGGTGAAGTTGTCGAAGGAGCTCTCGCGACGCGCAACCGGCCGCACGCTGTACATCCTGGACGAGCCCACCACCGGGCTTCACTTCGAGGACGTGCGTAAGCTGCTCGAGGTGCTCCATGAGCTGGTCGACCAGGGCAACACCGCGGTGGTGATCGAACACAACCTGGACGTGGTGAAGACGGCCGACTGGATCCTCGACTTCGGGCCGGAGGGAGGCGACGGCGGCGGCCGGATCGTCGCGGAGGGCGCGCCCGAGACGATCGCCCAGGCCCCGGACAGCTGGACCGGACGCTATCTTGCCGACCTGCTCGCCCGGCAGGCGCCGCCACAGCCGGAGAAGCGCTCTCGCGCGAGGACCGCTGTGCGCCAGAGCGCCTGACGCAGACACTGGAGCGCAAGTCCGACGCCGCCGTGGCGAGCGATCTCGTCTCGATCTACAAAGTCCTCGGCGGCGGCCGCCGCGGCTGAAATAGGGGGTGTTGATGAAGCTCTATGGGGCGGCGATGCCGGCGCCAAATCCGCGGCGCGTTCGCGTCTTCCTGGCGGAGAAGGGGATCGAGATCCCCGAGGTCCCGCTCAACCTGCTAGCCGGAGAACACAAGTCCCCGGAGCATCGCGCTCGCAACGCCCTGGGTCAGGTCCCCACGCTCGAACTCGACGACGGGACCTGCATCTCCGAGACGGTGTCCATCTGTCGCTACATTGAAAGCGAACATCCCGAACCGCCGCTGTTCGGCCGCAACGCTCGCGAAGCAGCCCAGGTCGACATGTGGATCCGGAGGGTGGAGTTCGTCCTGATGCAGCCGGTGGGCAACTATTGGCGGCACGCTCATCCGCGCACGGCCGCCCTACTCACCCAATACAAGGACTTCGGGGAGTCGAACGTCGCCCGGTACAAGGATGCGCAGCGCTGGTTCGACCGTCGCCTGGCCGAATCAGCTTTCATCGCCGGCGAGACGTTCAGCATGGCCGACATCTGCGCCCTCTCGGCCGTCGACTTCGCCGACTGGATCGGCCTGCCGCTCGATGCCGAGAATGCGAGTCTGACTGCCTGGCGTCGACGCGTCGGGGAGCGCCCCAGCGTCCACGCCTGAGCCTGCTGCGCCGGCCGCCAAAGGCATCCGCCGCCGATGATGAACGCCCGTGATCGCCCTGAACACGTGCGCCTGCGAGGCGCACACGAGTGTCGTGGTCACCACCCAAAAGCCGCTCACAACCCCGGCATAGACCCCCGCCAGGGCGAGCAGGGCGCCGCGCCTGGCCAGATCCGCGCCTGAGGGAGCGCCGATCCCGGTGACGACCGCGCCAACGCCGGCCGTGACGATGCCCAGCCCTCCCAACAGGAGAAGGATCATCACGAAGCAGACAAAATAGACGAAGAACATGTACCAGAAGCGCCCTCGCGTCAGGGGCCAATAGGCGCTGAGGTGAAAGCGTCCTTCGGCGAAGGTCTCGACCGCAATCAAGGACAGCCGAACGCTAATCCAGGCATCCACGCAAATCGTCGCCGTCGCGCCAATGAACGCGAACGCCCGGGCCTGGTCCGGAAGGATCTGCAGGAACGGGGTGAAGACCGTGAGCAAAAGGAAGGCCGGAACTCCGCCGAAAACGACGATGAGCAGGCACGCGACTACCGTCATCACTGCCAGACGCAACTCGTCTGGGCCCAGCTGCATGAAGAACATTCCCGGCCGGTCGGGCTGCAGGGAGGCGCGGTACGCGGCCACTGTGTTCAAAGCCCAGATCAACAGGAACGCGGCGATGATGATGACGGCGAAGGGTCCAAGCCGCGTCGCGAGGGTCGAATAGTCCACGTGGCCGCCAAACGGACGGCTGAAGACCAAGAGGATCGCCGAGGCGCTGAACCCGATAAACCACAGAGTCCACCAGGCTCCCACCGCGCTCGGATGCTCGCGTATCAGCCGGAATCCGGCGAAGGCTCCGTTCAGCACGTCATCGGCTTGCCGGCGCGCGCGACGCAGACCCTGGGTTGCGGCCGACGTGGACTGGAGGCCGGTCATGCTGGGGGTGAGCCTTCGGCGAACTCTAAGCGACTGTAAAGATAGGTTGCGAGCCCGACATTCAAGGGAAGCCAAAGGCCAGCCGCGACGGCGGCGGCTGCGGCAAAAGCGACCGCTGCAACGGCGGGGCCCGCCAGCGCCCCGGCTCTCGCGAGGCCAATGACAAGGAGCGTCGGGACGCCCATCACGACCAGACCGGCGGCCGCCATCGGCCAGACACGGCCCTTGGTCAAAGGCCAGGTGGAGAGCACCTGGACCCGACCGCGACGTACACTCGCCGGAGCGGCCAGCGAGATCCTTCCGAAAGCCCACGCGAGGGAGCCGGCGCACGCGAGCGAGACCACCGCCAGGATCACACGTCCCCGGTCCTCGACCGCTCCCGCCCAGGATGCGACGTTGGAAGCAACGAAACCATGACCTGAAGCGGCCGCCGCATAGGCGAAGGCGAGGAGGACAATGAAAGCCAGGAGACCCAGGATTATCATGAACAGAACGCTCAAGGCCGTGACCGCAGCGAGCCTCACTTCGACCCAGCCAATTTGAAGGCCTCCAAACCCAAGACGGCCCGCGCCGAGCGACAGGCGCCAGAGGGCTCCCAACTCGATGGTCACGGCCAGCCCCGCCACCGCCACGAAGCCCCCCACCGCTCCTCGGGCGCCGGAGGCCGCGACCAGCACAATGGTCAGAACGGCGAGCAGGATTGAGAGCCAAGCGCGTTTCCAGGCGACCGGAAGGAAAGCGATGGCGGCCCTTGGGGCGCCGGCGATCAGGTCGTTGGGCGGCACGCGTGACTCTTGGGTGACCGTTTCAAGACAGAAAGCAATCAGATAGCCGGAGCGCGCCGGCAACGCCACGTGCTTCCGCCAGCTCGGGGCCACGCCGAAGGGCGTGGCGTGATTCCCCCTCGCGCAGGGACGGTCTAGGGTGAGCTCGATGTCATATCCTGTTCACATCATCGGCGGCGGTCTGGCCGGCAGCGAAGCGGCCTGGCAGGCGGCGAAAGCCGGCGCCTCCGTCATCCTTCACGAGATGCGGCCGCTCGGGCGGACCGACGCTCACCAGACCGACGCTCTGGCTGAACTGGTGTGCTCGAACTCTTTCCGGTCCGACGATTGGGAACACAACGCCGTCGGCCTTCTCCACGCGGAAATGCGCCGCCTGGGCTCCCTGGTCATGCGTTGCGCGGATGGCGCCAAGACCCCGGCCGGGGGGGCCCTGGCGGTGGATCGAGTCGCCTTTTCGGAGGCTGTCACAGCGGCAATCGCCGACCATCCGGGGATCGAGTTGGTCCGGGGCGAAGTCAGCGAGATCCCTGCCGACTGGCGAGAGGTGATCGTCGCGACCGGCCCTCTCACCTCAGCCGCCCTGGCGCAGACCATCGGCGGTCTCACGGGCGAAGAGTCCCTCGCCTTCTTCGACGCCATCGCCCCGATCGTCCACGCCGAGTCGATCGACATGAGCGTCGCCTGGAAGCAGTCCCGCTACGACAAGCCGGGTCCGGGCGGCGACGCCGCCGCCTACATCAACTGTCCGATGAATCGGGCGCAGTACGAGGCCTTCCTCGAGGCCGTGCTGGCCGGACCGAAGACGGAATTCAAGGAGTGGGAGAACGTCCCCTACTTCGACGGCTGCCTTCCGATCGAGGTTATGGCCGAGCGGGGGCGCGACACGCTCAGGTTCGGACCGATGAAGCCGATCGGTCTGACCAATCCGCACGACCCTGCCGAAAAGCCGTACGCCGTCGTCCAGCTGCGGCAGGACAATGCGCTCGGCACGCTCTGGAACATGGTCGGGTTCCAGACGAAGCTGAAGCACGCGGCCCAGGTCGAAATATTCCGCATGATCCCGGGGCTCGAGAAGGCCATCTTCGCGCGACTCGGCGGACTGCACAGGAACACCTTCCTCAACAGCCCCGTCGTGCTCGATCCGCAGCTCCGGCTGAAGGCCGACCCGCGGCTGCGGTTCGCCGGCCAGATCACCGGCGTCGAAGGTTATGTCGAAAGCGCCGCAATCGGCCTCCTCGCCGGCCGGATGTCGGCGGCGAAGGTCAGTGGCGAGCCCTTCGAGCCGCCGCCTGCGACCACCGCGCTTGGAGCTCTCCTGGGCCACATCACCGGCGGCCACCTGAGCGACCGGCCCGGCTCGTTCCAGCCGATGAACATCAATTACGGTCTGTTGCCGCAGATCGATCCGCCATCCCGCGGCGAGGATGGCAGACGACTGGGGAGGAACGAGCGCATCAGCGCCAAGAAGGCGACGATGAGCCTTCGAGCCATGTCCGATCTCGAGGCTTGGCTGAGGGAACCCGTCCCGGTCTGATCAGACCCTTCCCCTCGCCGCCGCCCACAACAGACGCAGACGCCGCGACAGGTCCGAGGCGGACCTCCCGCGGATCTGATCCGGCACGAGGGCCGCGGGCGCGACCGCAGGAAAGGCCGAGGCTGGCAGGCGCCGCGCGGAGGCGTTGGCCTCGACCAGCATCTGCGGCAACCTCGAGGCGACCGCCTCGCTTCCGACGACGCCCTCTCTGACCAGAGCGCCCAGACCGATGAGCTGTCCGGCTGGCCGAGCTTCGGGGGCATTATCCCCAGCTCCGAGGATTGTGGCCGCCAGGACGGAAGCGGAGCCGCCCACCGTCCCGGCCCAGGCCAGGGCTGCGTCCATATCCAGCTGCGCCATTCCCAGCACGGCAATGCGTCCTTCGATCAGATCGGCGAGTAAGTCGGCGGGCAGGCGCCGCCGGCGCACGAGTTCGCAAAGCCGCTGCGCCAGAGGATGGCGCCGAACGTTTCCCCCGCCGGCAACCTCCTCGAGCGCCTCAGACCACCAGGTGAGTCTGATCTGCGCCATCAGCGAAGAACTGGTGACGCGGACAGCTCGGGCCAATTCGGAGTCGAAGGCGTAAAGCGTCAGTAGGTCCGACCGGGCGGAGACGTCGCCGACGAGTCGGCTCGCCAGCCACCGGTCGGGGTCGGTGCGCCGGACGACGTCTTCGAATTCGTCGTCCGGCAACCACTCACCCGTAGAAGGTCTGATACATCGCCATGGCCGTGAGCATCGGCAGCGACAGCAGCGTGTTCGTCCGCGACGCCAGTGTGGCGATCCGTGCAGCGCGGGCCTTCGCGTCCGCGTCGGCTTCCTTAATGCCCAGGGCGATCTTCTGGTTCGGCCAGATGATGCCCCAGACGTTGAGGAACATGATGATCGCCAGCCAGACCCCAATGCCCATCAAGGTGAAGCTGCGATTGAACGGCGCATCGGCGGGGTGCATGAATCCCAGGGTGAATACGCCTTCGGCGTAGTCACGTCCGCGGAGCGCGGCGATGCAGATGCCGGCGAGGACAGTGAACAGCGCCGCCCACCGGAACCAGAACAGGGCTTCTGGTGCGATATACTTGGACACGGCAGGCTTAAGTTCGTTCGGTATCTCCGGCATCTTCCTGATTTGCACGAAGTTGAAATAATAAAGCAGACCGATCCACAGGATCCCAAAGACGACGTGCATCCAGCGAAACACAGCCTGCCAGAAGATCGCATCGAACGCGCCGTGCGCCGTACCAAACGCGTAGATCATGATGAGCGCCAGCACGACGCTCAGGATGATGGTGTTACGGAAGTTCAAGAGCAGTGCGGACATCATCTATCCCCTTCAGCGTCAGCACCCGATGTGTAGCTTGACAATTATCCTGTTCGGGGTCGAACGCAACGCCGCCGGCGCGGCGCTCCGGATCAGAGCCGGATGAGGGCGGTCGCGGGCCGGCGTCCCTCGGAAACGAGGAATCCGTAGGTCCGCGCGGCGTTTGGCGTGGACATGAATTCCAGGCCGAGCCCCGCTTGCTGAAGCGCCACCCGCACCTCCCGCGGAGGGGGCGCCTGGACCGCGCCAGTGCCCAGCAGGACGAACTCGGAGACCGCGGAACCTGCGGCGATAACGCTCGCGAAGTCCTCAGGCGTCAGGTCCGCAAGCGACTCGGGCCGCCACGGCCCGGCCAGGTCGCCGAGGATCAGCAACGAACCTGCGCGCCACTCTCCCGAGACGCGAAAGCCCCCCGCGCCGAAGGCGTCGATGCTGGGAGCTTGCCGAGCCCGCGTCGCCACCGCCGCAGACCTAGGGCCTCGCGGGCTGAGGCGCGATCGGCTTGGCCACCTCGTCGTCGCGCCGCACGCCCCAGAGCAGGATCACCGGCAAGGCGACATAGATCGACGAATAGGTGCCGACCACGATGCCGAACGCCATGGTCAAGACCAGCGGGAACAGCGCGGGCCCGCCCATGACCAGCGCCCCGGAGAGCGCGAGGAGAGCGGTGGTCCCGGTGATAATCGTCCGCGAGAGACGTTCGTTCTCCGAGAGATTGATCACGTCCCGTAGCGGAGTTCTTTTGTATTTCCGAAGATTTTCACGCAGCCTGTCAAAACTGATAACCTTCTCGTTCATCGAATAGCCGATGACGGTCAATATGGCCGCGATCGAGGTCATCGAAACCTCAATCTGAGTTACACAGAGCAGCCCAACGGTAAGCGCAATGTCATGGAACAGGGCGAGGATCGCGCCCAGACCGAACTGTAGTTGAAAACGAAACCAAATATACAGCAACATCAGGCCCAGCGCCGTCCCGAGCGCGAAAACGCCGGAGCGGACGAGCTCGCCGGACACCTTGGCGCCCACCGTGCTCAGGCTGGAAACCTTCAGCCCGGGCATCCGAACGGCCAATTGCGTCGCCACCAGCTTGGCTGCGGCGTTCGCGTCCTGGCCCTGCACTGAACGGAATTGAACTCGCGCCGTATGCGGATCGCCGAAGATCTGCACCTGTGCGTCGTGCGCGCCAAGGCTGCCCATGACGCTCCTGATCTTGCCAAGGGGCGCGGGACCGGGCGTGGTCACCTCCATCACCGTGCCGCCGACAAAATCGACGCCGAAGTTCATGCCCTGGGCGACGAACGAGACGACTGCGCCGGCGAGCGCCAGCGCCGACAGCGCCGCCGCATAGGGCGCGAGGCTGACGAAGTTGAAATGCGTCTGCCGGGGAACGAGTCGAATTAACGGCCAAAACCTGCGCATGCGGATCTTTCAGGTAATCGGAAGCGTCTTGCGCCGCGCCATTCGGAACCATTGCCCGATAAGCACTTGAGTGACGAGGACTGCGGTGAAGACGGAAGTGACGACGCCGATCGACAGGGTCCAGGCGAATCCCTTCACCGGCCCGGCGCCGAACTGGAACATGATCAGGGCCGATATCATCGTGGTCACGTTGGCGTCGATGATCGAGGTCAGGGCGCGCCGGTATCCGGCGTCCGCCGCCGCCATCGCCGGTCGCCCGGAATTGGCTTCGTCGCGCATCCGCTCGTAGATCAGGACGTTCGCGTCCACCGCCACGGCCATCGTCAGGATCAGGCCGGCGATGCCTGGTAGCGTGAGGGTCGCCTGTGTCACCGACATCGCTCCGACGATCATCAGCACGTTGATCACCAGCGCGACGGCCGCGAAGATTCCGAACAGGCCATAGGCGAGGATGATGAAGGCGAAGATCGCCACGGCGCCGATCGCCAGGGAGGTCGTGCCAGCCTTGATGGAGTCGGCGCCCAGTTCGGCCCCAACCGTTCGTTGCTCGATCACGTTCAGCGGCGCTGGCAGCGCGCCGGATTTGAGAAGCACGGCGAGGTTGTTTGCCGACTCCTCGGTGAAGTTGCCGGTGATCTCCCCGCTGCCGCCGGTGATGGCGGTCTGGATCACGGGGGCCGAGATGACCCGGCCGTCGATCACGATGGCGAAAGGCTTGCCGATGTTTTGGCTTGTCGCCTCGGAAAACCGGCGCGTGCCCTGGCTGTTGAAGGCGAAATTGATGTCCGGAAGGTTGTTCTGATCGTGGCTTGGGCTCGCGCCGGTGAGCATCTCACCGGTGACCAGAGCGCGCTTCTTCACCACATAGGCCGCCGAGTGTCCGTCGTCGCTGGGCAGGACCTGGTCGTCGGGCGGGATTCGGCCGGCCTGCAGATCTTCCTGCGCGATGCCCGTGTCGACGAGCTGGAAGGTCAGCTTGGCCGTCTTGCCGATCACCGACTTGAGCCTTTCCGGGTCGCTTTCCCCCGGGGCCTCGACGACGATCCGCGCCGAGCCTTGCTGGGTGATCGCGGGCTCCTTGGTGCCCAGGGCGTCGATGCGCTTGCGGATGATCTCGATCGACCGCGTCACCGCGTCACGAGCCGCGGCTGCCGCGGCTTGAGGAACGAAGGCGACCTGGATCGTCTGGGCGGGACCCTGCCTCACGGTCACGTCGCGTCCGCCGGTGAGCAGCCGCTCGCCAAGGGAACTGTTCAGCAGGTCAAAGGCGGCCTGCGCCTTTGTCGGATCATCGATATGGACGCTGATCGTGTCGCCGTGCACGCCCAGGCCGCTGAAGGGGTACTGCGCGGTCTGGAGTTTGGTCCGGATATCTTCGGTCAGGTTGGTGAGACGCTCCTGGTTCAGAGCGTTCGTATCCACCTCGAGCAGCAGATAGGACCCGCCCTGCAGGTCCAACCCCAGGTTCAGGCGCTGCTGCGGCAGCCAGCCAGGCAGCGAGCCGGGGGGAAGGATGTTGGGCAGCGTGAAGATCAGGCCGAACAGGAACGAGACGGTGACCAGGACGACCTTCCAACGGCTCAGGGCGAGCATCGCGCTATGCCTTCAGCTGATCGCAGGCTTAGGACTTGGAGTCATTCGCGGCCGGCTCTCCGCGCGAGCGAATATCCGAAACCATTGTCTTGACGACCTTCACCGTCACGTTCTGCGCGATCTCAACGCCAAGTTCCTGATCCTCCACGCGGACTACCTTACCAATAAGGCCGCTGTTGAGGATCACCGTATCTCCCCGCTTTATGGAGGATATGCGTGCGGCGTGCTCTTTGGTTCGCCTCTGCTGCGGGCGGATCGTCGTGAAGTACAGGAAGCCCACCATCAGAATGCCATAGAAGACAATCTGGCCCTGAGGACCGGCGAGAAAACCCAGCAGCCCATTGGCGGGCGCAGCCACGGCGGCGGAAATCAGCGCCTGGGACAGGATCGCCGGGACAGGAAACATCGTCACTCCGAAGGATTGCCGCAGCCGTCCGTACGGCGCGGGAAAAAAGTCGCGGGAAGCTATGCGCTCGGCGCCCCTTTTGCAATCACGGCCGCCGGGCCTGGAGCCTAGGACAGGGATTGCTCTAGGAACCCCACTATGGACGAGACCCTCCCCGAAACCCTGAGCCGCATCGCGGCCGCCCTCGATCGCCTGGCGCCTCCGGCGCCGACCAGGCCCGATTTCTCATCGGCGAAGGTTTACAGGCATGATCCTGCGAGCGGCGCCTTTATCCCCGCTCCCGACTTTCCTCTGTCACTGGACCTGCTCGTGGGAGTGGAGCGGCAAAAGGCGCGCCTCGTGGAGGCGTTCGAGCGTTTCGCCCGCGGCTATCCGGCGAACCACGTGCTCCTGTGGGGCGCGAGGGGCGCGGGCAAGAGCGCCCTGGTCAAGGCGGCCTTCATGCAGACGACCCGGCTTGCGCCCAGCCTGCGCCTTGTCGAAGTCGACCGCGATCGGGTCACCGCCCTGCCAATGCTGTTCGATACGCTTCGCGCCCTGCCCGAGCGGTTCCTGGTCCTGTGCGACGATCTTTCGTTCGAGGAAGGGGCGGCCGCGGCGAAGGCGCTGAAATCGGCGCTCGAAGGCGGCGTGGCCGGTCCGCCGCCTAACGCCCTCTTCGTCGCCACCTCCAACCGCCGCCACTTGATGCCGCGGGAGCACACCGAGCGCGACGGGCCCCTGGCAAGCGCCGAGGACGCCGAGGAGCAGGTCAGCGTCTCCGACCGCTTTGGGCTGTGGATCGGCTTCGCCCCGATGGATCAGGCCACCTATCTGGCTGCGGTCCGCGGTTATGCCGATCGCTTCGACCTCTCTGTCGAAAACCTGGAACGGCGGGCCCTGCAATGGGCGCAGCTTCGCGGCGGACGCTCGGGACGCGTCGCCTGGCAGTTCGCGCGCGATCTGGCGGGAGAGTTAGGCAGGCCGCTGCCGCTCTGACGCCGCTTCAGGGTCAGCCGGTCGCCCCGGCGGCGGACGGAAGCACGAGGAGCGGATCGACGGGCCGCGCCGTCTCCCCGGCGCTGGCCTTGTAACGCACCTCAAAGTGGAGTTGAGGCGCGCTCACGCCGCCGGATGTGCCGACCTGGCCGATCTCTTCGCCCTGGGTGACGTTCTGGCGCATCTGCACGGTGATGTGCGCAAGGTGCGCATAGGCGGTGACCCACCCATCGGGATGTTGGATCAGGACGAGGTTGCCGTAGCCGGGGATCTGATTGCCCGCATAGACCACGTCGCCAGCCGCCGCCGCATGCACGACCGAACCCTCGGGAGAACTGACGTCCACGCCATCGTTACGCACGCCAAGGCCCTTGGCCCCGAAGCGGTTGATGACCTCGCCCTGCACCGGCCAGATGAACCGGTTGTGGGCCAGCGCCGCGATCTGGGTGTCGCTCAGAGACGGCGCGCCTGCCTCGGATGGGGTGGGAGGCAGGTAGCCTGGCGACGAGGGCATGGCGCGCGGCGTCGGGGCGGGCGTGTACACCCCACCCTGTGGCGTCGGCTCGTATCCCGGCGTGGCGGACGCGACGCGGGAATTCGGCGTGTAGACCCCGCCGCGCGGAGTGGGTTCGTATCCACTGCCGTAGGACGGCCCTGCCATGACCAGGCGCGGCGGCTCGACCTCGACAGGGCCGCGGTCATGGTACTGCGCCGGTAGCGCAATCTGGTCGCCCGGGCGAATATGCGCGCGTTCTGAAAGGTCGTTCACGTCCGCCAGGTCTGAGAGGCTCACGTCGAAACGGCGCGCGATCAGGGCGAGGGTGTCGCCGGCTTCCGCTACGTAGGCCTTATCGACCGGGATCTTGAGCTTCTGTCCGGGGGTCAGATTATCCGGATGACGCAGATGGCTGGCCCGGATGATGTCTTCGGGCGTGGTCTGGAGATCGCGCGCGATCGCGTCGAGGTGGTCATGCCGCTGGACCACATACTCCCGGTACATTCCCTTCGGCGTCACGACCCGCCCGCCCGCAGCGTAGCGGGCAGGCATCCTGCGCATCTCCGGACGGGGTGGCGGGGGTGGCGCGGCTGCGACAGGCGCCGGAGGCGGAGTAGCCATGGACGGGTTGGAGGGCGCCGGCGTGGATGAGCCCAGCGGCGGCAGGTCCGAGCTCTGCACGGAGGTCGACGGCTGGGGGGCCGGTGCGGGTTGCGGCGCGGGCGATGGCGCAGGGGGCGCAGGCGGCGGCGCAGCCTGAGCCTGAGGCGCGGTCGTCGGATAGGCCGGACGCACGGGCGCGGCGGGAGGCTGGCCCGAACCCGTAGGATAGGTGGGCGTCGTGGAGCAGGCGGCCACGCTGCCGGCAAGGATCCCGAAGATGGATCCCCTGATCAAAAACCGCTTCATGGCTGCTCCGTCATACGCGCGCCGTCCACGGGATGCGAGCGCCCCGTCCCGATCCGTCAAACTCAAGGTTCCCTCGCCACCCCCTGCAGGAGCGGAACGAAGCGCACATCACACAGGACTTCCTTGGCGAAACCGCCGGCTCCGTCCCCCGCGTAGCGGATAAGCTTCTGTACGGGGCCTTTGCCGACCGGGGCAACCAGCACGCCCGAAGGTTTGAGCTGGTCGAGCAAGGTCTTGGGCTCCTCCGGCGCCGCCGCAGTGACCAGAATGCGGTCGAACGGCGCCTGCTCGGCCCAACCGAGGAAGCCATCGCCGAACCGGGTGATCACGTTGGTCAGTTGCAACGCCTCGAACCTCGCCTCCGCTTCACGGAGCAGGGTTCGATACCGCTCGACGGTGTAGACGAGGCGGGAAAGGCGGGCGAGGACGGCGGTCTGGTATCCCGATCCCGTCCCAATCTCCAGGACCCGCGCCCTCGGCTCCAGCGTGAGGGCCTGGGTCATGAGGCCCACGATGTATGGCTGGCTGATCGTCTGCCCACAGGCGATCGGCAGAGCCGAGTCCTCCCACGAGCGATCCTTGAACAGGTCCGGGGTGAACAGATCGCGGGGCGTCTTTTCGATGGCCGCGAGCACCGCCGGGTCGCTCACGCCTTGAGTCCGCAGACCAAGGACCAGACGCGCCAGCTGCGTCTCGCGCTCGCGAGGCTCCTTCGCAGGCCGCCTCATGTCCGCGTCGCTCTCGACACGATCGGTTCTTCTTCGGCGGCTGGGCCGTCGATCACCGACTTCAGGCGCTCCACGGTCGGGACATGCGTCAGATCGATATGCAAAGGCGTGACTGAGATACGGCCGTCATAGGCCGCCCTGAGGTCCGTTCCATGGTCCGGTCGTGAGGGAATGTTGCGAAACCCAAGCCAGTAATACTCGCGACCGCGCAGATCCGTCCGTCGTTCGGCGAAGCGGGTGCGGACATCCCGAAATCCCTGCTTCGTGACTTCCACCGACTCGATTCGGCTCGCGGGCCCGAGAGGAAAGTTGATATTCAGAATGACGCCGGCGGGCCAGCCCGCACGGACGAGACGGTCAATGAGATCGGGAGCGAAGCGCTCCGCCGGTTCGAAGTCCGACCGCCGGTCCCCCTGATAGTCGCCCATCATCTGCGACAGCGCGATCGACGGCACGCCCATGGCCATGCCCTCGATCGCGCCGGCGACGGTGCCCGACAGACTCACGTCTTCGGCTGCGTTGAGGCCTCTGTTCACGCCCGACAGAACCAGGTCGGGCTTGGCTCCCTCGACGAGTTCCTGGATCGCCAGCATGACGCAATCCGTTGGGGTTCCCCTCACGGCGAAACGCCGCTCGCCCAGGCGCCGAACACGCAGGGGTTCGGCCAGAGTCAGGGCGCGCGACGCGCCCGACTGCTCGGTTTCCGGCGCACAGATCCAGACGTCCCGACTGAGCGAGCTGGCAATCGCCTCCAGCGCCGCCAGGCCCTGGGCGTTGATGCCATCGTCGTTGGTCAGAAGGATGCGCATCAGGCCCCCGCTTCGATCCGCGTGAGACCGCGCATGTACGGATGCAGCGCCTGAGGCACGGCGATCGCGCCGCCCTCGTCCTGATAGGCCTCCATGACCGCGACAAGGGTCCGCCCGACGGCGAGGCCGGACCCGTTGAGCGTATGGACGAAGCGCGATCCCTTCTCTCCGGGCGCCTTGCACCGCGCGTCCATCCGGCGCGCCTGGAAGTCCCCGCAATTGGAACAGGAGCTTATCTCGCGATACGTCTCCTGCGACGGGAGCCAGACCTCGAGGTCATAGGTCTTGCGGGCCGTGAAGCCCATGTCGCCCGTGCACAGCATGACGGTGCGGAATGGGAGTTCCAGCCTCTTGAGGATGCTCTCCGCGCACTGGACCATCCGCTCATGTTCGTCGTCCGACTGCTCGGGCGTGGTGATCGAAACGAGCTCTACCTTATTGAACTGGTGCTGCCGGATGATGCCTTTGGTGTCGCGGCCCGAGGCGCCGGCCTCCGACCTGAAACAGGGCGTCAGCGCGGTCACGCGCAGGGGCAGGTCGGCCTCGGAGAGGATTCGGCCCGCGGCCAGGTTGGTGAGCGAGACCTCCGCGGTCGGGATCAGCCAACGATCGTCGGTCGTCCGGAACAGGTCGTCGGCGAACTTCGGCAGTTGGCCTGTCCCGAAGACCGCCTGATCGCGCACCAGCAGCGGAGGGGCGATTTCGGTGTAGCCGTGTTCCTGGGTCTGGATGTCCAGCATGAACTGGCCGAGGGCCCGCTCCAGCCTGGCAAGGCCCGCTTTCAGGACGACGAAACGCGCGCCCGACATGCGAGCGGCGCTCTCGAAGTCCATCATTCCGAGCGCCGCGCCTAGATCGGCGTGGTCCTTCGCCGGAGAGTCGGCGAACGGTTCTCCCCAGCGGCGGACCTCAAGATTGGCTTGCTCGTCTTCCCCCTCCGGCACCCCTGCAGCCGGAAGATTGGGCAATGCCGCGAGCAGCTCGTCCAGACGCGCGGTAAGGCTTGTTTCACGCTCGCCAAGGTCTGCGATCGAGGCCTTGAGGGTTTCGACCTCCGCCATCATCGAGTCGGCAGGGTCACCCTTCGCCTTTGCGCGACCGATCAGGCTCGAGAGCTCCTTTCGCCGCGCCTGATCCTGCTGGAGCGCCGTCTGCGCATGCCGCCGGGCCTCGTCCAGGTGGAGGATGTCCTCGACAGGCGCATCTACTCCGCGTGCGCGCCAGCCAGCCGCGTAGGCGGCGGGGTCGTGACGAATGGCCCGGACGTCATGCATGGGAAGAGCGTGGAACAATCTTCAAGCGGAGGCGGCTTCCTTAAGGCGCGTCGGAACCGCCGCCAAGGGCGACCGCTCAGGCAGGCGACAGATCGCGGGCTGCGTCTTCCTTGTTACGCCGGAACTCGATCAGGGCGACGCACCAGATTGAGACTACGTAGAGAAGGCAGATCGGAACAGCCAACGACGTCATACTGATCGGATCTGGCGGCGTGAGGATCGCGGCGACGACGAAGATGCCGACGACGGCGTAACGGAAGCCGCTTCGCAGCATGGCTGACGTCACCAGGCCGGCCATACCGAGAAGGCTTAGGACCACGGGCAGCTGGAAGCACAGCCCGAACGCCAGCAGGAGAGTCGTCACCAGGGATAGATAGTCGGAGACCTTGGGCAGGAGCTCGACCGACACGTGCCCCGCGCCGACGATCTGCTGGTTCAACGAGAACCACAGGACGAAGGGCAGCATGACGAAATAGACCAGCGCGGCGCCCATCGTGAACAGGACCGGCGAGGCGATCAGGAACGGCAGGAAAGCCCGACGCTCGCGTCGATAGAGGCCCGGAGCGACAAACCGGTAGAGCTGCCAGGCGAGGACCGGAAAGCTCACCACGATGGCCCCGAACACCGCGAGCTTGACCTTGGTGAAGAAGAATTCGAGCGGAGCGGTGAACACGAGCCGTAGATGCTCGACCCCGGGGGGCGCGGGTTTGAAGCCCGTCAGCGTCAGAAGAAGATCGAAAGGACCGTGATGAGCCCCCGGGGCCTTCTGGGCCGCCAGGAGCCCGGCCCCGACCTCGAACGGGTGCAATAGGAATATGTAGATCTGGCCGGAAAAGTAGAAACAGACCAGGAAGCCGACCACGAGGGCTACGGCGCACGTGATCAGCCGCTTCCGCAGCTCGATCAGATGCTCCATCAGAGGCGCGCGCGAGGCCTCGATCTCGGCTTCGTCGGGTTGATTGCTCACAGGGCGGCGCGCGCCGGCAGTGTGGGCGCGTCGCCTGAAGATGAGACGGTCGGCTCCTGAGCGACCTCGTCGGCCGTTGCGGTCGGGGCGGCTTCTCCTGTCGCCGGCGGTTCGGCCGGGGGAACGGCAGGGGGTTCCGTGGAGCCCGCAGCCGGGAGGCCGCCGTCACGCAACCCGGTATGGATGTCGTCGAACACGTCCTGCATCCCCGAGTCCGGTCCAAGACCAACGGCGGTCTGCATGGCCTGGCCGGATCTTAGCGCCTCCACCTCGCGCCGCAGTTCATCGAGTTCCGACTGGCGGGCCATCTCGTCGAAACTGGCCCGGAACTCCGCGGCCATCGCTCGCATGTGGGCCACGAAGCGTCCTAGCTTGCGCATGAGGACGGGCAGATCCTTGGGGCCGACGACGATCAGCGCCAACACGCCGATGATCGCAAAGTCGAAGATCCGTCCTTCGGGGAACATGGGCCGACGATCTCGTAATCAGGCTGCAGTGCGGCCCGCGTGCTGGTCGATCAGTGAGCGACGGGGTCTTTTTCCCCTTCCGGGCGAGCGATCGGCGGCGCGGGAGGCGGAGGCGGCGGCTCTTCGCCCTTCAGACCATCCCGGAACGCGCGGATGCCCTTCGCGGCGTCGCCCATGAGGCCCGAGAGCTTGCCGCGGCCCCCGAACACCAGGAGCACGATGAGGGCTACGATCAGAATGTGCCAAGGCGATAGGCTGCCCATGATAAGTTCTCCACGGGACCGTTCCTGCCTTTCAACGGCGGACGGCGTGAAATCTTGCGGTGAAACGATATAGGAGGTTTCGGTATCGGGCGCCAACCGCACACACTGCGCAGCGCCGCCCTTAGCCTCCTCCTTCGGCCCTTTCGTCGAAGAAGTCCTGATGGAACTGCGGCCCTTCGTCAGATTCCAGCGGATCTTCGTGCGGATCCGTCCCAATTTCTGGGATTGTGAAATCGGACGGAATGTCAGCCGAAAGCAGGCCCGCCGCCTTCATCTCCGCCGCTCCCGGAAGATCGGCGAGGCCCTCGAGCCCGTAATGCGCAAGGAAGGCCTCGGTCGTACCCCAGGTGACCGGACGTCCGGGGCTGCGCCGACGCCCTCGCATGCGCACCAGCCCCATCTGAAGCAGGGCGTCGAGCGTCCCCTGCCCTGACTGCACGCCCCGGATCGCATCGATCTCCGATCGTGTCACCGGCTGATGGTAGGCGATGATGGCGAGCGTCTCCTGCGCCGCCCGCGAGAGGCGACGGGGTTCCTCCCGCTCCTTAGTCATCAGGAAGGCGAGGTCTGGCGCGGTGTTGAATCGCCAGCCGGCCCCAACCTTCGACAGGATCACCCCACGGCCCTGGTAATACTCGCCCAGGTCCGCCAGCGCCGCAGTGACGTCAGCGCCGTGGGGAAGACGGTCCGCGAGATCTTCGAGGCTCAAGGGCTCCGCCGCCGCAAAGAGCAGCGCCTCCACCATCCGCCTGATCTCGGCCGGCTCGCTCACGCACCCATGCTCGCACGCATGTAGAGCGGATCGAAATGAGCCGCCTGGCGCAACTCGAGGTCACCTTCCCTGGCCAGCTCCAGTGCGGCCGAGAGGGTCGAGGCGACGCGCGAGGCCGCGCTCGCGCTGCCGCAATCGTCGGATGGGGCGACCTCGACCAGGGTGGTCCACTCCATAAGGGTCGGCAGGAGCGTCCGAAGGCGTTCTCGCGCATCATCCAGCCGGTAGGCCTCAACGGGCTGCGGCCGGTAGCTACGCTCCTCGTCTCTCGTGCGGACCTCTGCGTAGGCGGTCATCAGCTCGAGCAGATCGCCCTCGAGCCGCCGCCGCGACACAATCGTCACGGCCTCCGGATCGCCTCGCATGAAGACGTCGCGGCTGAGCTGCGGACGCACCGCCAGGGCTTCCGCGGCCCGCCGCATCGCGTCCAGTCGCGCCAGTCCGAATGCGAGTCGCGCAGCCATCTCTTCGGCGGGCCGCTCCGGCTCGGGCGGCCTCTCGGCCTTTGGCAGGAGGAGGCGCGACTTGAGGAACGCCAGCCACGCCGCCATGACCAGGTACTCCGCCGCCAGGGCGAAGCGCAGGCTCCGTGCGGCGCGCACAAAGGCGAGATACTGCTCAGCCAGGCGCGCGATCGAGATCTGCAGCAGGTCGACCTTCTGCGACCGCGCCAGATCGAGGAGGACATGGAGGGGACCCTCGTAAGGCCCCAGGGCGACAATGAGCGCCTCGCCATCGGCCGCGGCCGACTCCACCGCCTCAAAGTCGAGCCGCGGCTGGACGTACGCGTTCACGGCGCGCCCACCTTCAGCGCGGCGCTCAGCCTCGCCCGGGCCTCGGCTTCATCCACCGGTTCGGGGGAAGCCGGGCGGCGCGCGAGTGCGTTTCTCGCCCGTTCGGCCGCGCGACCAGCCAGCGCCCGGCAGCCGGCGACGGTCTCACGCATCTCCTGAAGATCACCGTTGCAGTGCAGGACCACGTCGCAGCCCGCGTCCAGGCTGGCTCGAGCACGTTCGCGCAGATCGCCGCTGAGCGCCTTCATGGAGAGGTCATCGCTGATCAGAAGACCATCAAAACCGATTCGTCGGCGGATGATCTGTGAAACGACCTCGTGCGAAGTCGTCGCGGGACGCTGCGCATCGACGGCCTGGAAGACCACGTGCGCGGTCATCGCCATCGGCATGTCCGAGAGCCGCCGGAACGCTTCGAAGTCGATCCGGTCAAGCTCGTCGAGGCCGGCGTTGACAACGGGAAGCGCCTCGTGGCTATCGGCGCCGGCGCGTCCATGGCCGGGGATGTGCTTTACGACGGGGAGAACACCCCCCGCCATCAGTCCCTCCGCAGCGGCGCGGGCCAGCCGCCCGACCTCATTCGGCTCGTCCGCATAGGCGCGATCTCCAATGATGCGGTGGGCGCCAGGGGCTGGAACATCGGCCACCGGTACGCAGTCCACGTCGATCCCCACCGCGATCAGGTCGAGCGCCATGAGTTGAGCCGACAGCCTCACGAGCTCGCGCCGGGCGTACCGATCTTCGAGCGCCTGAAAGGACCGGGCGGGCGGATAGGGCGGCCAGTGAGGCGGGCCCAGTCGCTGCACGCGCCCACCCTCCTGATCGATGAGGATTGGGGCGTCCGCCCTATCAACCAGTTTCCGCAAGGCCGACGTCAGGGACCGGAGTTGCCCTGGGCTGTCCACGTTGCGGCGGAAAAGGATGAAACCCCACGGCTGGGTGTCGCGGAAAAAAGCCCCCTCCTCCGCGGTCGGCATGAGCCCTGAGAGGCCGAGGATGCAGGCGTGCGTCACCTGACGAAGCAGGTCCTGCCAGCGGCCTTGAGGCGATCGCAAGCGGCTTGGGCGGCGTCGCGAGACGCGAAGCCGGTGACGAACGTCCGATAGAGGACCGCGCCGTCGCGATCCACGGTGACCACCTTCTTGCCTTTGCCAGCCAGCGGACCGGGAGCGGCGGCGGCCGCGGCGCTCCAGCCCTGGTCAGCCTGCGCCGCTGACGAGAAGGCGCCGATCTGGATCTCCGCTGGGCCGCTCGCCTGCGCCAGCTTAACGGGCTTCGCAGTCGCGTCCGCCGCCGGCTTCGTAGCCGCCTTCGCCGCCGGGCGAGTGGAACTGTCAATCAGCGCGCCGAGGGGATCTCCACTCGCAGATGCGCTGGCGGTCTTCCGCGCTGCGGGCGCCACTGCGGCGGCCTCGGAGCGCGGCGCGGCTTGCGCCGGCTGAGCCGAGGCAGGCGCAGCAGCGGCCTCTGTCGGCCGCGGCGTCGGCTGCTCAGGCGCCGGGGCGAATGTCGGCGGGGGGGGCGCAGTCCCGCTGTCCTTGTAGATCGACAGACCGGCTGCGGGATTGGGGGGCTCGGACTGAGGCGGCGCCGCCACCCGCACATCCCGTAGCGGCGCGCCGACCGGCTGCGGCGCCTCGCTGGAGCCGCGGGTCCCGGACCGGTAGAGCCAGAAGACGCCCGCCCCCGCCACTAGCAGCACGAGGACGCTCAGGATCAGGGTCACCGGCGCCGGGCGACGCGAGCGCGGTCCGGAACCGCGGCGCCCCATTGTGAGCGGCGGCTCCTGGGCCGCCCCATAACTGCGTCGATCGGTTTCGGCCATACACGCTCCGGAAGCCCGGCCGGTCCGCTCAGCGGATCGGCGAATCGCCGCCCCAGTCTAGCCCGCGGGGGCTCCCGGTCACTATTGACGCCGAGAGGTGAAGGGAGGGTTGACCTGGTCTCAGCCCCACGGTTCGAGATGGAACAATCGACGGTGCTCCTCGATCGCGTAGCGGTCGGTCATGCCGGCCATATAGTCGCAGATCACCCTGGCGCGTCCCGCCTCGTCCAACTCCCGGAGCCGGGCGTACCACTCAGTGGGCAGGACCTCGGGCTCGGCCAGGAAGAGCGCGAACATCTCCGCCAGTATCCGGCGCGCCTGGCTGCGGCTGCGGTTCACGCGCCAATGCCGATACATGCGCTCGTGCAGGAAGGCCCTTAGCCGGGCCAGGGGCTCGACCAGGTGGGCCGAGAATCCGACCAGCGGCCCGCCCAGGCTCCGGACGTCCTCGGCAGATCCCACGCCGGCGTCGGCCGCCCGACGCCGGGTCTCCCGCAGGACGTCATCCACCATCAGGCCGATCATTCGCCGCACCATCTCCAGGCGAGTCAGCGCCGGCTCGAGCCCTGGATAGTCGCTCCGGACCTGGGACAGCACCGGTCCCACGAGCGGCACGCCTTCAAGTTCATCGAGATCGAAGACGTGCGCCTGCACGCCGTCGTCTACGTCATGATTGTTGTAGGCGACGTCGTCGGCGATCGCCGCAACCTGAGCCTCCGCCGATGGCCACTCGTCGAGACGGAGCGGGAACCGGGCGTCGAAAGCTACGACTGGCGCCCATACCCGCTGATCCAGCCTCGTCGAGACGGGGCCATTGTGCTTGACGACGCCTTCCAGGGTCTCCCAGGTCAGATTGAGCCCGTCGAACGCCGGATAGCGTCGCTCGATCTCGGTCAGGACCCGAAAGGTCTGGACGTTGTGGTCGAACCCGCCGAAGCGACCCATCTGGCGCTCCAGCTCATCCTCGCCCGCGTGACCAAACGGCGGATGACCGAGGTCATGGCCCAGCGCGATTGTCTCTGCGAGATCGGAATCGAGGCCCAGCGCCCGGGCCAGGGATCGCGCGATCTGCGCCACCTCGAGCGAGTGGGTCAGTCGGGTCCGATAGTGGTCGCCTTCATGCGCCACGAAGACCTGTGTCTTCTCCTTCAGGCGCCGGAAGGCCGAGGCGTGGATGATCCGGTCGCGATCCCGTTCGAATGGCGTGCGGGTGGCGCTTGGAGGCTCCGGGTGAAGACGTCCCTGGGATTGGGCTGGATCGGCGGCCCAGGCCAGCCGCGCCTCGCTCCTGGTCTCGGTCATGCGACCCCGCCTTCCATGGCCCTTGGCGTAGACGCCTGCCCGCCTCCATATAGCGCAGGCAAGCAATTGGAATGCCGATGAGCGAACTCACCCTGGCTCCCCCGCTGGGCTCCATCACCCCGGTCACCCTTTCCGCGGCTGCGGCGCGGCGGATCCGCGAGATCGGCGCGGGGGAAGGCCGCCTCCTCATGCTGCGCGTGGCGGTCGATGGCGGCGGCTGCTCCGGTTTCCAGTACCGCTTCGAGCTCGTGGAGAGCGCCGAGCCGGACGACCTGACGGTGGAACGCGATGGCGCGGCCGCCCTGGTCGACGAAGTCTCCCTTCCATTTCTGAAGGGGGCTGAGATCGATTTCGCCGAGGAGCTGGCAGCCTCGGAGTTCCGCGTCCACAACCCCAATGCCAAATCAAGCTGCGGCTGCGGCGTAAGCTTCACCGTCTGAGCTGCACAAGAAACGAGGGGGATCAAGGCATGGGCGACGGGCCGCGATGAAGATCGCCACCTGGAACGTCAATTCGATCAATGCGCATCTGGAAACGGTGCTGGGCTGGTTCGAGGCCGAACGCCCCGACGTCGCCTGCCTCCAGGAACTCAAATGCGTCGACGAGAGGTTCCCGACCGAGGACTTCCAGCGGCTCGGGTACAACGTCGCGACCAACGGGCAGAAGACCTACAACGGCGTAGCCGTCCTCTCGCGGACGCCGCTCGAGGACGTCGAGAAGGGACTCCCGGGCGATCCGACGGATGACCACGCGCGCTATCTCGAAGCGTTGGTGTCCGGATCCCAACCGGTTCGCGTCGCCTCGATCTATCTGCCCAATGGCAATCCGATCGGAACGGAGAAGTTCGACTACAAGCTCGCCTGGATGCGTCGGCTCGAAGCCCACGCGCGGAACCTGCTGGCCCTCGAGGAGGTGCTGGTCCTGGCCGGCGACTACAACGTCATCCCCGAACCGGCAGACGCCGACCAGCCTGAATCCTGGCTGGGCGACGCGCTTTTCCAGCCCCAGACGCGCGCTGCGTTCCGCACGCTGAGATGGCTGGGCCTGACCGACGCCTACATGGCGGTCGACGGCGCACCGGGCGGGTACACGTTCTGGGACTACCAGGCTGGCGCCTGGCGGCGAAACCACGGCATCCGCATCGACCACCTCCTCCTGTCGCCGGCCGCGGCCGACCGCCTGAGGAGCGTGACCATCCACAAGGACATGCGTGCGGCCGACAAGCCGTCGGACCATGTCCCCGTGGTGGCCGAGCTGGAGATCTGAAGCGGCGCCGACCGATCAGAGGTCGGCGTAGACGTGCCTCTCCGCCTTCATGCCAGGATGAGTGACCGCGCCGAGATGCGCCGGTCCAACCGACCTGGCGAACTTCCACAGCGCACCTGAGCCATATGCGGTTTCCCGAGGCTGCCAGTGCCGTTTGCGGTTCTCCAGTTCGATCGGATCGACTTCGAGATGGATGGTCCCCGCGTCGGCGTCGATGGCGATGATGTCGCCATCGCGCACGAGGGCGATGGGTCCTCCGTCCTGCGCTTCCGGCCCGATGTGACCGACGCAAAGGCCGCGCGTGCCGCCTGAGAAACGCCCGTCCGTGACCAGGGCCACCTTGTCGCCGCGGCCCTGCCCAGCCAGCGCGGCGGTCGTCGAGAGCATCTCCCGCATGCCGGGGCCGCCCTTGGGGCCTTCGTAGCGGATCACGAGCACGTCGCCGTCCCTATAGTCTCCCCGTTCGACAGCCGCGAAGCATGCCTCCTCGCCATCGAAGACACGCGCGGGGCCGCGATGGTGGCGATGGGAGGCCATGCCCGCCACCTTCACGATCGCGCCGTCGGGAGCGAGGCTCCCCCAGAGGCCGACGACGCCACCGGTCGGCGAGAGCGGACGGTCTGCAGGGCGCATGACCTCCTGGTCGTCGCGCCAGCGCACGTCCGCGACGTTTTCGGCAAGGGTGCGCCCGGTGACGGTGAGGCAGTCGCCGTGGACAAGCCCCGCGTCGAGAAGCGTGCGCAGAAGCATGGGCACGCCCCCAGCCTCTCCCATGTCGCGGGCGACGAAGCGGCCGCCAGGCTTCAGGTCCGCCAAATACGGGGTCCGCCGCATGATCTCGGCGACGTCGCGGAGGTTGAAGTCCACGCCGCACTCGTTGGCCATGGCCGGCAGGTGCAGCGCCGCGTTGGTTGACCCCCCAGTGGCGGCCACGACGACGGCGGCGTTCTCGAACGCCTTGCGCGTGCAGATGTCGCGCGGCCGCAGTCCAGCCTCGATCAACCGGACAACGGCCTCTCCGGAGGCCTCAGCGTAGCGGTCACGGCCCTTGTCCGGGGCCGGCAGGGCCGACGAATATGGCAGCGCAAGGCCGATAGCCTCGGAAACGCAGGCCATGGTGTTGGCGGTGTACTGGCCTCCGCAGGCGCCGTCCCCAGGACAGGCGACCTTCTCCAGGGCTTCGAGCTCTTCGTCGGACATGCGACCCGCCGAGTGCTGCCCCACGCCTTCGAACACATCCACGACCGTGACATCGCGTCCGCGGAACCGGCCCGGCATGATCGAGCCGCCGTAGACGAACACCGACGGCACGTTCAGGCGAAGCATCGCCATCATCATTCCAGGAAGGCTTTTGTCGCATCCGGCGACGCCCACGATGGCGTCGTACCCGTGTCCCCTCACGGTCAGTTCCACCGAATCGGCGATGAGCTCGCGGCTCACGAGGCTGGAGCGCATCCCCTCATGGCCCATGGCGATGCCGTCGGTGACGGTGATTGTGCAAAACTCGCGTGGAGTGGCGCCAGCGCTCTTCACCCCGCGGCTGGCGGCGTTCGCCTGGCGCATCAGGGCCGTGTTGCAGGGCGCGGCCTCGTTCCAGCAGGAGACGACACCTACGAAAGGCTGGGCAATCTCCCGCGTCCCAAGCCCCATGGCGTAGTAGTAGGATCTGTGCGGCGCCCTGGAGGGGCCTTCCGTCACGTGGCGGCTGGGTAGGCGGGACTTGTCCCAACGTCCTTCTGGGGTCTTGGTCATCTCAACTGGCCGATCTAGAGGAGCCGCCTACCTAACCGAGCGCCGCTGATGGCGCAAAAGCCTGAAGCGAGAAGTGCAGTATGGACCTTCGGAAAGTTCCGGTGGGCGTGAACCCGCCGGGAGAGGTCAACGTGGTCATCGAGGTGCCGATCGGTGGAGAGCCGATCAAGTACGAGATGGACAAGGAGTCGGGGGCCCTCGTGGTCGACCGCTTTCTGTACACGGCCATGAGATACCCAGGGAATTACGGGTTCATACCGCACACCCTCTCCGACGCCGGCGACCCGTGCGACGTGGTGGTGACCAACACGCGCGCAATCGCGCCCGGCGCCATCATGAGTTGCCGCATCGTGGGCGTCCTGCGAATGGAGGACGAAGCCGGGGGCGACGAGAAGCTGATCGCGGTGCCGAGCGCGAAGCTCACGCGGCGCTACGACCATGTGATGGACTACACGGATCTTCCGGACATCACCCTGCGCCAGATCGAGCACTTCTTCGCCCACTACAAGGATCTCGAGCCTGGCAAATGGGTGAAAATTCTCGGCTGGGGCGACGCCGCGATGGCGCGGACCCTCGTCGAAGCCGCCATCCAAAGGGCGGCCGATCGCTAGGGCCTTCCGCTTCGGCGGCGAGGGGTTCGGGTGAAGCCGCCTCTCGCCTTCGCGCCTCGGCGTCTGAGAGCGGCTCTCGCCGGCTTCGGAGCCGTCGGGGCCCTGGCCGTCAGCTCGCCCGCGCTGTCGGCTGATCCGTCCCACGTCGCGGGCTCTGTCGTCGCGCGCTTGCCGGATGGACGGAAACTGAACTTCCGTTGCGCTGGCGCGGGCGGGCCGACCGTGGTGTTCGAGTCCGGCTGGGGAGCGGACTCCGGAGAGTGGGTGCGGGTCCTGCCCATGCTCGCGCCCTCTCGGCAGGCGTGCTCGTACGATCGCGCCGGCTACGGGGCGAGTGATCCAGGGCCCGACCCGCGCGACGCGGCGGCTATCGTTCGCGACCTCCGCGCTGGCCTTCGGGCCGCACGTATCCGGGGCCCCTACATCCTCGTGGGTCACTCCGCCGGCGGCCTGTACGTGCGCCTCTTCGCGGCGAAATACCCCAAGGACGTCGCAGGCCTCGTCCTCGTCGATCCGAGCGTCGAGCATCAGGACGCACGCTTCGCAGCCGCGTTCGGACTGCGCGCGGGATCCATCGCGCCCTTGCAGCAGCGCGCCGCCCGGTGTCTTGCCGCGGCTCGTGAGGGGCGGCTGCCGTCAGTCGATCCGGCGCTGTCGGCCTGCACCCCAACCAGCTACCTTGCGCATCCGGGCTCCCTCGTCGGCCTCTGGGGCGCCGAGTCTTCTGAGATCGATAACCTCTTCACCACCTCCTCCGATGAGGTGCAGCGGGACGCCGAACAGCTCGACGACCTACCCCTCGTCGTGCTGACGGCCGGGGGCGAGACGACGAGCCTCAACCCCGGCCTCGTTCTCTGGGCGCGGCTTCATCGCGAGGTCGCGGCGACCTCGCGCCGGGGTTCCGCAAGACTGGTGGATCGCACCACCCATATGATGATGTTTCAGCGACCTGACGCGATCGTCAGCGCGATCAACGACGTCGCTGCAGCGGCCAAAGGCCGTCAGTAGGCTGCGGGGTGGAAGGCGAAGATAAGGACGGTGCGCAGCAGGATCTTGATGTCGAGCAGCAGCGAAAAGTTCTCGATGTACTCCAGATCCTTCTCGATCCGAGCGGCCATGTCGGCCACGTCCTCGGTGCGCCCGCGAAGGCCGCACACCTGAGCCAGACCGGTAAGGCCGGGCTTGGCCATGAAGCGGCTGTTGTAGCTCGGGATCACTTCTCCGTAATAGGAGTCATGGGCGAGCGCGTGGGGGCGCGGTCCGACCAGGGACATCTCCCCCTTAAAGACATTCACCAGTTGGGGAAGCTCGTCGATGCTCGTACGCCGGATGATGCGCCCGACGACGGTGATGCGGTCATCATCGCGCACGGCCTGGACGATATTCGGACCGTCTTCGCACACCCGCATCGACCTGAATTTGTAGATGATGAAGGATCGCCCGGAAAAACCGGTGCGGCGCTGGCAGAAAACGGGCCAGCCGGGTGACTCGAGCACGATCAGCAGCGCCACGAACAGCAACAGGGGCAAGAGGAGAAGCATGCCGACACCCGCCCCGACGATGTCGATCGTCCGCTTGAGCGGATCGGCAGCCACGCGCCGAATCCGAGGCTCAACCGCAACCGAACCTTCGTCCATCCAGGATTCGGGAAGGTCACGAGGCATCGTCATCGCCGATTTACGACAACATTGTTCATACTTTACCCCGCTTCATCGGCAAGCCCACAGCGCTTGTCGACACAAGGTGACCATCGAAGTACACGACAAATCACCAGTTCGGCCCCAAAGGCGGCGATCCCTACTGAGGCCCTAGCTTCCTGACCGGCAAAATCTACACGATTTTTCCCAGACTTGGAAACCTCCGTTCGTCCTGCGTTCTAAACCCACTCGTGACCGCAACGGCGGGTACGCGCCGCGGCTCACCCGAGGGACGATGCTCAAAACGAACGAAGTGCGTTCAAGTTGCGTCTCCCGTGCGCCGATCTTTTGACGAAACGCAAACGCGATCAGGCGACCCTCGCGAGCGCCTCAGCTCTCTGGGACCCGATGAGCACGTCCCTGGAGTTCGCCGGCATCGCCTGGATCAATTCCGGGATAAGGGCGTTCATGGCCGCGATCGACACCTGCGGGTCGGCGTCGGCGACGGAGAACCGGGCCAGAACGCCGTCGGCTATGTCACCGCGGAAGGCGGTCACGAGTCGATCTTCCTGCTGCTGCAGGTGCGTCTCCGGCAGATATTGGCCCAGACGGGACCAATATAAAATAGTCTCCTGACGGTCCGGCGCCCGGGCGATCAAACTCCGACCAGGTATCGTGACGCCACGAGCGATCTCTATTTCAACCGCCTGGCTTTGCATGATCGCATAACCGAAGAACGGATAGCAAATCTCCGGCCGGTGCAGCTGAAGTTTGTCGTCCTGCGTGTCGCCGTACGCAAGCAGCATCATGATTTCCGGCCCCCCAGAGGAGGACGAATACACGCGCCCGATGGTCTGGCCGTACAGTTGCGCGGCCAGGCTGTCCTCGCGGGGTGCAATCAGGTCGGAAACGTCGCGCGCTGTATAGGACCCGAACCGATAGGGAATGATGGATGCGAGGGAGCGGCGCCCGAGCAATGACACGCGCCGTCGAGGCTCCAGGGCGTAGGCGGCGCCGGCCCCACCGAGGCAAAGAGCTCCGACCAGCAGGTCTCGGCGCGTCGTCATGCGCGGGCCCCCACCCCCCTCCAGCGGTGGACGCCAAGCGCCACGACCCGATCGATGGCGAACACGCACAGGATCGCGATCGCGAACAGGAAGATGCCAGCCGTGAAGTGGAGGTAGCCCTGCGCCACATCGTTGCCGGCATAATAGGTCAACAAGATGAGGACCATGATCCTCAGTATGTTCGCGACGATCGCGATGGGAATGACTAACACCGTCATCACGATCGAATAAAGAATGTTCGGTCCGCGCACGAGATAGATGTAAAGCAGGCTGACAGCCGTAAGCCCGACTATCGAATTCATTCCCGAACAGGCGTCTTCGACCAGAAGTTGATACTGGGCGACGAATATTGTGACACCCTCCCGGCCAACCGGAAGCCCAAAAGCCGCCAGCGTCGACGTCGCCGCCCAGGAGACGAGTTCCTTCAGGGGCGCAGTGACCTGGGACAGCAGGGCGTTGGGCGGTGGAATGACGAAGGCGAGGTACAACAGCGGAAACCATTCGCGGGCCATCACGCGCAGACCGAACTTCGCGTAAAGCATCGCCATGAAGACGCCGAACAGGCCCGCCGTCTCGAACGTCACGAAGTCGTAAGCGCGACCGAAGATGAACGAGATCAGAGACGGGACGATCACCGCCAGGGTGACCGCAAGGCTGCCTGGTTGGGCTGTTTCGATCATCGCTGGCCACCGGCGCCAGAGGAGCCACGCGCCGGTCACGAGGACGACGGGGCCGTAGGCGCCAAACTCGCCCGACCAGGATTGGCGGATCAAATCCTGGACGGTGAGCGCGCCCAGAACCGCCAGGCCCAAAGCCTGCGGCCATAGGGCGCGAAGATCCCAACCCGTGGACTGCGGGGGCGCGCGGCCGGCCGCTGCGTCCACAGGGCTCACGCGCCGCACAAGACGGAGCCGACCACCTTTACCCCGTCACTCGTGAGTTGGTTGGACAACGTCCGTACGTCCTTGACGAATGTCCTGCCCTTGCCCGCCACGATCAGGCTGTAGCCGATCACCGAACTGATCTGCTTGGCGCCGTGCGACCGGTTCGAAGGCGGCGTGTCCACGATCGTCGCTTCGAAATTGCGCAGGCAGAAATCCATCAGCCCCTTGAAGCGATCGCTCGCGAGCAGCTCCATCGAGCTGGCTGACGGCGACCCCGCATAGATGACCGACAGGTTCGGAAGGACGCGCGCGTCGACGAATTCCTCGTACGGCGTATCGTCGGCAAGCTTGCGGACCAGACCGAGCGGGGGACGCTGGGGCCGAATAAGCCGCTCCAGTCCGGGCTGCTGCAGGTTGGCGTCGACCAGAAGGGTGTTCACCCCGATCTGCGAAAGCGCCACTGCGAGGTTCGTCGCCGTGAAGGTGGTTCCAATCCCAACGCTCGCCCCGCAGACGGCCAGCGCGCGCCGCCCCATGTTGAGATGCTGCGTCACGATGTGAGACCGCAAGCCCCGGATCGCCTCGGCCTCGGGGCTCGTCGGATTGGTGAGCGTCACCAGGGACGACGAGAAGCCAAAGCTCTGCGCCGACCCCGGCGGGGTGTTTGGCTCGGCGTGCGGGGCAAGGAAGTCCCGCATGGAGATCGTCGCGTCGGTCATGCGCGCGCCGCCCGCGCCGGGCTACGAGAAGGCCGCGCCCGTCGCGTCCGCCGATCGCCCGACGCCACTCGCGGAGCGCCAACCACGCCAACGACTGGCGCCTCCAACACGTCGTCAAGCTCTTCCACGCTACGGACCTTCCGATTGAGGAGCTCTAGCAGCATCGACCCGAGCACCCCAACGAACAGGCCAAGCACGATGGAGCCGGGGATTTCGAGCATCCAATTGGGGAACAATGGCTTAGACGGCGCAGGTGTCGGCAGGGCCGTTAGCGCAGTCGCATTCGTCTGGTCTGCCTGGGCGCGATAGACGGCGAACTTGGCGGCCGCCGTCTCATACTCGTTCCGCCGAAGGTCCACGTCCTGCTGCAAGGTCTTGAGGTGGGCGATCTGGTCGCTCTTGGCGAGCACCTTGGACTTCTGATCCGCAATCTGGCGGTTCATCTCGGCCGCGGCGGCGCTCGTTGCCGAAATCGCAGCGTGTGCGGCGCTCTCGTCCTTGCGGTTGAGGAGCTCGAGTTCAGACTTCCTCTTCTGCAGTTCGAGCATCCCCGGGTTGTTCGGACCAAGCGTCTTGGAGGCCGCGGTGATCTGAGCGTTGACGGAGGCGAGCTCCATCTCCGACTGCTTCGCCGCATTCACCATCTCCGGCGGGATCATCACCGGCGCCCCCTGGGCGGCCAGCGACTGCAACCGCGCGCTGTCCACGTCCATCTGGTCGTTGGCCATCTCGAGGCCGTTGGCGCGCTCGTACTGAGCCTCGGCCTCGACGGCGGAATCGAGCTTCGCCTTAAGCTTCTCTAGCTCACCTTCGTACCAACGGGCGGTCCGGGCGGCGTCCTCAGTGCTCATGGCGAGGGCGGTCTCAATGTAGGCGGTGCGCAGGGCGTCGGCGACGGCTTTGGCCGCTGTCGGGTTGTTCGCCGAGTAACTGATCTCCAGGATCGTGCTGTCCTTGAGCGGCTTCACCTTGGTATTGCCCGCGATGATGTCCGCCGCCCAGGCGCGGAACTCCCTGTGATCGCTGGAGTTCCGGTTTGAATACTGCTGGATCAGGTTCGGGTCGGAGAGCCAGCCCAGTTCATCGACCACCTTGCCGGTGACAATGTAGTCAGTGATCAAGCTCATCTGCGTGCCGACGTACGCGCCCGCCGAGGACCCGCTGCCGCCCGCCACGAGTTCGTTGGTCACCGGATCTGGCTTCACCAGGTTGAGAAACACGCGCGACTGGCCCTGCCAGACCGGCGGCACGATGAGCGACACGACCACCACCCCGATGAGGCAGCAAACAACGCACATGGCGATGAAGTTTCGCCGTGCGAGAATGATCTGCCAGAGTGCGTTTATGCTCATACGATCGCTCCGCTTCCCGCAGGTCCCGGCCGGGACTTCAGGGATCGCTCATCCCCCGACCGGTGGCAAGCGCCGCCCATGGCGCTCCCCAGTATGTCCGATCCGAAAAGATGCATATCAGAACAGTCGTTCCCCGACCACTAGGACATCACCAGAGCGGACGGGCTGCTCCAGGTCTATGTGGGGCTGCTTCTTTCCGTCGCGGGTGAGGCTGACGTGTTTGTAGCTGCCCTGATCGGTGATGCCGCCGCCTCGCGAGAGCGCCATGCGGATCGTCATCCCGGGAGTGATCGGATAGGCGCCGGGAGCCTTTACCTGCCCTGAGATATAGACCAGGTCGGCAGGCGGGCTGTAGAGCTTGTCGCCCGGCGAAACGTATGGGTCGTCCTTCGCGTCGCCCCCAGCCAGGTCCGCGATGTTGATCTGGCGCCCCTTGCCACCGTGCGGGGTGTAGGTCACGTAGTCGGCGCCTCCCTCCCTCACGCCGCCGACGCGCGCGATGATCTCCGACAGGCGATAGGGATGGTCGATCGGAACAAGTCCCGGCTGGTTGAAATTGCCAAGCACCGTCATGTACCTGCTGCCGAACGACACCACGTCGATCTTCACGATCGGCGCGGCGTAGAACCCCCCGCTCTTGAGCTTCTGGGCCACCTCGTCAGAGAGCGTCCCAACGGTCTTGTTGGCCGCCTTGACGACGCCGATCATCGGCAGACGGATCGAGCCGTCCTCGGCGACCCGCTGTTTGGTCGTGTAGTCCGGTTGGCCCAACAGATCGACCTCGATCACGTCGGCAGGACCCAGCACATAGTCCTCGGAAGCGCCCATGGTCTCGGTCTGAGCCGGAGCCTGAGCTTTGG
This sequence comes from Caulobacteraceae bacterium, assembly GCA_035483335.1. Classification (GTDB taxonomy): domain Bacteria; phylum Pseudomonadota; class Alphaproteobacteria; order Caulobacterales; family Caulobacteraceae; genus Acaudatibacter. Next base: position 4,204 of record DATHPX010000040.1, on the reverse strand, counting down.
CCGGCGACGGCGCCGGCGTTTGAGCGAACGCCGCTCCGCCCATGACGGGCATGAGCACGATCAGAAAGCTGATCAGAAAGGCGCGGAGGCGGGCTGTCATGCGCAATCCTTCCAGGTTTGGCGCGCTCGAGTTCAAAACGTGCTCTTGACGGTGGCAGCCGCGAGCACATCCTTGTAATTGAACGGGGCGAAGTTTGCTGTACGCTGCGAATAGTTAATCGAAGGTCCGATCGAGATGCGTTTGTTCAACTGAAAGGTTGCGTTGCCGTAAAAGCTGTTGATCGTCTGCTCGGTCAAGTTGAACGTCACGGGGATCACGATACCTTCATAGTTGTCATGCGTTCGGGAATAGCCGGTCGATACTGTCAGCCGGCTGCCAAGCGCATAGCTCGCCTGCGCCCCATAGATCTCGGCTACCATGAACGACGCCTCGATCTCGTTCGAAGGCGTCACGCCTCTTCCGACCACCCCGGTCAGGGTCAACCTCGGATTCAGCGCGTACGAGAGGTCGGCGTTGTATGTCACGCCGCTGAAGCCTTGGGTGAAGCCGTTCTGCGGCTCCAGGTGCGTGTAGTTGATAGACGCCGTGCCCGACAGCCTCGACCCGACTGCGCGCGCAAAAGTTACGCCCGCGCCCGTGGTTTGAAAGCCGACACCCACGGTCCCGCCCCCGAACGGCAGGATACGGTCCGGGTACTCGACTTTGCTGTATTGGCCGCTGACGGTCGCCGAACCGAGGACAGGGCTGCGGTAGGTGATCCCTCCAGATCCGGAGAAGATGTGCGCGTTGATTGCGCTGAACGCTGTGTTGTCGTTGGTTACCCACGCCTCGGACACGTTGCCCGTCGGGGCGAAGCCAATGCTTCGGCCACAGATGGCCGTGAAATCCACAACGGCGTTGGTCTGCGTATCCTTGGCGGCAGCTACGGGCCGCCCGTCTTCCACCCCGACCGGCAGTGTCGATAGATCCGCCTGCGACCGATCGTAAGCGCTCGCCACAGTTCCCTGGCATAGGCTCAATTGACCGACCGCACCCGCCCCTATCGCTATGGTGGAACGGTCGAGAATCGGGTTCTTCGCATAGGCTTTGTAGCCGGCCGTCGCGTCCAAATAGACCGTCTCACGCCCAAACACTTGCGAGAACAGGGCGTTAGCCGAAGGGACGACGTAAAAGTCCTGCTGTATGATTCCACGCTCTGCCGCCAAGGCCGCGGTTGAACGAGCGACGTTACTATCGTAGGCGCCGGTCACGTCGAGGCTGACCTGCCTCTCGTCCACTCCCGCGGCTATCTGGGGGGCCGAGACGCCAAGGGCCGGCAGCCCGGCGACCTGAGCCGCGCACTGTGACGAAATCGCCCCCAAGGCGACCGTAGCTACGGTCGCCGCAAGGAAATGTCCCGTGGCCATGGGGGACGAGCGAACGGCAGGCGCACGAGAGACGCGCCCGCGCGAGCCGGACGGAAAAGGCCGCCTGTCCATTTCGCCTCCGGACTTGGTCAGATGCCGCCTGAGGACGCTTCAGCGCCCGGCGCGGCCGCAGGCGCCGCAGCGGGGGGTTTGGCCGCGGCTGGCGCCGCCGACACCGCCGCATTCAGGTCAGCAAACTCCTTGCTGAACTTCACCTGTTTGAAGTTCTGGGCGAACAGCTGCTGGAAGCGCCTGCGGACCGCCTCCTCGGTGCGTTGCCGGGTCATGATCTGCTGGGCCAGGGCGACCGCCTTGTCGGCCGGCACCGGCTCGATCCGGGTGTCCTTGATCTGGTTCACGGTCAGCAGCTGACCGGCGGGCAGGACGAAGAGTTCGCCAGGCGGCAGTTTCTGGACCGCCTCGATCAGCCGCGGATCGGCCGTGAGGGCGTCGAGCCCGGCCGTATCACGCTGGAACGGGATCTTCTGCTGGGTGAGGTAGGCCTGGATCTGATCGAACGTCTTTAGGGGCTCGAGCGCCTTGACGACCGCAGGATCAGTCGGCCGCCTCATCTGGAGCTGGTCCAGAACATAGATCTTGCGCTGGGCGAACATGTCGGGGTGCGCGTCGGCGAAGCGCTGCGCCTCGTCCGTCGTGGCCTTCGGGACTTGCGAGACGATTTTTTCCTGCAGCGCCTGCACCAGCAGGGTGTCGATCGCCCGTTGCTTTGCGAGCGCGAAATCCGGGGTCTTATCGAGGCCTTCCTTGCGAGCCTCGTCCGCCACGATGCTCCGGCCGACTATGTTACGCAGGCCTGCGTTTTCTGCGAGCTTCATGGTTTTGGCGTCGGGAGCGTTGTAGTTCCCAAGTTCAGCCTTGACGTCACGCATGGTGATTTCCTGCCGCCCAAGGGTGGCGACCACCTGTCCCGTCGGAGTCTTGGCCCCGTTATTGCAAGCCGCCAGCACGCCACAGAATGCAGCGGCCAGAGCTATCCCCGCCCGTCGACCCATTATTACAGTTCTCTTTTTCCGCGCCCGGGCTTTGCCCGCAGGTAGAATCCTTAGCCATTGCGCTGGGTCAGGTCAAACGAGGGTTCGGTTCCCGTCTGACGACGTTCCAAGTCAATGCTTTTTGGTCACACTGGCTCAGCCGTTTCACCGATCGGCGCGCGATTGGCTTGAGAACCGTGAGAGAGCGACTATGACTGGATATTCGTTCCAGATCCGACACGGGGAGTTTAGGATGAAATTCTCGGCTATAGCGGCCATGACGGTCGCCGCCGCGTTCGCTGGCGCGGCGGCCGCCCAGGACATTGCGCCCCAAGTGACCATGCAACCGATCCCCAATCCTCCGGAATCGGGCGCGTCGTCGCACCATGGCGCACATCACAAGGCGGCCAAGCATCACAAGATGGGCGCCAAGCACCACAAGGCGTCCGAGTCGACTGAAGCCGCCCCCGCCGCCGCGCCCGCGGCGCCGCAGTGAGCCCGCCCGGCCCTGGGCAAGGTCGCGCCCAGGGTCGGCCGCCTCTCAAGGCCCTCCGGCCAACCGGACGCCCGCACTCACAATCCTGGGCGGGCCATAGCTGTAGAGGCCGTTGACCGCTTCGTTCTGCTGTACCGCGGCGTTGAACAGATTATCCGCTGCGAGGAACAGCGTTACTCGAGAACTCACTGCATATTCGGCTCGCGCGTCGACGACGGTGGCGGCGGCGAGCGGCAGCTGGTTCAGATCGTCCACGAACCGCTGACCTTCGTGGCGCAGTCCTCCGATGATCTTCACACGGCGCCAGGGAGCCCAGGTCGCAAAGGCGGTGACGACGACGGCCGGGGTCTCAGCCGGTCGAAGTCCATCGAGATCAGCCGCCGCCGTCCCGCCATCGACGCGCGCATGCGTCCAGTCGAATGCGGCCTGCAGGCTCAACCTGGCGTTGATCTTCAGCTCCGCCTTGCCCTCGACCCCATAGGCGTTCACCGCGCCGACGTTCTCCCGCTGCAGGAGCGCGCCTCCGGCCGGCACGAAACCGACCACCGGATCGGTGTACGGTCCATCCCTCAAGGTGACGTTGGTGACGGGGTTGTCGAGGCGATTGTAGAAGACCGTAAGGCCCCAATCGAAAACGCCCCGGGCGCCTCCAACTCCGCCTTCGGCGCCGTACAGACGTTCAGGGACGAGATAAGGATTGGCCTTGGTGACATTGTTCCCGACGCGAAAGCTGCGGAACAGCTCGTTCAGGGTCGGGGGCCGGAATCCGGCGTAGACCGCTGTGCGGAGCCATTCGAAACCATCGAGATCGTAGCGGACGCCAGCCCGACCGCTGGGGATGACGCCTCCACGCGCCCCATACTGCGTCTCGACGCCCTTGGAGGGCGCGTTTGAGGGACTTTCGATGTCGTGGCCATCGAAAGTCTGCCAGTCATCGAGCCGCCCATCGGCAGCGAACAGCAGGCGCCCGACGCGCTCGGTTCCCTCCACGTAGACTCCGCCGTCGAATGCCTCCCCGCCGGCGCGGCGGAGCTTGGTCAGCACACCTCCGACGTTATTGAACGTCTCCCGGTCCTCTCCTCCATCGGCGCGCGCGTCCGCGCCCAGCTCGAGGGTTGCGTTTGACCACACACGGCGCGCCGCTGCGCTACCTCCCAGGCCTAGGGCAGGCGTGGCGAACTGGTTATCGGACAGCGTCGCGGTCTGCTGGTTGGTCGAGACCGAAGCGGAGGTATTCGAGAGGCCGGACGCCAGGGCCCAGAGCTGCCCTCGCCAACCCCACAAATCAGGCGATGGATCCGCCTCCGCG
>DATHPX010000039.1:0-5873 GCA_035483335.1 Caulobacteraceae bacterium | reverse complement strand
ACTGGCGTGTCGGCCGCAAGCTCGAGGCGCACTTCCAGTGGGAGCGCGTGCTGACCCTCGATCCGCCTGCGAAGCTGAAGACCGAGGTCGAGAGCAAGCTGAAGACCGGCCTGGACGGCGGCCCTGCGCCTTCCCAGGTCGCCTCCGAACTTCCCAAGTCCTGAACGACCGCCCGTGGAGCGTTTCGCGCCTGCGAAGGTGAACCTGTTCCTGCACGTCGGGGCGCCGGCTGCTGACGGCTATCACCCCGTCTGCAGCCTGATGGCCTTCGCCGATGTTAGAGACACCGTGCGTCTCGTTCGGGGAGGGGAGGGCCTCGCAGTCGAGGGTCCGTTCGCGGAAGGTCTCGCTGGCGAGGGCGACAACCTGGTCCTGAGGGCGCGGGACGCCCTGCTCGCCCGGGTGGGGCAAGAGGCCGACTTCGGTCTTGTCCTGGAGAAGTCCCTGCCGATCGCGGCGGGCCTGGGTGGCGGGTCCAGCGATGCGGCTGCGGCGCTAAGGCTGATCCGCGACACTCTGGATCTGGCGGTCGACGACGACGGCCTGAGGGAGATCGCAGGAGCCCTGGGGGCTGATGGTCCCGCCTGCCTTGACGCCATGCCGGTGATCGGGACCGGCCGCGGCGATATCCTGGCGCCCGCGCCTGGCTTCCCGGCGCTCCCGGCGGTCCTCGCCAATCCAGGCGTGGCCTCCCCCACGGGGCCGGTGTACCGGGCGTACGACGCCGCCGTGGCTCCAGAAGGGGCGAACGCGCCCGATTGGCCAGTGACGCTCGAGACTCCTTCCCAGGTCGCCGTCTTCCTCGCCGCCTGCCGGAACGACCTGGAGGCGTCGGCGGTGGCGCTGGCCCCCCAGATCGGCGAATGCCTCGAGATCCTGTGCGCCCGCCCTGAGCCCCTGCTGGCGCGGATGTCGGGGTCGGGCGCCACCTGCTTCGCCATCTGCGCCGACCACGCAGCGGCGAGCGCCCTGGCCGAGCGACTGCAGGCGGAGCATCCGCACTGGTGGGTGCGCGCCTGCGTGATCGGAGGCTGCTGAGGCCCTCGCTAGAGCAAACTCCGACCAGATGGAACCGTCTGGTCGGAGATAATTTGCTCTAGATTCAAAAGCGTAGAACCTGATCCGTTTGCATCTGTTCCGTGCAAACGGATCAGGCTCCGGCCTCAATCGTGGATGGTCTCTCCGTGCAGGACGATGTCGAGACCTTCGCGCTCGCCGTCTTCGGAGACCCGCAGGCCGGTCGTGAACTTGCAGACCATCAGGATCAGGAAGGTGACCACCGCCGTCCACACGATCGTGCCGAGGCAGCCGAAGAGCTGGGTCAACACGCCGTGACCGTCGGGAAGCTTCTGAACGGCGGCGCTGGCGAAGACGCCGGTGAGCATCGCCCCGACGAATCCGCCGACGCCGTGGACGCCGAACGCGTCGAGGCTGTCGTCGTACTTGAGCGCGTTCTTGAGGAAGACGGCGCTGCAATAGCAGATCGACCCGGCCGCCAGTCCGATCCAAAGGGCTCCGGTGGGTTCGACCCATCCGGACGCCGGCGTCACGGCGACGAGACCCGCCACCGCGCCTGAGGCGAGGCCGAGCATGGTGGGCTTGCGGCGGTGGACCCACTCCACGACCATCCAGGCGATTGCCGCCGCCGCGGTGGCGATCTGGGTGTTGGCCATGGCGATGCCGGCGAGGGAGTTGGCGGCCACGGCCGAGCCGGCGTTGAACCCGAACCAGCCGACCCACAGCAGGCTCGCGCCGATCATGGTGTAGACGAGGTTGTTTGGCGCCATGGAGATCGAACCCAGGCCCTTGCGGGGCCCGAGCACCAGGGCGCAGACGAGGCCTGCGACGCCGGCGTTGATGTGGACGACCGTCCCGCCGGCGAAGTCCATCACGCCCGCGCTGCCCAGGAAGCCGCCGCCCCACACCCAGTGGGCGATCGGCGCATAGACGAAGATCGACCAGAGGACCGTGAAGAGCAGCAGGGCGGAGAACTTGAACCGCTCGGCGAAGGCGCCGCAGATGAGGGCGGGCGTGATGATCGCAAAGGTCATCTGGAACATCATGTAGACGTATTCCGGCACGCCGTAGGCCGTGCCGGCGATCGTGTACGGCTTGTCCAGGCCGACATGGCCAAGCATCAGGTTCGAGAGGCCGCCCCACCACTTGTTCTGCTGCGGGTCGGCGTTCGTGCCGAAGGCGATCGAATAGCTGACGACGAACCATACGAGGGTGACTACGCAGGTCATCGCAAAGGACTGGGCGACCGTGGCGATCACGTTTTTCTTGCGGACCATGCCGCCGTAGAAGAGCGCCAGCCCTGGGATGGTCATCATCAGAACGAGGCCGGTGGACGCCAGCATCCAGGCCGTATCGCCGCTGTTGAGCACGAAGGCGGTGGCTGTCGAGGCCGCCGGCGCCGTCGACTGACCCCAGGCCGCAGCCACGGGCGCCGCCGCCGCGCCCAAGGCGAGCGCAGCCGTCCGCCATCCCCCGAAACGAACCATCATCTCTTCCTTTTTGTGTTTGTCGCCGCGCCGCGTCCTACAGCGCCGCCAGCCCCGTCTCGCCGGTGCGGATGCGGAGCGCGCTCTCCACATCGAGCACGAAGATCTTTCCATCGCCGATGCGCCCCGTCGTAGCAGCCGTGCGGATGGCCTCAACGGCGCTCTCGACCTGACCGTCGTCGACCACCGCTTCGACCTTCACCTTGGGCGTGAAGTTCACCTGGTACTCGGCGCCCCGGTAGATTTCGGTCTGTCCCTTCTGGCGGCCGTAACCCTGCACCTCCGTGACGGTGAGCCCCTCGACCCCGGCGGCGAGGAGCGCCTCGCGGACATCCTCCAGCTTGAAGGGCTTCACGATTGCCATGATCAACTTCATCCGGTCCGCCCCCACTCGCGCGTCGTCCGGCTCTAGCGCGGCGCGGGCCGCGCACGATTGGGCTCCGCCCTGCCAGACGTGAGGGATTGCACGGCGCCGAACAAATCGGCGCCACGACGAAAAGGCGCCCAAAAAATGGGCGGAGAGCCACAGTTTGAAGACTCCCATCACGAAGCCGTGAAGATCGAAACTACCGTACGCCTCGCGCGTAACTCCGGCCGTGCTCCAGCGGACAAACGCCAGAGTTCGAGGAGATGAAGGAAGATGACCCGTTTTCACATAATGCTCGCCGCAGGCGCGCTCAGCCTTGCCGCGGTCTCCGCCGTTTCGGCGCAGCAAGCTCCGCCGGCCCAGGCCACGCCTGACCAGCCCGCGCCAATGGGCGCTCCCGCCCAGAACCAGCCTTCGGCCTCAGGGCAGGACATGAGCACCCCAGCTCAAAATCAACCATCCGCCGCGGCTACGTCCTCAGGCGTCAACACCAGCGCCTCGGTCGCGACGTCGCCCTCAGGAGCCACCGTGACCAACATCACCGTGACCAACGGGCCGATCCCCGACACCCCCGCCAATCGAGCCAGGTTCGGCGGCCCAAACTCGCGTGGCGGCAGGCTCTCCAAGCCCGCGGGCGATTGACGGGCAGCCAAAGCCTCTGCTTTTAGCCTTATTGCGGGCGGCCTCTGACGGCCGCCCCCTTTTTTCGACGGAGCCCAACCTTGCTGACACGTCCTCTGGTCGCCGCCGGCGCGGCCCTCTGCCTGCTTGCGCCGCTCGCCGCGCGCGCCCAGACCCCACCGGCCGAGGCGACTCCGCCCGCCGCCGCGGCGCCGGCCGCCCCCGCGGCGCCCGCCGTAGCGTCTCCCAACCTGACCGCGGCCGGCGACATGATGGCCACGCTGAAGGCGAACCCGCACTTCAGCATCCTGGTCAAGGCGCTGGACGCCGTGAACCTGTCGCAGATCCTGGCGGCGACGCCTCAGCTCACCCTGTTCGCCCCGACCGATGACGCCTTCGCGGCTCTGCCGCCCGGCGTGGCGGACGCGCTGATGAAGCCGGCGAACCTTCCGACCCTGCAGAAGCTCCTGACCTATCACCTGGTCCACATCGACCTCGACGCCGCGAAGGTGAAGGGCGCGAAGGGACCGGTCACGTCGGTCGAGGGCCAGCCGCTCCAGGTGGATGGCTTCGGCGCGACCCCGATGGTGGATAGCGCCCACATCCTCCAGGACGGCGTTCAGGCGACCAACGGCTGGATCTATCCGGTCGACAAGGTGATGGTCCCCAGCGACGTCACGCTTCCGCACTGACGACAGCGGGCTTGAAGGGATCGCCGAGCGGAGGTTTAACCGCCTCCGCCGGCGAACCGGACCCCATCCCTTCGAGCTCCCCGCCGATGCCTGCTTCCAGACCCCTCTCGTTCCAGGACCTGATCCTGGAACTTCACGCCTATTGGAGCGCCCGCGGCTGCGTGATCGTGCAGCCGTATGACGTGGAGGTGGGGGCAGGGACCCTTCACCCCGCCACCGTCCTGCGCGCGCTCGGCCCGCGGCCGTGGCGCTGCGCCTATGTCCAGCCGTCGCGCCGGCCCTCGGACGGCCGGTATGGCGAGAACCCCAACCGGCTGCGCCATTTTCACCAGTACCAGGTGATCCTGAAGCCGAACCCGGTCGACATGCAGGAGCTCTATCTAGGCTCCCTCGAGGCGGTGGGAATCGACCCGAAGATGCACGACATCCGCTTCGTCGAGGACGACTGGGAAAATCCCACCGTCGGCGCCTGGGGTCTGGGCTGGGAAGTCTGGTGCGACGGGATGGAGATCAGCCAGTACACCTATTTCCAACAGGTCGGCGGCCTGGACGTGAAACCGGTGTCGGGCGAGTTGACCTACGGCCTCGAGCGCCTGGCCCTCTATGTCCAGGGCGTCGACAACATCTACGACCTCGCCTTCAACAATCCGCAGAGTCCGGACTTCAAGACCTATGGCGAGGTATTCCTCGAGAACGAGCGGGAGTTCTCCGCCTTCGAACTGGAGGTCGCGGACGTCTCAATGCTGCAGCGCCAGTTCGCCGATATGGAGGCCGCCGTCCCGGCGCTGCTGGAGGCGCGCGGGCGCCAGGGCCAGCCTCTGGTCCTGCCGGCCTATGATCACGTCCTGAAGGCCTCGCACCTGTTCAACCTGCTCGACGCGCGCGGCTCGATCGCGGTGGCGGAGCGGGCGAGCTACATCGGCCGCATTCGCGAGCTCTGCCGCCGCTGCGCCGAGGCGTGGCTGGCGCTCGAAGGGGGCGCGGCGTGACCGGTTCCCGAGAGGCGGAGCCTGACCGGTGAGCGAGTTCCTGCTCGAGCTCCTCTCGGAAGAAATCCCGGCGCGGATGCAGACGGGCGCGGCGCGCGATCTCGAGCGGATGACGCGCGAGGGGCTCGCGTCGGAAGGCCTGGCGCTCGACGAAGTCCGCGCCTTCGCCGGTCCACGCCGCCTGACGCTCGTCGTCACCGGCCTGCCGGCTCAGCAGGCAGATCGGACGGAAGAGCGGCGCGGCCCACGCGTTGGCGCGCCAGCCCAGGCGATCGAGGGCTTCCTGCGCTCGACCGGCCTTAACGCCGACGAGCTCGAAGAGCGCGCCGGCGTGCTTTTCGCCAGGATCTCCCGGCCGGGTCGGGCGACGCCAGCGATCCTCAAGGAGCTGACGGAGGGGATCGCGGCGCGGTTCCCGTGGCCCAAGTCCATGACCACCGGATCGGGGAGTTTCCGCTGGGTGCGGCCGCTTCGGCGCATCCTCGCCCTGTTCGACGGCGAGGTCGTCCCTATCGAGATCGACGGCCTGACGGCCGGCGACCTGACCGAAGGTCATCGCGTCATGGGGCCCCGTGGGCCGGTGCGGGTGCGCGACTTCGCCGATTACGAAAAGGCCCTCGACGAGCGGTTCGTGGTGCTCTCGGCCGATGAGCGGCGCCGGAGGATCGTCGAAGGCGCGCGGAAGATCACCGCCGCTGCG
>DATHPX010000038.1:0-3509 GCA_035483335.1 Caulobacteraceae bacterium | reverse complement strand
TGCTGCAGGGCGTCGATGCGAAGCGCCGCTGTGTTGTTCAGCAGCGGCATGTTCACCATGAACCGCAAGCCGTCGTTGAGCGATCCATGATCGGTGGTGGAGCCCTCCGTCTCGATGCGACCATAGAAGGCGCTCGGGTCGGGCGGCGTGGTGACGTACTTGAGCGCGCCGCCCAGCGCATTTGCGCCGTAGAGCGTGCCCTGCGGGCCGTTGAGCACCTCGACCCGTTCCATGTCGAAGAGGTTGAAGTTGAAGGCCTGCGAGCCGAGGCCGAACTGGGTGCTGGCGCCGAGCGGCACGTCGTCGAGATAGATCGCCACGCCGCTGCCGAGCTCAGCGGTGCTCGAGGCGACGCCGCGGATCGCGATCAGGTTGTTGGTCGGGCTGTTCGACTGGAAGCTGAGGCCCGGGACCATGGTGGCGAAGTCGTTGAACGTGCTGGCGTGCAACCTGGTCAGCGTGTCGTTGTTGAGCGCGGTGACCTGCGCGGGAACGGACTGAAGCGTCTCGCTGCGTCGCGTTGCGGTAACGACGATCTCCTGCACCTGGGCCGCCTCCGGCGCTGGGGCGGCGGCCGCAGCCGGTCTCGCCGCTCCAACGACCGCCACCTGGGCCTGGGCCATGCCGCCAGCGGCGAGCGCCGCCGTGGCCGCGCACCCTAGCAAACAGTTCCGTGTGAATTGGGACACGACGCATCCTCCGACCTTTGCCGGAGGGCCTATCGCGTGTCTGAACGGCAAGAGAGGACGCGAACGCGAAAACGGCGCCGGCCATTTTCGCTCATTGACTGTCAGCGAGCTTGGGCGCAGTGGCGTCGCCCCTCGTTTGGTGAAGAAATTGCGACAAGGCGTGGACTCTCGGTACTTTTCCGCTCTCGTGGGGGTGGAGGCCGCCGAACGGCTTTTCCGCCGCGCGGGCCTTATGACCGGGGATACGCCGCCACCGACGATGGACCTCGTCGCCTTCTGGCGGCTGTGCGTCGAGGACATCCAGGCCAGCAATGACGAGAGCCACGGCGTGGCCGCCGAGCCGGTCCCCCTGGGCAGCGTCTCGATGCTGTTCACCGCCGCCAAGGAAGCCGACGATCTGCTGGGCGCGCTGGAGCGCTTCACGGTCGCCGCGCGCCTGATAAGGCGCGAGTGCCGCGTCAGCCTGGGCAAGAACCGGGAGACGGTTCGCCTCACCGTGCGGCCCATCGTCCGCGGATCCCTCAAGGCCGAGATCTACTGCGAGTGCTTCCTGATGGTCGCCCACTGCGCCTTCCGATGGATGACGGGCGAGAGGCTGGATCCGGTCCTGGTCAGGGGCGCGGCCGAGGCCAAGCCGCTGGGCGGCGCGATCATGGAGGCCCTGCGGGCGCCACTCGTCCGCCGCGGGGAGGGGGCGACGATCGTCTACAGCCGGCGCGACATGCGCGCGCCGATCCTCGGACAGAAGTACAGGGTGTGGGGCGAAGCCGAGTTTGCCGCCTTCATGGCCCTGCTGAGCGAGTCCCAGACAGGCGACGAGGTCCGCGCCGTCCCGGAGGCCGAGGCCGTACTGGAGGCATTTCGCCGCGGTTGCCGTTCACAGGACCAGGTGGCGCGGTCGCTCGGTTTCAGCACCCCGACCCTGCGCCGGAGGCTTGCCGAGGCGGGGCTGAGCTTCCGTCGGCTGTCCGCCGAGTACCGTCAGGCCGAGCTCCAGGAGCTTCTCGCCACCGGCCTGCCCTTCCACGAGATCGCCGAGCGGCTCGGTCTCTCGGACGACCGCAGCCTGCGGCGTTTCTGCGCCGATCGCCTAGGCGTCTCCCCGCGCGAATACCGCCTCGGCGCCGGATCTGCGGTCGGGACCGGCTGAGCCGGGCTCAGCCGTGCGGCGGCGCAGCTCCCCCAGTGAGGCGTCCATCATCGCCTTCGGCACGGGCATCAGGCGCGGACCATCCGTCCAGACAAGGGCGGCTTCCACAGGGCGACCGGGATAGGTCTCACGCAGGACCGCGACGTAGAGGGCCAGTTGCAGCACGTAGCCGGCGTCGGCGGCCTCGATCCGCGCCGGCGCAGGCCGGTTGGTCTTGAAATCGACGATCAGGATCCGGTCGGTCGCGACGACCAAGCGGTCGATCCGGCCCGCCACCGTGACGCCGAGCTCGCGTGGCCGTCCTGCGATCCCCACCTCGGCCTGAGATCCGGGCCCGAACACGGCCGAAAAACGCTCGTCCTCGAGCACCGCGAGGGCGGCGGCGGCCATCTCCATGCGCTGCGCTTCTGTCAGGTCCCGTTCCCGACCAAGGCTCGCGGCGGCGGCCGCGGAGCGATCTTCCGGCGCCACGTCCGGCAGCCGTTCCAGCAGTCTGTGGATGATCTCGCCCCGGCGGTAGCGGCCCAGCCCCCCTGCGACGGCGAGGGGCGAGGGCGCCGCGCCGGCCTCGAAGTCCGCGAGGACCGTGGGCGAGGCGGATCGGGGCGATCGCTCCCGAGGAGCGGGCGTGCGCACGAAGGCCGGCAGGTCAGTGGCTGTCGCATCGGAGGCCTCCGCGGCCGGCGCGGGGAGGGGGTCGGCCCCGTATCGCCGTCCCTCGGCCCCGTCCGAAAGACTGAAGCCGTGGGTGTCGAGCCGTTCGAACGCGCGCTCCACATAGTCGCGCCAGCTCCGCTCGAAGAACCGCGGCTGGGTCTGGATTCCGGCGATGATCAGGCGGTCGCGCGCGCGGGTGAGGGCCACGTACAGTAGGCGCGCGGCCTCCTGCTCGACGGCCTCGTCGCGGCGCGCGCGCGCGTCCGCGGACGCCGGGCAGTCATCCGCCTTGCGCGGGGCGAACAGAAAGCCGCCGTCCCCGGCGGCGAGGAGAGCCTCTCCCTGCCAGCTGGTGCGCATGGTCGTGTCCGGCAGGATCACGATCGGCGCCTCGAGGCCCTTGGCGCCGTGCGTCGTCATCACGCGCACCGGGCCTCCATGCTCCTGACTCTCGTCCTGCTCCCGCTTGATCGAGATGTCGGAGGCCGACATCGCCGCCAGGAATAACTCCAGGTCGCGCAGGCCGCGCCCCTCAGCGTCCAGCGCCTGGGAGACGAAGGCGTCGATGGCCTGTTCCGCCTCGACCCCCAGGCGGGTGAGGAGACGCTGGCGCATGGTCCGGCCGTCGGCGTCCAGACGCTGCAGGGCGCCGCTGTAGAAGTCGAAGGGCGCGACGCTGGCGCGCGAGACCGCCCAGCCGGCCAGTTCGGCCGCAGCGGCCCACTCGGCCCGTTCACCGGCGCGTTCGATGAGGGCGCCCCAGAGCGATCCGCGGCGGCCGTAGGCCAGGTCGAACAGGCTCTCGTCCGAGACGCCGCAGAAGGGGCTTCGCAGCAGGCCAGCGAGGGTGAGGTCGTCGCTCGGGAAGCGTGCGACCCGCCCCAGCGCCATCAGGTCGTCGAACGCCCCATGCTCGGTCAGGGCGAGACGGTCGGCGCCCGCCACAGGGATGCCCTCGCGCTTGAGCGCGCGGATGATCTCCTCGAAAACCGCGCCGCGCCGGCGCACCAGGA
>DATHPX010000037.1:0-5132 GCA_035483335.1 Caulobacteraceae bacterium | reverse complement strand
GGGCACGGGCCTTGGCCTCTCCATGGTCCATGGCCTGGCGTCCCAGCTCGGCGGCGCACTGGAAATCGAAAGCGCCCCGGGACATGGCGCGCGGATCCGGCTGTGGCTTCCGGTCAGCGCCTCGGTGGCGGGGGATTCCACGGATCCGACGTGGACGCCGCAGTCGGGGCGGGCGCACGGCCGCGCCCTGGTGGTGGACGATGAGGACCTCGTTCGCGCCAGCACTGCGGAGATGCTGGAGGAACTCGGCTACGAGGTCGTCGAGGCGGGCTGTGCCGAGGACGCCTTGCGCATCCTTGAGGGGGCTGGGAGCATCGACCTGCTGATCACCGACCACATGATGCCCGGCATGACCGGGGTCGAACTCGCCCGCGCCGTGCGCGCGAGCCGTCCGCGGACGCTTGTGCTGATCCTCTCCGGTTACGCTGAGGTCGAGGGCCTTGCGCCTGATCTCCCGCGCCTCGCCAAGCCTTTCCGCCAGACCGACCTCGCCCACACCCTCTTTCGACTTGAACGCGAAATCCTGCCTGCCTGACCGGAACCCATTCTAGAGCGAGCCGAGCAGGTCCGCGGTCTGGACGCCCATCCGGCGCATGTCGCCCGAGCGTTGGGTGACGCCGTGGCGGTCGAAGAAGTCGAGTATCTGGATCGCGACCTTGCGGCCGTTGTCGAGCCGGTCGCGGAACTGGCCCGCGCTGAACGACCCTTCCGGCGCCGTCGCAGCTACGTCGGCCGCGATCTGAGCCATTTCGAGAATGGTCTCGCGCAGGAAGAAGTGGTCGTGAGCGATCTCGTCGAGTCGCCCCAGCCGCGCGGCCAGCTTCAGCAGGCGGCGCACGCCCTCTTCGGGCGCGCCAAGGAGCCCGGCGACGTCGCGCACCCTGGGCGGGCGGAAACGAGCCTCCCCGGCGAGTAAAGGGGCGATCTGGAGCCACAGGGCCTCGTCCGCCGGCGTCAGCCGGACGGTATGGGAGGCGAGGCGCACGAAGGCGCCGTCCAGCGAGATCGCGCCCTCAGGCGCCAGCCTCTGCAGCGCGTCGCGGAAGGCGCCGGTCGGCAGGCGCGGCTGCAGGCAGAGGCGCAGGCGCTCGCGACCCAGGCCCTGGACGTCGGGATTTGCGAGGTGGAATGCGGCTAAAGTCTCGGCCAGGTCGCGGCGGAAGCTCGTCCAGGCGTCGGGCGAGATGGCGAAGGCGTTGTCGCCCACATCCAGCACGGTCAGGTCGAGAAACCGGGCGAGCGCGCTCACCTGGGATTCGGAAAGGGCGCGATCGCGGCCGAACGCGCTCCAGGCGCAGGCGTGCGGGGCGATCTCCAGCAGGGCGCGGAGCGAAGCTGCGGGATCGCCGATGGCCATCGCCTGAAGCTGCGCGCGACGCTCCGGCGACCTGCGCCCGCGAGAAGGCGCGCGCAGGTCGAGCAACCTCCCTCCGCCCAGGGTGCGATGGCCGGCGGCGTCGCGCAGGACGAACCGGTCGCCAGACGCTGCGGCGATCGCGCGGTCGAGGACGAGTTGCGCCAGGATCGGTTCTCCCGGCGCGACCGGCGCGTCGCCCAACCGAACGATCCGCGCCCCGACCTCGGCCGCGCCATGGTGCAGGCGCACCGTGAAGGACGACTGGCGCATGGCCGCGTCTGCGGCGAGCAGGCGCAGGCTGGCGTCGATCCGGTCGGTCGGCGCGTGGAGGTCCGGGTCGAGGGCCATGTCGCCGCGCCGGATGGCCTCCTTGGCGACGCCGTCTCCGGCGAGGTTTAGGGCCACCCGCTCGCCCGCGCGACCCCGCGACGCCGCCTGGTTCGCAGCATGCAGTCCGCGCACCCGCGCGGAGAGGCCCGACGGGCTGATCGTCACCCGGTCGCCGACCGACACCGCGCCCGACAACACCGTGCCGGTCACGACCACGCCCACTCCCTGCAGGGTGAAACAGCGGTCGATCGCCAGACGGAAGCGGTTCTCCGCCGGCCGGACGATGGGCTCGCCCGCGGCGGCGAAAAGGCGCTCGCGGAGGGCCTCGACCCCTTGACCGGTGAAGGCCGAGACCGGCGCGATCTCCGCTCCCGCCAGGCTGGAGCCCGCCATGGCCGCGCGAATCTCCTGCGTCACCCCCGCGAGGCGCTCGGGCGGGACCATGTCGACCTTGGTCAGGGCGACGAGCCCGCGGTCCACCCCCAGCAGGTCGAGGATGGCGAGATGCTCGAAGGTCTGTGGCTTGCAGCCGTCGTCGGCTGCGACCACCAGGACGGCGAAGTCGATCCCGCTCGCCCCGGCCACCATGGTGCGCACGAAGCGCTCATGGCCCGGGACGTCGACAAATCCGATCACCCCTCCATCGGGCGCAGGCAGATAGGCGAAGCCAAGATCGATGGTGATCCCGCGGGCCTTCTCCTCCTTCAGCCGATCGGTGTCGACGCCGGTGAGCGCTCGCACGAGGGCTGTCTTGCCGTGGTCGATATGGCCCGCGGTCCCGACGATCATGGCGTCGGCCAGCCGGATTTCAGTACCCGGCCAGGAACGGATTGACGCCGGCGCGTCGGTATTCGCCGCCGCCCATGAGCTGGTCGAGCCCCAGGCTCGCCACGTCGTCGGCCAGCGGCTCGATGGCGGCGTCTTTGTCCTGGTAGAGCACCTTCACATAGCTGTGGCACTCGTCGCAGGTCTCGGCCTTGATCGTCCCGCCCTGGCCCTCGATCTCCTGCAGTCCGACGCCCTTGGTCGAGCCGCAGACCAGGCACTTCACGCGCACCTCGTTCCACAGCGTTCCACACAAAGCGCAGGCGCCGTAGCGCGCGCCCTCCGCGCCCGGCCAGCCGACCACGAGCGACGCGGCCGGCGCGCCCCCGCAGACCGGGCAGGCGCCAACGCCCACGGGCCCCAGCGTGGAAGCCTCGATCTGCGAGGCGAGTCGCGCAAAGTGCGCCTGCAGGCCGGCCGCCGTGAGGACATAGTCGGCGAGGTCTTGCGGTGGGATCGCATTGGCGAGGACCGCGCCGATCACCGCGTCGAGCGCGCGATCGTCCGCGACCCGCAGCCGTGCGAGCGCGGTGTCCGTGGCCGCGGGCTTCGCCACGTCCGCGAGAGCTTCGAACAGGCTCCGGCACGCTTCTCGCGCTTCCTCGTGGGAGGCGATGGCGGTGCGGTCCAGCGGCGGCATGGCGAAGGCGCGCGCCCGCTCCAGGACATCTGGCGGCGGGAGCTGCGGCTCGGCCAAGGTGGGAACGATGGCGGCCTGGGCTTCGGTCAGGTCGGCGAGGAACGCCAGATAGGGCGCGAGGTCGCCGACGGCCAGCGACCTCAGCCGTGCGGCCCGGCGCGCGAACAGCGAGGCCGGGTCGGGCAGGCGAGCGAAGGGTGGCTTGGAGACACCCCCGATGACGGAGGGATCGGGTTCGAGGGAACGGGGATCGGACATCATGCCTCCCGAGCCCGCCGGGCCACGGTTCGCTTCACTTTACGGCTAGACCCGCGCGTCGCCACGATCCGCCGATCGGGCGGCAAGCCGCCGGAACCACAAGCGGTGATGGCGCCAGGCCCACCCGGCGCTCACCCATCCCCGGATCATCGCATCGAAGCTGCCACGCACCCAGATCGCCGCATAAACGTGGACGATCAGGACCAGGATGATCAGGGACGCGCAGAGCCAGTGGACGAGCAGGGCCTCGCGCTGGATGGGGATCGAGGTCATCCCGCCGAAATACTGCTCCCAGATCACCACGCCGGTCGCGAGCATCGCCAGGATCAGCAGCGCCATTGACCAGAACACGAACTTCTGGCCGGCGTTGAACTTGTCGACCTCCGGCATCTTCTCTTCGCGCCCCTGCATGAGGTCGCCTATGTGGACCATCCAGTCGAGGTCCGTGCGGTTCCACAGGTTGCCGCGCCAGAACTGGCGCGCCAGCAGGGCGAAGCTCGCGACAAGGATGAGGCCGATCCACGGGTGCAGGAACCGCGCGGTCTGGCCGCCGCCGAAGAGGGCGGTCAGGAAGAATGCCGGGGACCAGAACATCGCCACGCCCGAGAGGATCAGCAGCACCATGGCGGCCGCCGTGATCCAGTGGTTGAGGCGCGTGGCGCCGCGGTAGCGCACGACCCGCGGCGGATTTCCGGGCAGGATCTCGTCGCCTGACTCGACGGGCTCGGCGTCGCTCATGGCCGTTCTCCCGGTTCCTTTCCGTCGAGGAAGTCGCGCGCGTGGGTGTCGTCCTCCGCCGTGACCTTGTTGGCCCGGGCGAACAGGCCATGCGCCAGGGCCGCCACCGCCGCCAGGCCCATCGCGGTGAGACCTGCAGTCTTGGTCACCCCCTTCCAGGCATGGACCACGGGCGAGACTCTCGGTTTGTCAGCCAGCCCGCTGTAGATGTGCGGTTTGTCGGCGTGGTGGAGCACGTACATCACGTGGGTGCCGCCCACGCCCTCGGGGTCGTAAAGGCCGGCGTTCTCGAAGCCGCGGGACTTGAGGTCGACGATCCGTTCGGCCGCCAGCGTCTTCATGTCCTCCTTGGTCCCGAAGGTGATCGCCTGGGTGGGGCAGGCCTTGGCGCAGGCCGGTCCCTGGCCGACAGCCACCCGGTCCGAGCACAAGGTGCATTTGTAGGCCTTGTGGTCGGTCTTCGAGACACGCGGGATGTCGAACGGGCAGCCCTTTATGCAATAGCCGCAGCCGATACAGTTGTCGTGATTGAAGTCTACGATCCCGTTCGAGTACTGCACGATCGCGCCGGGCGAGGGACAGGCTTCGAGGCAGCCCGGCTCCGAACAATGCATGCAGCCGTCCTTGCGGATCAACCACTCCAGGTTGCCGGTGTCCGGATTATCCCATTCGGCGAACCGCATCAGGGTGAACATGTCCGGGGTGAGGTCGTGCGGGTTCATGTAGACCCCGACGTTGTCCTCCATCTCGGGGTGGGTGTCGTTCCACTCGATGCAGGCCGACTGGCAGGCCTTGCAGCCGATGCACTTGGACACGTCGATGAGCTTGGCCACCGGCGTCAGCTGGCGTTGGGGCGGCGGCAGTCTGTCGGTTGCCGAGCGCTTGATCACGTCCCCGGGCCCCAGGTTCTCGATGAAGCCCTGGGTCGGAGGATTGCTTACCGCCGTGCGGGGACTGTCAGGCAGGGCCATGCTAGTTCCCTTC
>DATHPX010000036.1:0-20184 GCA_035483335.1 Caulobacteraceae bacterium | reverse complement strand
ACCCGGTGGGCGGTGACGTGTTCGACGAGAGCGTGCGCTGTATCGCCTTCGACGGGCGACTGCTGGTGATCGGCTTCACCTCTGGGCGCATCCCCACGATCCCGGTCAACATGCCGCTCATCAAGGGCTTCTCGGTAATGGGGGTCAGGGCCGGGGAATATGGGCGGCGGTTCCCGGACAGGGGCCGCGAGAACGCCGAAGCCGTCTGGCGGATGGCGGAGGACGGAAGCATCCGACCCCGTGTCCATGCCAGCCTGCCGCTCGAGCGTTGGCGCGAGGCGTTCGACCTTCTCGCGGACCGCGAAGTGATCGGCAAGGCGGTGATCGTCCCGTGAGAAGTCGGGGCTGAAACGTCTGTCAGACGAACCAGCGCGAGCGGAATCCCGCCGCCTGACTGAGCTGTTCCCGGTGCGCGCGGCGGGCCGTTCGCGCGCGCAGGTTGGGCTGCGGACGGCTGGCCCGCATCATCAGATCACTTTGGCCATCGACGAACGCCCGCAGGCTGCCTCCGCTGGGAAGGCCGAGGTTGCGTAGGGTCGGCGACGCCGCGGGCTCCGGACGCGCCGCCTGGCGTACCTCGTCGGTCTTCGGGTCGATCCAGCTGAGCCGTCCCCCAGGTAGAACCTGCCGCGGCGCGCAGATCGAACCGGTGAAGCTGTATCGGACGCCGGCCATCGCAGCCTTGTCGAAGTAGCAGGGAGAGATGAAGTCGGAGACCATCACCCCGTCGATCTCGTAGCCTGCCGCGGCCGAAGCGCAGGGCTCGCACGCCTCGACCAGATACTCGACCACGCCGTCGAGGTCGCGCAGCGCTCCCGCATCCACGCCGAGAGGCGGCGAAGGTTGCAGCGCGTTGCCGAAGGGGTCGATCAGCATCTCACAGATCTCGTGGCTGGCGTCGAGGGTCCACTCGTCTCCGCCCCGCGTGTTGATGACCTTGGCGAAAGGCTGGTTGTGGGCGCCGACGTGGCAGCCGCCCTCCTCGGGAACGAGGCCATGGACGACCGTGACGGGCCACATCCCTGGCGCCACGAGGCTCGGGTCGGCCAGATATGCGACGCTGGCCTTGACGGGCCAGAACTGCGGCAGATCGCGGGTCACCTGAACATTGATGGCCGCTGCGGCCGCGGCCATCAGCCGTGTATCGACGAGGCCGGTCAGGTCCACCAGGCCGATCCGTGCTGCGAGCATGAGGGTCACTCCACAGCGCCTCGAGAAGCGGCCGCATCCGCCTTCGAGGGCGCGCGACCCTTGCCGGACCGGCGTCAAGCCAGCGTGAGACGATCGACGCGGGAGCGTGAAACAACCGTCAGCAGAACGTCAAACGGCGCTGGAGGCTGGCTCAGCTGGCTTCCGCGATGGCGCCCAGGTCTCCCGAGAAGGGCGCCGGAACCCCAAGGGCGATGGCGTAGAGCGCCGCCTGGGTCGGTCCGGAGACCCCCAGCGCCGACTCCGTGACGAGGGTGTTGATCAGTCCGGTGGGATTTCCGACGAGCCCGTGGTGCGTGGCGACGAGGAGCATGTTCTGGGCGATGTGCCCCGCCTCGATCGCGATCACCCGGTAGGTCATCGGATCGTGATACTTCCACATCGAGCGATCGAAGTTCGCCACCAGGAACACGACCGCCGCGGCGTTCGCGGTCCAGGTCTGTTCTCCGAGCATGGATGGGAAGGAAGGGGGCGCGCCTTCGCGCACAAGGCCGAAGGAGCGGTCGATCGCCGCGTAGTGGTAGACGCCGGGGTCCAGCCCCTCGACATTCCGCACGCATACATATCCCTCGAAGGGATTCCGGGCGCCGCCGGACGGAGTCATCTTCAGCGGGAGCTCGCCGATCCCCGGCAGGTCCAGCATGGCCGTGATGGCCATCGAGAAGAGGAAACAGTCCGAGACGGCTTCGACCCCGATCGGCTCGTCGAGCATGATCCGGTTCGTCCGCCGGCGCGTCATGGTCCGAAAGGGCTCTTCGTAAGACGGCCTCAGCGGCACAGTGACCCTGGCGCGATCGCCCGGATTTCGTTGGTGAAGGGGAGGCGAGGGCGAGAACTTCGCCTGCTCGCGCAGCATCGCCTCGCTATCTTCGTCGGAGACGAACACCCCGCCTCTCGTACCGAAGTGGAAGGCGCCGGCGAACGGACCCCAGAGCCACGACCGCTCGAATTCGGCGTCTTTGGCGGCGGCAGGGGAACCTTCAACGACAACAGCGGCCAGCTCAACGAGCTGGTCGAGACCCCGCTCAATGGAAGAGCGGCTGTAGCCTTTCAGGGATTCGTACAATTGGTCGACGTCCATCCAGGCATATAGCCGACGAACAATGTCGAGCGCGGCCGCATTTGCGGCAAATGTCGATTGAACAAGAAAATTATGGAAGACGAACTGGTCGTTTTCCAGCAGCACCACAAGGGCGCTGGAGCGCTTGAACCTCATAGATTGACTATGAGGGGTCAAGCGCTCCGGGACAATACCTGCGTCTTAGATGGACAGCAGGGCCTTGGCGCCTTCGGCATTGGCTTTCAGCGAGCAGAACGGCATCCGGCTGGTCGCGCAGAAGGGCATACGAACAGCGATCTCGTCGATCATGGCGACGCCAAGATCCAGCTCAGATTCGACGCGATCGATGACAAGCATGTCGGCGGCTTCGCGAAGGTTGGTCATTTCTAGCCCCTGGCTCTTTGCAGCCTCGACGCGATCAATTCGCGGCGAGGAAGTTGACTAACACTTAGTGGGTTTGCGCGAAGAAGCAACAGCTAAATACGCGTACCCACATAAAAAAGTATTTATCGATCTCTTCGACTAAAGATTCAACAAACCATAAGCATACGCAACCCAATCCTCTCACGGATTGGGTTCGAAAGCCACGCCTTGTCATCCCATTGCTGGGACACTCCTTACAATTCCACGCAAATACCGAGTTGTCAACACAGGACAGCTGGCATTCAATCTAAAAATTTACTCACCCTTCCTGCACATTTCGCGCACCCGAAACCGCACCGAAAGCGAGCGCGGTCCGGAGATGAAAGTCGACGTTAACCATTCCGGCTCGCCCACCACTTCTATGGACTCCCAACGAGACAGAACCTCCGACAGGACGGCGTCTATCTCCAGGCGGGCGAGATGCTGGCCGAGACAGACGTGCGGGCCTCCGCCGAACGCGATGTGCTCATTTGGAGTCCGGGAAAGGTCGAGTTCGTCTGGCCGGTCGAACTGATCGGGGTCGCGATTGGCGGCGCCGAAGTACATCACCACCTTGTCGCCCTTCGCGATCGCCACGTCGCCGATCGTGATGTCCCGGGTCGCTGTCCGCCGCATGTAGATGACGGGACTGGTGAACCTCAGGAGTTCTTCCCGCGCCGAGGGGAGACGATGAGGGAGGTCCTCCATGAGCCAGGCGAACTGATCGGGGCGCCGGCATAGGGCGAGCAGGCCGCTGCCCAGCAGATTGCGCGTCGTGTCCCCGCCCGCGTCGACGAGCAGGAGGAAATAAAGGAGGAACTCGCGCTCGGTCAGCGGATGACCTTCGACCTCGGAGTTGAGCAGCCGGGTCGCCAGGTCTTCGCCAGGCCGGGCCCGCTTCTCCGCAATGAGGCCCATGGCGTAGGCGAACATGGCCGCCACCGCGTCGCGACCCGCCCCCGGAGCGACCGCTTCCGGCGCGGAATGGATCGTCTCGGTCAGCCTGTAGAGCTCACGCCCGTCCTCGAGAGGGAGCCCCATCAGATCGGCGATCACGTAGGATGGCATTTCGCCCGCCACGTCCGCGATGAAGTCGCACTCTCCCCGGTCTATGATCTTGTCGACGATCGAGGCGGCGAGTCGCGCCAGCCGATCGCTTCGGGCCTCGCTCGCGGGGGCCGTGAACTCCGAGCGGACCAGCTTGCGGAATGCAGTCTGACGAGGCGGATCCATCATCAGCATCATCTGGGCGTCGCCGAAGATATGCTGTTCCTGAGGGGCCGGGTCCGCGATCATGATCGTCGGCTCGGACGAAAAGGCGTGGAAGTCTCGGTCGACCGCGCGTACGTCCTGATAACGCGTAAGGGCCCAGAACCCGGGGCCGCCGCGCTCCGGGTTATGGTAGACCGGGGCCTCTGAACGCAGTTGCGCGTAGAGGTGAGCCGGGTGACCCTTTGAGAAGGTCGCGGAGTCCAGAAGATCGATCATGCCTCCAGCCTTGGACGATCTGCGCCTTCATGCTGGTGGATAGGCATGAAGCCGCCGCGGAACGGGACGCCGGTTGAGCCTTACGAACGCTGATAAACTTATTCATATCGTGTAAAAATTTAAATCAACGCTTAAGGTTCGCAGGTCAAGGGGTCTCGTGGCCGACAGCGGCGAAGAAGCGCAGCGTGCAAGGGGGGTCGCGACGATGCGCGCTCTTGCAGGGGCGCTCCTCGTTCTGATGTGCGCGATCTACCTGGCAGGACGACTGGCGCCGGCGGCCTGGATCCCCGGACCCTACCTCGCAGCCTTTGGAGAGGCGGGCATGGTGGGCGCGATCGCCGACTGGTTCGCGGTGACAGCGCTCTTCCGCCACCCTCTTGGCCTGCCGATTCCGCACACGGCGATAATCCCCAGGAACAAGGACCGGATCGCTGCAGCGCTGGGGCGCTTCATTTCGCAAAACTTCCTCGAACCGCGGCTGCTCGATCGGCGGGTGCAGGACGCCGAGCCGGCGCGCCGGATCACCGAATGGCTCTCCGACGAAAAGACCCGCGACATCTTGGCGCACCGCCTGGCGGATCTCGCCCCTGAGGTGATGAAGGCCGGCCCTGCGCTCGCGGATCTCGTCGCCGAAGGCGTCCGCCGCCTGGCGCGCGCCGGGCCTCTCGCGCCCACCGCGGCGCGCGTGCTGGACTATCTGTGGCGCGAGACATGGGCCCCCACCCTCGTGGATCGAGCGATCCTTGCCCTCGGCGAATTCGCAGAGGGCCGGCCCGAGCTGTTCCAGGCGGCGGTCGAAGCGCGAACCTGGTCCTGGCTGCCCAAGTGGGTGGACCGGGCGATGGCCGAACGCCTCAGGGCCGGGCTCCTGGCGACCCTGCAGGAGATGCGTTCGCCGGAACATCCCCTGCGGGCGGCCCTCGACGCCCAGATCGAGAGCCTCATCTCGCGCCTGGCGACCGACCCGGACTATCTCGCCAAGGGCGAAGCTCTCAAAGCGCGACTGCTCGATGACCAGGGCCTGGTAAGATCCATCGCCGAAGGGTGTGCGGAGGCCGCTCATCGCTGGGCTTCCGACCCCGAGTCTGTTCGTGAGCTGGCCGAAGAGGCGGCGCGACGAGGCCTGGCCGCCACAGCGCGCTGGCTCGGCGCGGATCTGGCGGTGCGCGAGCGTCTGGACCGCTGGATCCGCGCGGCCGTCCGAAGGACCGTGACCCCGGGTCGCGAGGCGATCGGCGACTTTGTCGCTCAGGTGGTCCGCAGCTGGGACGCGCGCGCGGTGGCGGATCGGCTCGAGCTCCAGGTCGGCCGGGATCTTCAGTTCATCCGCATCAACGGCGCCGTCGTGGGCGCCCTGGTCGGGCTGACGATTTTCATCGTCTCGCGCATGCTGAGCTGAGCCGAACGGCTTTACCATGCGGCAGGCCCTCACCATCTGCCGCACTCGAGGTGACCGTCCGCCTTCGTGGCTTCGGCGAGCATCTCACATGCCTCGAGACAGAACCTTCGCCCGTCAGGCGATCATGCCTGTCGAGGGATGGTTCGGACACAATCGGCGGAGAATGCGGATGCGGTACAAGCAGCTTGGGCGCACGGGCCTGTTCGTCTCGGAAATCTGTCTGGGGACGATGACTTTCGGCGGCAATTCCGACGCCGGAATCTGGCGCGCCATAGGCTCGCTTGAACAGGGCGTCGTCGACGAGATCGTCGGCCGCGCGATCGCGAAAGGGGTGAACTTCTTCGATACTGCCGACGTCTACACCTTCGGGGAGTCGGAACGCCGACTGGGTCAGGCCTTTCACAACCTTGGGGTCAAGCGCAGCGACGTCGTCGTGGCGACGAAGGTGTTCGGACGCATGGGGCCGGGACCCAACGACCAGGGCGCCTCCCGCGGACACATTATGGACAGTGTCAAAGGCAGCCTCGAGCGGCTCCAGATGGACCACATCGACCTCTACCAGATCCACGGAAACGACAGCGTCACCCCAATGGAGGAAACGCTGCGCGCCCTCGACGACCTGATCAGCGAGGGACTGGTCCGCTATGTCGGCGTCTCGAACTGGGCGGCCTGGAAGATCGCCCGCGCCCTGGGCTTGAGCGAGGCGCGCGGGATGGCGCGCTTCGAGACACTGCAGGCCTACTACTCCATCGCCGGGCGCGATCTGGAGCGTGAGCTGGTCCCCATGCTCACGGCCGAGGGCGTCGGCCTGATGGTCTGGTCGCCGCTGGCCGGCGGTCTGCTCTCTGGCAAGTTCGGCCCGGGATCCGCGGCGCCCAACGACGCCCGGCGCACGAGCTTCGACTTCCCGCCCGTGGACAAGGATCGCGCCTGGACGTGCGTCGCAGCGATGCGCGAGATCGGCGATGCTCGCGGCGTCTCTGTCGCGCGGGTCGCCTTGGCGTGGCTCCTGGCCAAGCCGCACGTGATGAGTGTCATCATCGGCGCCAAGACCGTCGAGCAGCTCGACGACAACCTCGCCGCGGTCGAGCTTCGGCTCACGCAAGAAGAGGTGGCGCGCCTGGACGAGGTCAGCGCCCTTCCGCCGGAATATCCAGGCTGGATGTTCGCCCGTCAGGGCGCGACGCGGATACCCGAGCCCTTCGCCAAGAAGGGCTGATGGGCCAGTTCACTCGGCGGCGGCCAGTTTCGCCGCCGAGGGCTGTTCCGACTCGGGATCCGTCTTCTCATCGTGACGCGGCAGCTTCAGGATAAAGACCGATCCTTCGCCTTCGACGGTTTCGACGGCGATATCCCCATTGTGGCGCGTGATCACAGTGTGGACGAGCGCGAGGCCGAGCCCGATCCCCGTCGGCGCGTGCGCGCCGTCGCGGAATGAGGCGAACTTGTTGAACAGGCTCCCCGCATTCTCCCGGCTCATCCCCCCGGCGTGGTCGGCGATGCGACACTCGATCGCCGGCGCGCCCTCGAGCGTGGCATGGCCGATCGAGCAGATCACCTTCTCCCCCGCCGGACTGAACTTGACCGCATTGTCCAGCAGATTGACCAGGGCGCGGGTCAGCAGGCCGCGGTCGGCCAGGATCACGTATTCGTCCTCTTCGTCGGCGACCTGCACTTCAACCTTCACCCCGGCGGCCTGGGCGAGGCCCCAGACGGCGTCCGCAGCGTCCTGCGTCACATGGGCGAGGTCGATCGGCTCGAGGACATATCTGGCCGACTCCGCCTTCGCCAGGCGCACGAAGGCGTCTGCGAGCTCGAGCGTGCGTCGCGCGTGGCCTTCGATCCGCTGGCGCAAGGCGGGCGGCGTCCCCTTGAACTCAGGATGGCTGAGCGTGGCCAGGATCGCCGACTGCGGCGATCGCATGTCGTGCGAGAGCAGCTGCAGCGCCTCCTCGCGCTGGCGCATGGCCGACACCAGAGAGGTGACGTCCGCCAGGTGGATGATCCAGCCGGTCTGTTCGTCGCCGGCGCTGCGCGTGGGGGTGAAGCGCACCTCGTAGGCGCGCCCGCCCATTCCCATGCCGCTGAAGGGCCGGGCGTTGGCGGCGTCCCGCTCCGGCGGCGGCCACGCCGATCCGCCATTCGGCGTGACCGGGGCGATCCGCGCGAGGATAGGTTGAACCGGTGAATGCGGCGTCGTCGAGAGGCCGGCCTGCTCGGCGAAGTCGGCCGCGGCCTGGTTGACGGTCAGGATATGGCCTTGGCGGTCCACCACGAGGACCGGATCGGGGAAATTGGCGAGAATGTCGGCCACGAACCGACGCAGATCCGAGACCCGGGCCTTCGCCTCCTGCAGCAGGGTCATCTGCTGCAGGACGAGATCGCCGCCCGGCGCCGGCGCGCTGGCCGGCCGGGCCAGGACGGCTCCGCCCGCGCTGCGCTCGAGCGCCCGCAACTCCTCCGCCAGATAGCCGCTCGCGGCGTTGAGGCGACGCCACCCCCAGTAGGGGACAATCATCGCTTCGGTGACGAGGAATGACGCCGGCGGAAGCCAGACCCGGAACACCACCACAGCAATGATGGCGCCGGCTGCCGGGAGCGCGGCCATCCCGGCGGCGACCACAAGATTGTCGGTTGGTCCCAGCCGCACGAGGGCGATCAGCACCAGCCACATCATCGCGAGGGAAACGATGAGGACCGTTACCGGAGACGCCGGGGTGATCGCCGTGCCGGTCAAGAGGGCGTTGAGGATATTCGCGTCGACCTCGACGTTCGGCATGCCCGAGCGGCCGGAGACGGGCGTCGGATAGTTGTCCAGGAGGTTGGGCGCGGAGGCGCCGATGAGAACGAACTTCCCCTTGAACGCTTCGGGAGAGACCCTGCCGTCGAGTACGGCTGCAGCGGAGACGTGCCGGATCGACCCCGGCGGCCCCACAAACGGGATCAGCATCTCGTTTGCGCGAACGATCGTAGACGCACCGGTTTGGCGCTCGCTAATTTGCGGAGTTACCGGTCCGCGGTCCGCCAGTCGGGCGAGCACGAGGGCTAGCCTGGGCTTTGCCGCGCCCTGTCCTTCGAACAGGAAGGTTCGACGCACGATGCCGTCGTCGTCACCTTCCGAATCGACCGTCCCCTCACCTGCGGCGGCCGAGGTCGCCAGAAGCCGGCGCGCGCCGCCCTGGTAGACGCCGTTCACCATCTGTCCAATGAAGGTCGGCGTGCGCATCATCGCGTTGTGCACAGCCTGGTCGTCCGTCGGGTTGGACGCCGCTGCGAAGAGGAAATACCAGCCGAGACCGCGTGGCTTACCGCGGCCGATATTGTCGATCAGCTGAGCGAGGGTCCGCCGCGGCCACGGCCACTCGCCCTTCTCGTCCAGGCTCGCCGAATCGACCGATACGATGACAATGTCATTGCTCGGCTGCGCGTGGCGGATCTTCAGCGCCATGTCGTAGATGGCGTTGTCCAGCCGGGTCGTGGCGCCCGTGAAGACGAACGTCGCCAGCAGGGCGGTCGAGAAGGCTGCGGTTGCGAGCCACTCGACCCACATCCGGCGATGTCGCTCGGTCTCGGGGCGGCGTCCGCCCTTCAGAAAGCGACCCGCGAATCCATGACCCAGCTTTAAGGGTTCAGGCAGGAGCGGCGTCCAGCGCCGGTGAGGGTGTCCGCTCGAGGCGGTAGCCAAAACCGTAGACCGGCCCAAAGTTGAAGCCGCGCTCCGGCGTCAGGCCCAGCTTGTTCTTCAGGCGGCAAACGTGCGTGTCCAACGTCCGGGACGAGACATTCGCTCCAACGCCCCAGACCTCTTCCATCAGATAGCTGCGCGCCAAGGGTCGGTGCATGTTCCTGAACAGGGTCAGGGCGAGCGCAAACTCCTTGGCGGTCAGCGGCTGCTCGTCGGAACCGGAAATGACCACCTCCCGCGAGCGGTCGAACGTGAATTCGTCAAAGGACTCGAGCACGTCGTCGTGCCGTGGAGAGACGCGCCGCAGCAGGGCCTCGACCCGCGCGGTCAGGACCGGTTCGCGAACCGGTTTGGAGATGAAGTCGTCGGCGCCCGCCATCAGGCCCGCCACCAGATCTTCGTCGCCATTGCGGGCCGTGACGAGAATGATCGGAATGGTCTTGGCCAGGGCCCCCGCCCGCACCCGCTGAACGAGTTCCAGGCCGGTCACGTCGGGGAGAGTCCAGTCAAGACATGCGAGGTCGAAGGTCTCGCGATGAAGGGCGCGGAGGAAGGAAGACCCGTCGGAGAATACGGCCGGACGGTGCCGCGTACCCACGATCGTCGAGATGTGAGCCCGTTCTTCCGCGTCGTCCTCGACAATCGCGATGCGTCTCAACTCAAACCCCCAATCCGTGCTCCCATCCGCCGACTTATGCGGCAGATCGTAGCAACAGCCGTTTCGCGGTCCCCCGGCGCACCAGCCGTCGGCTCGAACTTGCCGCCGAACGATGAGCGCTCATCCCACGCGTTATGCAACGGTCCTATCCGTCGCAGCGTACAAAACGGAGACCCCAGTCTGGGCCGGCGGCCGGACCAGCGCGGTCTACGACAGCGAACTGATTCCACATCGCCCCAACTCCCGCAGAATGGGCGCCACTTCTTCCCCAAAACTCGGCGGGGAGGCATCCGCGTAACATTTCAATCACGCATTTGATGCCATCCAAGCGTTCCCATTTCAAGAGTTGGCGCTGTCCCGTCCACAATCATCCCTTGCCATTTTGCACTGCAGCACCCACTTCGCAGATGCGTTTTTGCACTGCACAATGGAGATGGGCGATGATTCGCTCTTTTGAAAACTGGCTGGCCCGCGCGTTCGCGCCGGTGTTCGCCCTGCTTCAGGACGTCCCCGCGCGGGCGATGCCGCGACTGTTCGCACCCTTCTGATCCAGCGACCTGAGAGGTCGCCGGAAGATCAGGCGTGGTCCAGCACCGGCTTCGATCGGTAAGGCGCCTCCAGTGCCTTCACTTCGTCGTCCGTGAGCGAGATCGCCAGTGCGGCGGTCGCGTCCGAGACGTGGTGGCTCTTGGACGCCCCGATGATGGGCGAGGTGATCGCGGGGTTCTTGAGAACCCAGGCGAGGGCCACCTGCATGTTCGACACGCCACGCGCCCGGGCGACCTCGCTGACCGCGTCCACCACCGCGAAGTCGGCGTCGCGGTAGTAGAGCCTGGAGGCGAACTCGTCGGTTCGCGCGCGCTCTGTGTTCCCCTCCCCCGGATGAGCGCGGCCGCCGGCCAGGAAGCCCCGCGCCAGGGGTGACCACGGGATGACCCCCACGCCCTGGTCGAGGCAGAGCGCAAGCATCTCACGCTCCTCCTCGCGGTAGACCAGGTTGTACTGGGGCTGCATGGAGACGAAGGGCGTCCACCCGTGGGCCCGGGATGTCGCCAGCATCTTCATGAACTGCCACGCGAACATCGACGAGGCGCCGATGTAACGCGCCTTGCCGGCCCGCACGACGTCATTGAGCGCCTCCAGCGTCTCCTCGATCGGCGTGCTCGGATCGAAGCGGTGGATCTGGTAGAGATCGACGTAGTCGACGCCGAGCCGCTCTAGGCTGCGATCGATCCCGTCCATGATGTGCTTGCGCGAAAGCCCGCGGTTGTTGGGGTCCGACCCCATCGCCCCATTGACCTTCGTCGCGATGACAACCTCATGCCGTTTGGCGTAGCCCTTCAGGGCCTTGCCGGTGACCCTCTCGCTCTCGCCCTGGGAATAGACATCGGCGGTGTCGAAGAAGTTGATGCCGGCCTCGAGGGCGGCGCGGTAGAACGGCAGGGCCTGTTCCTCGTCGAGGACCCAGGAGCGCCACTTCGAGCTGCCATAGGTCATGCAGCCCAGGCACAGGCGCGAAACCTTCAGGCCGGTCGCGCCAAGTCTGACATAGTCCATCGCCGATCTCCCTCCTTCGCCGCCATCTCCGGGACCGACGGTCAAAGGCCCGCCGCGGGGGGTCCGCGGCGGGCCTCGACACCGGCATTCTATGGCCGGGCGTTTCCTCCGATCCGCCGACGCAGGACATGCGCGGCGGGGAAACTGAACAGTCTAAGAAACCGGGGGGTTGTCAACTCCCCCAGGGAACGCCGCGAGGGCCTCGTCGAGGCCGTCCGCGGCGGGACAAGCCGCTTCGAAAAGGTATTCCGGTCGCGTGACGCTCACCGGCCCCACCCTGGCGCCGGCGAGCGCAGCCGCCGCGTCGAACAGTCTCGAACGTGCGATTATCGCGCCATGGGCGGGGGAGGTGTCGGCGTCAGGACAGAGCCTGGCAAGGGCGGTCCGCGCGGCGGCGTCCTCTCCGGCTGGCCAGGCCAGCGCAGCCGTGCTGCGGCCACGCGCCCGCGCGCCGGCGATCGACAGCAACCGGCGACAGGCGCCCCGCTGCGCCGGCGTCCAGCTCGCCCCGAGGGCGGCGACAAGGTGGGCCTGGCTGCGCAGGATGAGCCCGTCGGACAACGGCTTGAGCCCGTTTGCAGCGAGGGTCGCTCCGGTCGTGGTGATGTCGACCACGAGCTCGGCGGCGCCGGCCGCGGGGGCGCCTTCGGTGGCGCCGCCGGATTCCGCGAGCCGGTAGTCGACGATGCCATGCCGGGCGAAGAAGGCGCGGGTCTGGAGGAGATACTTCGTCGCCACGCGCAGGCGCCGACCGGTGCGCGCCAGATAGAGGTGAGCGACGTCCTCGACGTCTGCCATCGTGTCGACGTCGATCCAGCTCTTGGGCGCTGCGACCACGAGGTCAGCGCGACCGAAGCCCAGGGCCATCAGCAGGCGGAAGCGCTCGACGCCCTCGGCCGGCTGCTCCCTGAGCAGGTCCTCGCCGGTCACGCCCAGATGCACGTCGCCAACGGCCAGGGAGGCGGCGATGTCCCCTGCGGAGGCGAGCCGCACCTGCACCTCGTCGAGACCGTCGAGGGCCGCGGAGTAGCCGCGCGCGCCGCCCGAGGCGCGCACCGGCAATCCGCAATCGGCGAGCCAGTCTTCGACCTGTTCCTTCAGCCGCCCCTTGGACGGGATAGCGATGATCAGCGGATCGTTCATGGCTGCGCGTCCGCCCAGGCGCGCCCCGGCCGGACCATGCAGCCCACCGCGCCCGTTGGCAGGCTGGCGCCCAGCCGCGCGGGCAGACCGTCGTAGCGCCCGCCCGCCGCGATCGGCTGCTCGTCGCCGAGGGCGGCGCTGCGAACCTCGAAGACCATGCCGTCGTAGTAACCGAAGGCGCGGCCGAAAGCCGCCGAGAACCTCAACCGGTCGCGAGGCACGCCGGCGCGGACCATGACCTCGACGCGTCGCACCCAGCCTTCCCGCGCCGCCGAAAGCTGACCAGAGGCGGAGCCGACGAGCTGCAGAACCGCCTCCAGCGCGGCGTCCGGCTCACCTGCGATGCCGAGGAAGGCTCGGAACAGGTCGGCCTGGGCGGGCGTCAGTCGATCGGCGCGCGCCAGGGCCGTGCGATCGACAAGGCGATGGACGATCTCCGCAGGCGATCGGCCGCCCACCGGCTCGATTCCAGCGAGAGTCCAGATCTCCTCGAGCACCATCACCGCCTCGTGCTCGGGAAGTTGCGCCAGCAGACGGGCAAGGCCGTCGCCCCCGCGGCTCGTCGCGCCGGCGCCGCCGTTCACCGCCGCATCGAGTTCGGCGCGCAGGCGGCGAGGGCTGGAGAACGCGCGCTTCAGGCGGCTCGCGAGCGGCGGCGCCAGGTCGAGCGCATCGACGACGATCCCGAACAGTCCGACATCCCCCAGGACCAGGGTCAGGTCCTCGCGACCTCCTGCGCAGGCCGAGCGCCAGGCCAGGGCCGCCATCTCGGCGTCGGCCTGGCTGGCGTCCCCGGTCTCGAACGCCTCGATCCCGAACTGCGGGAACTCCTCGGCGCGGTTCGACCCCGCCGGCGCGACCCGGAAGGCGTGGCCGCTATAGAAGTAACGGCCTTCGCGGCGGCCGCTGGCGATGTGTGCGCGCAAGGCGGGAATGGTGAAGTCCGGCCGTAGGCACTGTTCGGGGCCTCCATCGGGCGTCTGGACGACGAAGAGGCGCTCGCGAAGGGTCTCGCCGGCAAGGTCCAGCAAAAGCCCGAGCGGCTGCAGGATCGGGGCGTCCAGCAGGTGGACCGGGCTTTCGATCAGGGGCGCCTGGACCCCCTCGCGCACCTTCGCCGGAACCGGCGCCTCGAGCCTCATCCGGCGGCCTCGACGATGCGCCTGACGTGGGAAACCCACTCGCTCCGGGGCGCGCTGATCTGGCCCGGCCGCTCCTCGCGCCATTCGCGGTTGTCGCTCACCCCCTCGGCCAGCCGCCGCCCGAGATCGAGGTCCTTGATGGTCACCACGCCCTGGGCGATCTCGTCGCCGCCGACGATGACGGCCGCAGGCGAGAGGCGGCGGTCGGCGTATTTCATCTGCGCCCGCATGCCGGAGCCGCCGAGGTAGACTTCCGCAGCGATGCCGCCGGCCCGCAGCTCGGCCGCCAGCGCGAAATAATCGCCCATCAGGGTCTGATCGAGCGCCAGCACCACGACGGGCCCGCGCGGCGGCGCGCCCGCCGCGCCGCTCGCCGAAAGCGCGGCGGCAAGGCGCGAGACGCCGAAGGAAAAACCCGTGGCGGGGGTCCGCTCGCCGGTGAACCGCGCCACCAGATCGTCGTAGCGCCCGCCCCCGCCGATTGAGCCGAAGCGAACCGCTTCCTCACCCTGGCCCTGGATCTGCAGATCGGCCTCGAACACGGCGCCCGTGTAATACTCCAGGCCGCGCACGACGGAGGGGTCGAAGCTCGCCGCCGCATCCTCGACACCCAGGCGGGACAAGGCCTCCCCGATTCCCGAGAGCTCGGCCAGCCCATCGTCGCCCTCGGCGGATCCGCCGATGACGTTGGAGAGGCGATCAAGCACCGAAGCGCGCGATCCGCCGCCCGCCTCGACGAAAGCGAGCACGGCCTCGATCGCCGGCGCCTCAAGTTCCGCGCCGCGGGTGTAGGCGCCGGACTCGTCCCGCCGTCCGGGACCCAGTAGCGCCGCGACGCCGTCGGAGCCGAGACGGTCCAACTTGTCGACGGCGCGAAGCACCGCGAGCTTCTGCATCGGGTCGGCCACCCCGGAGGCGGTGAGCAGGCCGTTCAGCAGCTTGCGGTTGTTGATCTTCAGCACGCAGGCCCCGGACGGCAGGCCCGCGGCCGCATAGCCCTCGATCGCCATGGCGATGATCTCGGCGTCGGCCTGCGGCCTTGCCGAGCCGACCGTGTCAGCGTCGCACTGGATGAATTGGCGATAGCGGCCCGGGCCTGGCTTCTCGTTGCGCCACACCGGTCCGAAGGCGTAGCGCCGGAACGGCTTGGGCAGGGTCTCCCAGTTCTCGGCGACGAACCGCGCCAGGGGGGCGGTGAGGTCGTAGCGAAGGGCCATCCACTGCTCATCGTCATCGCGCAGGGCGAACACGCCCTCGTTGGGGCGATCGGCGTCAGGCAGGAACTTGCCCAGGGCGTCGGCATATTCGAACGCGCCGGTGTCCAGGGGCTCGAAGCCATAGGACTCGTAGACGCGCGCCACCGCGGTCAGGATCCGGCGCTCGACCTCCAGAGCGCCAGCGCGGCGATCCTGAAAGCCGCGCGGCGCGCGGGCGAGGGGCCTTGGCGGTGTCTCGAGGGTCATGGCGCCCGGCGCTTAAGGGGTGGGGGGCTGCGGAGCAAGCGGCCCGGCTCAGCCCTTGCCCGAAGACGCCCGCTCGATCGCCCGCTCCACGATCTGGGGGGTGAGCAGCTGAGGCAGCACGGCAGGGGCGTCGCCCCGGGCGTCATAGAGGAGATAGAGGGGGACGCCGATCCGCCCCTGCGCCTGCAAAGCCTGGCCGATCGCCGCGTCCCGGTTGGTCCAGTCACCGACCAGGTAGACGGCGTTCGCCTTGCTGAAGGCGCGGGCGACCGAGGGGGTCGAGAAGGCCACCCGCTCGTTCACCTGGCAGGTCACGCACCAGGCCGCGGTGAAGTTGACGAGCACGGGGTGTCCCGCGGCGCGGGCCTGGGCAACCGCCTGCGGACTCCACGGCTGCGCCTTCACGGTGCTCGCGGGAAGAGGCGCGGCCGCCACGAGCCCGGCCCCGACCAGCGTGACCAGGGCTGCGCCGCCGAGAGCCGGCGCGCGCCCGCCGGCGGCGCGCCTCTCCTGCGAGAGCCCAAAGAGCCAGGCCGCCAGGGCCAGGACCACCGCCGCCGCGAACAGTCGAGCCAGGCCCTCGGAGCCCGACTGCTGGGCGAGGACCCAGGCGAGCCAGGCTGCGGCGGCGTACATCGGAAACGCCATCGCCTTGCGGAAGATCGACATCCAGGCCCCCGGCCGTGGAAGGAGCCGGATGAGCGCCGGGGTGAAGGCGACCAGGGTAAACGGCGCGGCGAACCCGAGGCCCAGGGCGAGGAAGACCGCCAGGGCGAAAGCCGCGGGCTGGGTGAGCGCGTAGCCAAGGGCCGGTCCCATGAACGGGGCGGTGCAGGGCGCCGCCACCACCACCGCCAGGACCCCGGTGAACACCGCGCCGATTGCGCCGCCGCGGGAGGCGAGGCCGCCGCCCAGGCCCTGCAGCGAGGCTCCGATCTCGAACAGCCCCGACAGGTTGAGCGCCGCAGCCAGCATGACCAGGGCCAGAAGCGCGACCAGGGTCGGGCTCTGGAGCTGGAAGCCCCAACCCACCGCCGAGCCGGCGGCGCGCAGGGCGAGGAGGCCGCCCGCCAGGGCGAGGAAGCTCACCACGACGCCCCCCAGGAAGGCCAGCGCCTGGATACGCGCCTGTGAGCGATCCTCGGAATGACCCGCCAGAGCCGCCGCCTTCATCGAAAGGATCGGGAAGACGCACGGCATGAGGTTCAGGATCAGTCCGCCGACGAAGGCGTAGGCCATGGCCAGCCATAGGCCGAGCGCGCCGCTTGGGGCCGACGTCGGCGAGGCGAGGCCGGAGGCGCCGGCCAGCGGAGCTCCGGCCGAGGCGGAAACGTCATATCCTTGCCCATCGATCACCAGCGCGCCCGATAATTGCGAGGGCGTCTTGCCGGTGAAGGCGGCGCCAGGGGTCAAGGTGAGGGTGACGCCGCGGGGACCCCGCTCGACCGTCTGGGGCTTGGCCTGGTCGATCGAGTCGGACTGGTAGGGGAAGAAGTAGGCGTCCTTGACGTTCGGGCCCGAAAGCGCCGCTCCGGCGACGCTCAGCCGCACCGTGCGGCCACTCGCCTGGAAGGTGGCGGCCGCAAGGCCGGCGCGGGGCGTGCTTGCGAGCGCGGCGTGGATCAGGGCGTGACCTTCGGGATTCGCCGGAGCTGAACCGGCCGCCACCGGCAGATCCAGCTGCGCCACCGCTTCGCCAGGTACGCAGACCTCGGCGCAGATCAGATAGTCGACCTTGGCGGAAAGATGCGCGACCGAGCCCGGCCGGGCGCCGGCGGGAATCGAGACCTGGACCGGAAGAACGGCCCGGCCCTCGTAGCCGTAATTCATGATCGGCCCCAGAGGCAGGCGCCGAGGAAGGGGCCACACGATTGAGCCGGCGCGCCAGCCGTCGGGGAGCGTCCAGGCGATCTGGGTCGCCTCGCCCGCATCCCCGGGATTGCGCCAGTAGGTGTGCCAGCCCGGATCCTGGTCCAGCACGACGGCAACCCAGAAATTGGATCCGGGAGCCGCCGCCTTGGATTCGGCGACGAGGCGGACGCGTGCATGGGGCGAAGGCCCGACCTGCGCCAAGGCGGGAGCGGCGAGCCCGAGGCAGATCGCCAGGGCGAGCAAGAGGGCGCGGAACCTGTCCATGGGCAGGCGATATAGGCGATTGGGCGCGTCAAAGGAACGCGATGAGGGCCCTGCGCGAGTACGTCGGCGCGGCTTGATTTTGACGCGCCGCCGCGCTCCTTCCTGCGGGACGCCTTGCCGCGCCGGCGAGCAACCGACGGAGACCTAGATGCCAGCCTCCTTCGACGAGATCCAGATCGGCCAGGTGGTCTCGCTTGGGGTCGCGCCAGTCGATGAGACGTCGCTGAAGGCCTTCGTGGCGAGCTTCACGCCGACCTGGGACGCGGTCCAGGGGGCGCCGGACGCCATGGTGTACGCCATCTGGGCGAAGCTCGACGCGGCGGCCGCCGCGTCCTGGCCGCAGACCAAGCGCGTAGGCGTCGATGCGCTTCGCTGGATGCGCAACCCGCCCGTCGGAGAGCTCCTGCGCGGACGCATGACGATCATGGGCAAGGACCCGGTCGGCGAGGGCAAGGGCATCGTAATCGCCCAGCACGATCTGCTCGACGAATCCGGACGCCTCGTCTTCTCCTGCCTCACCCGCAGCGTGTTCGCCCGCTAGAGCAAACCCCGTTCAGACGGAACCGTCCGAACGGGGATGATTTGCTCTAGCTTCAAAAGTGTAGAGCCTGATTCAGCGTTCGCATCTGTCCCGTGCGAACCCATCAGGCTCTTAGGGCAAATCGCGCCCCCTAAGCGGGGGGCTCGATCAGTTGATGGTGATGCCGCCCGACTGCCGGGTGATCTGCATGGAAATGAGCTTGTCCCACCCGGAGAGTGAATTGATGTGGGCGAAGATCTGCTTCAGGGCGCCATTGTCCATCAGCTCCCGCAGCTTCTCCTGCGGCAACGCCTTCAGGCGATCCTCTGACACCGCGTAGTATTCGGCAATGTCCTGGGGGATTCCCGGCGTACCGTCCGGATTGGCGGGCGTGTATGTGGTCTTGCGCGTCTCCAGCAGATCGAGGTCGTTCAACAGGGTGACGAACGACTCGGTCTTCTTCACCTCGACTTCGTAGTCGTTGCAGAACTGGATGCAGCCCTTCGTATAGTCGGTTGGCTGTCCGGCCGGGTCGAAGAAGGGAATGTCCGGAAGGTCGCCCAGCATCTCCGCGTCACGGTCGATGCAGACGACGAACTGCTGGCGGGTTTCGTCGTTGGCAAGCACGAAGGGATAGCGGCGGATATAGGCAGGCACGTAGACGCCTGTGTCGAAATATCCGTTGGGCTGGACGAACATGTTCACGTTCCCCTCCAGCCCCATGACTCCCAGCGGCTGGCGCTTTTCGCCGGCGAAGATGATCGGGAAGGAGAGCGAAGCGGGCACGAACTCGCTAACGGTCACGGGGATCGCCTGGCTGGTGGCGGCGAACATGAAGGGCTTTTCGATCCGGCGCAGACCCATCTTGGCGTGGACCTGGGAGTTCAGGGGCTCGGGTCGCGTATAGAACAGCGCGTTGCCGGTGACCGGGGCGTTCGCGGGGGGCGGAAAAGTGGCCATGAGGGCGTATCGATATCCAGGCTCGGAGGTGATCGACGAAATACGTTACGTCAGGCGCGCCGGGCGCCGATCGACGGCGAGCGGTTTCTAGCCAAACCGCGCACGGGCGGCAATCGGGCGCCCGTGGCCGGATCGACGCGGGGAGCCGGACTTCGGTCAGGCCGAGAACAGGGTTAAGACAGTCGAGCCCATGAGCACCGAGACCGACAGCCCGCCATCGAGCCGCGACCGCCTCGCCCTCATCAGTATCGGGATCGCGATCCTGACCGTGATCGCGGCGGGGTTCGCCTGCTACGCCCTGCGCAAGATCCTCACCCCTCTGCTGCTCTCGGTTTTCCTGCTGCTGGTGATCGGCGGGCTCGAGACGGCCTTGACCCGGCGGACGCCTTTCCCGCGCCGGGCGGCTCTGCCGGCGGCGATCGTGGCGGTGGTCGCCCTCTTCGGCTTCTCCATCTGGCTGATCGCAGAGAACGCAGCCGCCATCGTGGCGCAGTCGGGCGTCTACGCCGCCCGGCTGGACCAGATCCTCACCATGTTCTCCGACCGATTCGGCCTGCAGACGGCGCCAACGATCGACCAACTGTTCCACAACCTCAATCCGGCGCGCTTCGCCTCCATCGTCGCCCGCGGGGCCGGACACATCCTCGACGGCGCAGTGTTCGTCCTGATCTACCTGGGCTTCATGCTCGCCTCGCGGGAGGGCTTCCGTGGCAAGGTCGAGCGCCTGTTCCCCGAACGCGGCCACGCAGAGGCCATCGAGGTGGCCGGCCGCATCCAGCATGGCGTCCAGAGCTATGTGTGGGTTCAGACCGTTGTCGGCCTCATCATCGCCGGCGCCTCGGCCCTGGTGATGTGGCCCATGGGCATATCGCACCTGGGCTTCTGGGCCTTCCTGATCTTCATGGCCAACTACATCCCGGCGATCGGGGCGGCGATCGGCGTCCTGCTGCCGCCCCTGTTCGCCCTGGTGGACCTGAACGACCTGTGGCGGCCGATACTTCTGCTGGTCCTGCTGGAGACCATCCACTTCGCCGTCAGCCATGTGGTGCAGCCAAGGATGCAGGGCCGCAGCCTCAACATCGATCCCATCGTCGTGCTGCTGTCGCTCGCCTTCTGGGGCGCCATCTTCGGGATCGCCGGCGCCTTCCTCTCCACCCCTCTGACGGTGGTGATGATGGTCGTCTGCAACGAGTTCCGCGCCACGCGCTGGGTGCCCGTGCTCCTCTCCGCCGACGGCAAGCCCTATGCGGCCGAAGCCAAGGGCGTCCGCACCGTCGAGGTTCCCTCCGGCTGACGGCGAGGCCTCTCAGGCTTGCCTGTTCCTCACGAGGTCATCGACGACGGCTGGATCAGCGAGGGTCG
>DATHPX010000035.1:0-14233 GCA_035483335.1 Caulobacteraceae bacterium | reverse complement strand
ACAAGGAGACGCAGCTGACGCACGTCAGGGCGGGCCAGCCGGCGCGGATCAGGGTCGACACGTTTCCGGGCCACACGATCACGGCCAAGGTCGACAGCCTGGCTCCGGCGAGCGGTCTGGAGTTCAGCCTGCTGCCGCCGGACAACGCGACTGGCAACTTCACCAAGATCGTCCAGCGCATCCCGGTGAAGATCGTCTTCGACGCCAGCGATCCGCTGGCCGGACGGCTTCGGCCCGGCATGTCGGTGACGGCCGAGATCGACACGCGCGCCGCCGCGCCCGCCACCCGGCGCTGATCGGGGGCGCAAAACCATGGCAAGCGTCACCCTAACTGCGCCTGCGCGCAGGCTGACCGCTACGGCGGATCCGGACGCCGTTCCCCTCAAGACCTGGATCGCCGTGGTGGGGGCCGCCCTTGGGGCCTTCCTGGCGATCCTGAACATCCAGATCGTCAGTTCCTCGCTTCCCGACATCCAGGGCGCGATCGGGGCCGGGGCCGACGAGGGAGGCTGGGTCACCACCGCCTATCTCGTGGCCGAGATCATCGTCATCCCGATCAGCGGATGGCTGTCGCAGGTCTTCACGACGCGCCTCTATCTGCTGGTCAACACCTTCGCCTTCCTCGTCCTGACCGTCGCCTGCGCGTTCACGACGAACCTCGGCCAGATGATCGTCGCCCGCGCCCTGCAAGGGTTCGCCGGCGGGGTGCTGATCCCGATGGCGTTCCTCATCATCATGACCCGGCTGCCGCCGTCGAAGCACGCGATCGGGCTCTCGATCTATTCGGTCTCGGCGATCTTCGCGCCGTCGATCGGCCCTGTGATCGGCGGTTGGTGCAACGAGACCTTTGGCTGGCAGTCGCTGTTCTTCATCAACCTGCTGCCCGGCGCGGTGATGTTCTTCATGCTGTGGGTGTCGCTGGACCCGGAGCCCCTGCGCCTGAACCTGCTCGCCCGCGGCGACTGGCTGGGCATCGCCACCATCGCCGTGGCTCTGGGCTCGCTCGAGACGGTGCTGGAGGAGGGCGAGAAGGACGACTGGTTCGGATCCCAGTTCATCGTCCGCCTGAGCGTCGTCGCGGCCGTAGCCCTTGTCGCCTTCCTGGTCGTCCAGCTCAGGCGCAAGGCGCCTCTGCTGCACCTGCGCCTTCTCGCCCGCCGGAACTTCGGTCTGGCCAGCGTCGCGAACTTCTTCTTCGGCCTGTCGATGTACGGCTGGCTCTACGTCGTGCCGCTCTATCTGTCGCGGATCCACGGCTACAACGCCGAGCAGATCGGCGAGGTGCTGATCTGGATCGGCGTGCCTCAGCTGCTCATCATTCCGCTGGCGCCCAAGCTGATGCGGATGTTCGACCCGCGCCGCCTCGTGGTCGTGGGGTTCGCGCTGTTCATCTTCGGCAGCCTGCTGGCGGCCAATCTCTCGAGCGACTTCTCGGGCCCGCAATTCATCGCCTCGAGCCTGGTCCGGGCGCTCGCCCAGGCGCTGGTCATGACGCCGCTCTCGGCGCTCGCGGTCTCGGGAATCGAGCGCGAGCACGCCGGCTCCGCCTCGGCGCTCTACAACATGATCCGCAATCTCGGCGGGGCGATCGGGATCGCGGTGCTGCAGACCGTGCTCACCCAGCGCGAGCAGTTCCACTCGGACGTCCTCACGAGCCAGGTCTCCCTGCTCGATCCCGCCACGCGCGAGCGGCTCCAGGGCCTGACTCAACGGTTCCTGGCGCACGGCGTCAGCGATCCTGGCTTCGCCCGGCACGAGGCGGCGGTCGCCGTCGGCCGCGCCGTTCAGGCCCAGGCTTACACAATGGCCTACAGCGACACGATCATCCTTCAGAGCGCCCTCCTAGGCGTCGCTCTGCTGCTGGTCCTGCTGCTGAAGAAGGCCGCTCCGAGTTCAGGTGGTGGGGAGGCTCACTGAAAATGTCACGTATACGGATGAACGCCAGGCGAGGGTCCCGCGCGACGCTGCTCACGGCCCTCCTGGCGAGCGCCGCCCTCGCGGGCTGCGCGGCGGTCGGCCCGAACTTCCAGCCCCCGGCGCCGCCGAGCGAGACGGGCTATCTGCCCAAGGGCGCCCCGCCGATCGCAGCCGCCGCCCCTGAAGAGCAGACCCAGCAAGCGCAGATCGGCCAGTCCCTGCAGGCCGACTGGTGGACGCGCCTCGGCTCGCGCGACCTCGACGAGACCGTGCGCGAAGCGCTCGCCAACAATTGGAACCTCCAGGCGGCCAAGTCCAACCTGGCCAAGGCCAACCAGATGGTGGCGGCCGCGCGCGGCGGCCTGTTCCCCCAGGTTGACGCCGCCGCCGGCGTGGAGCGGCTCAGCTACGGCGCTTACTTTCTGGGGCCGGAAGCCTTCGGCTACCCCACCTTCGCTTCCTACACCGGCGGCGTCGGCGTCAGCTACGATCTCGACCTGTTCGGCGGGACGCGGCGGCGGATCGAGCTGGCCGCAGCGGATGCGCAGGTCCAAGGCGAGTCCCTCAACGCCGCCCGCCTCGCTGTCTCCGGCGCGACCGTCATGACGGCGCTCCAGATCGCCTCCGCCCGAGCCCAGATCGCCACCGCCGAGCAGGTCGTGGCCTCGGACGACAAGACGCTAGAACTCGTGCGCGCCGCGCGCCAGACGGGCGTGGCGAGCGAAATGGACGTCACCACCGCGCAGAGCCAGCTCGATCGCGACCAGGCCCTGCTGCCGCCCCTGCGCCAGAGCCTCGCCGTTTCGCGGGACGCCCTCGCCGTGCTGGTGGGAAAGTCCCCCGCCTCATGGTCGGCCCCGGACTTCGACCTCGCCGGCATGACGCTGCCCGACGACATCCCGCTGGCCCTGCCTTCGCAACTCGTCCGTGCACGGCCGGACATCCGCGCCGCCGAGGCCCAGCTGCATGCAGCCAACGCCGAGGTCGGCGTCGCGACGGCCGATCTCTATCCTCAGGTAAACCTCAGCGCTGTGATCGCGGGCCAGGGGCTGATGAGCGGGCCGGCGGGCGCCGCCTGGAGCCTGATCGGCGGTCTTAGCGCGCCGATCTTCCACGGCGGAACGCTGACCGACCGGCGGAGGGGCGCGCAGGACGCCGAGCGCGCCGCCTTCGCCGACTATCAGCAGACGGTGCTGTCGGCCTTCCAGCAGGTCGCCGACAACCTCCAGGGCCTCGCCAACGCCGCCGACAGCGTGCGCGACGAACAGCAGGCGCTGAACTCGGCGACCGCCGCCCTCAACCTCACCCGCCTTGGCTATGGCGTGGGCAACGCCGGCATCGTCCAGGTGGTCGACGCCCAGCGCCTTCAGCAACTGGCCGCGCTCAATCTCACCCAGGCGCGGGTTCGCCGCTACGCCCTGACCGTCAACCTGTTCCTCGCCGCCGGAGGGGGGCTGCCGCCGGCGACGCCCGCGCGTGTGAAGATCGCGGGCCGCTAGCTTCGCCTAGGCAGCCGCCGTCGCCCTCGCGCCGACGGCCGCGTCCGCCGCCTCGCCGAACACGCGGGCGAAAATCGTGTCCACGTGACGGAAGTAGGGGGTCTCGTCGAAGAGGGCTTCCAGTTCGGTCTCGCTCAGGACCGCGCTGACCTGGGGTTCGGCGCGCAGGGCCTCGATGAACTGCCCGCCGTCGCGCCAGATCTTCATCGCGTTCGACTGGACGATGGAATAGGCCGCCTCCCGCGCGACGCCCTTCTGCGTCAGGGCGAGCAGCACCTGCTGCGAGTGCACCAGGCCGCCCAGGCGGTCGAGGTTGCGCCGCATGTTCTCCGGATAGACCACCAGCCGCTCCATCAGGTTCGCCAGTCGGCGCAGGGCGAAGTCGAGGTGAACCGTGGCGTCCGGCGCGATTCCCCGCTCGACCGATGAGTGGCTGATGTCCCGCTCATGCCAGAGGGCGACGTTTTCCAGCGCGGGGACCACGGCGGAACGCACGAGGCGGGCGAGGCCGGTGAGGTTCTCCGTCAGGATCGGATTGCGCTTGTGCGGCATGGCCGACGAGCCCTTCTGGCCAGCATCGAACGGCTCCTCCGCTTCCAGCACCTCGGTCCGCTGCAGGTGGCGGATCTCCACGGCGAGCCGCTCGATGGAGCTGGCCACCACCGCCAGGGCCGCGAAATAAGCGGCATGGCGGTCGCGCGGGATCACCTGGGTTGAGACCGGCTCGACGCGCAGGCCCATCTTCTCGGCCACGTGGGCTTCCACCGCCGGGTCGACGCTGGCGAAGGTCCC
Organism: Caulobacteraceae bacterium; assembly: GCA_035483335.1. Lineage (GTDB taxonomy): Bacteria > Pseudomonadota > Alphaproteobacteria > Caulobacterales > Caulobacteraceae > Acaudatibacter. The sequence goes on along the minus strand of DATHPX010000035.1, from coordinate 10,025 downwards.
CACGGGACCTGAGATGGCGCAGGTCGCGATCTCGAAGCGGGCCATGGCCAGCCGCTCGCGGGCGCGCACGAACTCGGCATAGTGGCCGGCGAGCTTGAGGCCAAAGGTCGTCGGCTCCGCATGGATGCCGTGGCTGCGCCCGACGCAGGGTGTGTCGCGATACTCGAAAGCCCGGCGCTTGAGCGCTGCGAGCACCAGCTCCACGTCCTCCAGCAGAAGGTCGGTCGCGCGGCTCAGCTGCACCGCCAGGGCCGTGTCGTTGACGTCCGAGGACGTCATGCCCTGGTGCAGAAAGCGCGCCTCGGGCCCGACCAGTTCGGTCACGTGGGTGAGGAAGGCGATGACGTCGTGCCGGGTCTCCCGCTCGATCTCGTCGATCCGCTCGACGTCGAAGACCGCATCGCCCGCGCGCTGCCAGATGGCCTTGGCTGCTTCGGCGGGAATCACGCCGAGGTCGGCCATGGCGTCGGCGGCGTGCGCCTCGATTTCGAACATGATGCGGAAGCGCGTCTGGGGCGACCAGACCGCCGCGGCTTCGGGACGGGTGTAGCGGGAGATCATGGCTCGCTCATACGGCTGTCGGGCCGCGACGGGAACCCTGGGCCGTACGATGGTTTTGTACGTTTTAAACGCTTCCGTGAAGCGGACCGTGATCGCGGGGATGAGCCAATGCGAGCGCGCCTGTCGACGGTGAGGTTCGCCGGCGTAGTGGCCGGCGTCCTCGCGAGCTCTGCACATGGGGCGGGGTTCTACATCCAAGAGCAGTCGGTTCAGGCGCTCGGGCGGGCCTATTCGGGCGAGGCGGCGAGCACGGACGTCGACGCCCTGTGGTGGAATCCGGCCTCGATCGCGGGCCTCGACCACAACGAGTTCTATTCGGGCCTGCAGACGATCCAGGTGCACGGAAACGTCACCAATTTCGGCTCGACCATCCAGTATCCGGGCCTCCCGCCCCTCCCGATCAGCGGGAACCAGCGCGTTCACGATCCGGTCCCGAACGGGTTCGTGCCGAACTTCGACGCCGCGATGCGGATCAACGACCAGTGGTCCGTAGGCCTGGCGGTGAGCGCGCCCTTCGACTTCGTGAGCAAGTACACAGGCCAGGACTGGCCCCGATACGAGGCGATGACCTCGCGCCTGACGAATATCGATCTCCAGCCGACCGTTGCCTGGAAGCCTCTGCCATGGCTGGGCCTCGCCGTGGGTTTCGACGCGCAATACGTCAACGCCTACCTGACCTCGGCCCTGCCCAACCTGGCGCCGATCTTCCCGGACGGCTCGGAGACACTGCAGGGACACGGGTGGGACTACGGCTACGTGCTGGGAGCTCAGGTCGCCCCGGTCTCGAATTTCACTTTTGGCGCCAGCTATCGTTCCTCCATCGCCCACCACCTCGGCGGCACGGTGAACATCGCGGGCCTGCTCGGGCCTGCTTCAACCGCCAATATCCTAACAGGGGCGCAGGCGAGATTTTCCACCCCGTGGATCTTCACCGCGGGCGCGCGTTGGCGGGTGAACCCTCGCCTCACTCTCGACGGCCAGGTGCAGCGACTTGGCTGGAGCGAGTTCTCGGCCATCTCGGTCGCCTTTGACGGGCAGTCGGCGGTGATGCCGGAGAACTATCGCGACACCACCGACGAGGCGATCGGCCTCGACTACAATCTCACCTCACGCCTGACGATGCGCGCCGGCATCGAGCACGACCCCACGCCCACCCCCGATATCGGGCGCGACCCGCGCGTGCCGGACGGGAACCGGTGGCTCTACGCCCTCGGCGCCAGCTATCGGGCGAACCGCGCCATGACCTTCGATTTCGGCGCTGGCTACTACCAGTTCCAGCGGTCACGCATCGACAACACGACCGTGGACTTCGCCGGCACGCCGCTTGCGACGCCCGTCTCGCTCATGGGCGAGATCACCGGCGCAGGGCTGGTTCTCTCTGTGGGCGTGCGCGCCACCTTCTAAAAGCCGGTCGGCGCCGGGGGGATTGCGGCTCGCTAAGCCTTGGCGGCAAAAGACGATCTTCGCATTGGCGGGATCGTGTGGGAGGGGCGTTGGATGAGGACCTGGAGGACCGCTGCGGCGGCGATGGTCGGGCTGCTGGGCGCGCTCGCGTCCGGCGCAGCGATGTCCGAGGACCGGACCGAGGCCCTCCTTCGCGAGCTCTCCAACGCTCCGGCCCCGTCCGGCTTTGAGGAGCCGGTGCGGGCGATCATGGTCCGCGAGCTCAAGCCGTACGGGAACATCACCTATGACGGCATGGGTTCGGTCATCGTGAAGAACGGGACGAGCGGCCCGCGGATCATGCTCGATGCGCATATGGACGAGCTCGGCGGCATGGTCCGCCGCGTGACGCCGGACGGGTTCGTCACCATGCAGATGTTGGGCGGCTGGCTCGACATGGCCCTTCCCGGTCAGCGCTGGGTGATCCTCACGGCCAAGGGGCCGGTCCACGCCGTGAGCGGAATCCGCGACATCCACGTGGTCCCCGCCGATGAGCGGACCAAGCCCTTCAACCGCGACAACCTCTATCTAGACGTAGGCGCCCATAACGGAGCCGACGCCGCGGCCATGGGCATAGAGCCGGGCGATCCTGTGGCGCCGGACTCCACCTTCGAGGAACTCGCTAACGGCCGCTACCTGGGGAAGGCGTGGGACGACCGCGTCGGCTGCGCCGTGCTGATCGAGGCGCTCAAGCGCCTGGCGGCGGAAGGACATCCCAATCAGCTGTTCGTGGCCGCGACCACCCAGGAGGAGATCGGCCTGCGCGGGGCGCATACTGCGGCTGACGTCATCCACCCGGACATCGGCATCGCCATCGAGGGCGGGATGACCGGCGATCAGCCCAATACGCACCCGGACGAGACCAACGCCAGGCTGGGCGACGGCCCGGACATCTTCCTCTACGACGCCAGCGCCCTGCCCAACCGCAAGCTGGTCAGCTTCCTCAGGCAGACCGCGGCTCAGGCGAACATCCCGATCCAGCCGGACCTCGTCACGGGCTACGGCGATGATTCAGCCGAGATCCAGAAGTCTGACGGTGGCGCGCCTACCGTGAACATCGGCGTGCCGGTCCGCTACATGCACGTCCACAACGGGATCATGGACCGGAAGGACTTCGACGAGACGGTCGATCTCGTCGTCGACATGATCAAGAAGCTCGACGCCGCCGAGGTCGCGCGAATCCGCGACTTCACACCCTGAAGGCTCAGGCCGCTTCGAGCGCGGCGCGGACGGCGTCGAGACCGGACTGGGCGCGGGCCGGGTCCGGTCCGCCGCCCTGGGCGAAGTCGGGTTTGCCGCCGGCGCCCTGGCCGCCCAGCGCGGCGACCGCGCTTCGGGCGAGTTCCACCGCGTTGAACCGGCCCTGGGCCTGGCCCGTCACGGCGACGGTGGCGGCGACCTTGCCGTCGGCTACGCCCATCAGGGCGATGACGCCATCGGGGAGTTGCTTCTTGAAGCCCTCGGCGATCGGCCGCAGGTCCTTGCCGCCGACGCCCTCCAGGACGCGCCCGATGAACTTCACCCCGCCGACGTCCTGGGGCGCGGTCTCGCCGCCGCCTCCGCCGCCGACCGCGATCTGGCGACGGGCGTCGGCCAGCTCCTTTTCGAGCTTGCGGCGCTGCGCCTCCAAGGACTCGACCCGGGCGGTGACGTCTAAGACAGGGACCTTGAACTGGTCGGCCAGGGCGCCGGCGACGGCGGCGCGGTCGAGCAGCCAGCGTCGCGCAGACTCGCCGGTGAGCGCCTCTACCCGGCGCACGCCCGCGGCGATCCCCTGCTCGGCGACGATCTTGAAGAGAGCGATGTCGCCGGTGCGCGCGACGTGGGTGCCGCCGCAAAGTTCGACGGAATAGGCGCCTTCGCCCTCCAGCGCCTTGCCAAGGGTGAGAACGCGGACGCTGTCCCCGTACTTCTCTCCAAACAGGGCGATGGCTCCCGCCTCCATGGCGGCCTGGGGCGCCATTTCGCGGGTTTCGGCCGGCACGTTCTGGCGGATGACCGCGTTCACCTCGGCCTCGACCGCGTCGAGTTCTGCGGGGGTCAGCGGCGCGCCGTGGCTGAAGTCGAAGCGCATGCGCTCGGCGTCCACCAGCTGGCCCTTCTGGGCGACGTGGGGTCCCAGGACATGGCGGACAGCCGCGTGGAAAAGGTGGGCTGCGGAGTGGTTGAGGCGGGTGCGCGCACGGCGGTCGGCGTCGACGGCCAGTCGCGCGCGGACGCCCGGCTCGAGCAGACCGCGAACGATGCGCAGGTGGTGGACGTGGAGGTCGCCAGCCTGTTTCTGGGTGTCGAGGATCTGGGCGAAGCCACCCTCCCACTCGACCTCGCCGCGGTCGCCTGCCTGTCCGCCGCCTTCGCCGTAAAAGGGGGTCTGGTCAAAGAGGACCTGCACGTCCTCGCCGGCCCCGGCGGAGGCGACCTCCTCGCCGCCGCGGACCAGGGCGAGGGCTTCGCCGGTGGTCTCGCCATGCTCGTAGCCGCGGAAGACAGTAGGTCCGAGGCGCTCGCGCAGGGAAAGCCAGACCGCGCTCTGGGCCTGCTCGCCCGAGCCCGCCCAGTTCTCCCGCGCAAGAGCGCGCTGGGCGTCCATGGCCCGGTCGAAGCCTTCGAGGTCGACATGGATGCCGCGGGGCCGCACCGCGTCCTGGGTCAGGTCGAGCGGAAAGCCATAGGTGTCGTAGAGCTTGAACGCGGTCTCGCCGGAGAGGACGTCGCCATCGCCCATGCCGGTCGTCGCCTCTTCCAGCAGGGCCATTCCGCGGCCGAGCGTGCGCTGGAAGCGCTCCTCCTCCTGGCGCAGGGTCTCGGCGATCACCGGCTCACCTCGGCGAAGCTCCGGATAGGCCTCGCCCATTTCGGCCACCAGCGTGGGCACGAGCCGGCACATCAGGGGCTCGCTCGCGCCCAGCAGATGGGCGTGGCGCATGGCGCGGCGCATGATCCGGCGAAGGACGTAGCCGCGGCCCTCGTTCGAGGGGGTGACGCCGTCGGCGATCAGGAAGCTCGAGGCGCGCAGGTGGTCGGCGATGACCCGGTGGGAGGGGCCATTCGTGGCGCCGCCCGCTCCGCCCACCAGCTCTCGGCTGGCGCGCATGAGGGTCTGGAAGAGGTCGATGTCGTAGTTGTCGTGCACGCCCTGCAGCACGGCGGTGAGGCGCTCGATGCCCATGCCCGTGTCGATGGAAGGCTTGGGCAGCGGGGTCATGCTGCCGTCGGCGAAGCGCTCGAACTGCATGAAGACGAGGTTCCAGATCTCCACGAACCGGTCGCCGTCCTGGTCGGGTGAGCCGGGCGGACCGCCGGCGACATGGTCGCCGTGGTCGAAGAAAATCTCCGAGCAAGGTCCGCAGGGGCCCGTGTCGCCCATCGACCAGAAGTTGTCCGAGGAATCGATGCTGATGATGCGGTCAGCGGGCAGGCCGGCGATCTTCTTCCACAGCCCTGCCGCCTCCTCGTCGGTGGCGTGGTGGGTGATGGTCAGGCGCGCCGGATCGATGGCGAAGTCGCGGGTGATCAGGTTCCAGGCGAGCTCGATCGCATCGGCCTTGAAGTAGTCGCCGAAGGAGAAGTTGCCGAGCATCTCGAAGAAGGTGTGATGCCGGGCGGTGTAGCCGACATTGTCGAGATCGTTGTGCTTGCCCCCGGCGCGCACGCATTTCTGGGACGTGGTTGCGCGCGGTCCAGGCGGAGTCTCGGCGCCGGTGAAGATATTCTTGAACGGCACCATGCCGGCGTTGACGAACAGCAGGGTGGGATCGTCGCGCGGCACGAGCGGCGCCGATTGCACCACGGCGTGCCCGCGCGCGCCGAAGTAGCCAAGGAACTCTTTCCGTATTTCGTTCAGGGAAGGCATCGCCGCGAGATAACATCGCGGCGGTGAGGGAAAAAGGGCGGGTCTGATCGCTTTGGTGCGCCGGCGTCCCGCCGGCAGCCGACCTCAGGTCGGCCGACCGCTCGGAACAGAGATGCCGGCGAGACGCCGGCGCACCGGAAGGGGCGCGAACCCGACGGATCAGTCCTCGGCTTCGGGGCCGCCGATCAGGAGTTCTTCTTCGATGCGGTTGGAATTGCCGCGGACCTGGTCCTCGATCTGACGGGCGATGTCGGGATTGGCCTTGAGGAATTCGCGGGCGTTGTCGCGGCCCTGGCCGATGCGCGTGCTGTTCCAGGAGAACCAGGCGCCCGACTTCTCGATCACCCCGGCCTTGACGCCCAAGTCGATGATCTCGCCGAGCTTGGATATGCCGACGCCATACATGATGTCGAACTCGACCTCCCGGAACGGCGGGGCGACCTTGTTCTTCACCACCTTCACGCGGACGTTGTTGCCGATGACCTCGTCGCGCACCTTCACCGAGCCGGTGCGGCGGATGTCGAGGCGGACCGAGGCGTAGAACTTCAGGGCGTTGCCGCCGGTGGTGGTCTCGGGGCTGCCGTACATCACCCCGATCTTCATGCGGATCTGGTTGATGAAGATGACCAGGGTCTGGGTCTTGGAGATGGAGGCGGTGAGCTTGCGCAGGGCCTGGCTCATCAGGCGCGCCTGCAGGCCGGGCAGGCTGTCGCCCATCTCGCCCTCGATCTCGGCGCGCGGCGTCAGGGCCGCGACGGAGTCGATGACGACGATGTCCACGGCGCCGGAGCGCACCAGGGTGTCGGTGATCTCCAGGGCCTGCTCGCCGGTGTCGGGCTGGGCCACCAGCAGGTCGTCGAGGTTCACGCCGAGCTTGTGAGCGTAGGAGGGATCGAGCGCATGCTCGGCGTCCACGAAGGCGGCGGTGCCGCCGCGCTTCTGCACCTCGGCCACCACATGCAGGGCGAGCGTCGTCTTGCCCGAGCTCTCGGGGCCGAAGATCTCAACGACCCGGCCCTTGGGAAGGCCGCCGATACCCAGCGCGATGTCCAGGCCGAGCGAACCGGTGGGGATCGACTCGATCTCCACCACCTTGCCCTTCTCGCCCAGCTTCATGACCGAGCCCTTGCCGAAGGCGCGGTCGATCTGGGTGAGCGCTGCTTCCAGGGCGCGCTGCTTGTCGCCCTCTTCCTTGCCAACGAGCCTCAAGGCCATGTTTCCCGACATCTGTCCGACCCTTCCTATCCCATGATTCCGGCGGGCGCGCGGCTCTAGCCGGACGAATTGACTCACACGCTCTCGAACCGGAACGAACCATAAACGCGACCGTCGATGTTCACAAGATGTTCTGCGAACGAAGCGGCGGCGGCGTGCGACCTGTCAAATAAAATTCACATAATTCGCAAAGTTACAATCCGAAATCCGACAGGCCCCCTGCGCTAGCGGACCGGCCTTCCAACCGTCTAGGAAATCGACACTAACAATTTAATTTTTATTGCGAAAATCGTGGCCGGCAGGCGGACCGAACTAAAACGTACACGTCGCGCACTCGAAAAACATTACACATTTGCCCCTCTCGGCCGTCCGCTCGGCTGACTTGTCATGGCGGAAGAGAGGTGAAACGGAGGCGACGGCCGGAAAGCGGCCACTGCGGCGATCGGCGCGATCTGGCGCTGAAACCGATTGGAGGGCATATGTCGATATTGCAATATCACAGGCCGAGCATGGCTCGCGTATCGGCGATCGTCTTGGGCGCCGCCCTCGCCACGTCCGCCGCAGGCGCGGCGTCGGCGTCGACGTTCCTGGACAACTATTCGCTGGTGATCAGCGAGACTACGTATTCGAACGTCGGCGCGGTCGCGAATCTCGTCGCCGGCGTGTCCCAGTTGCCCGGCGCCAACGCAGGCCAGAGCGTCACCGCGACCTCCAACGGCAGTCTGTCGACCGTCTTCAACAACGAGAACGGCGATCCCTCCTTCGGCGTGACGTCGGCGATCACCCTGCAGGACCTCAACGTCTCAGGCGCGACCGCCAAGGTGAACGGTACGCTCAACATCGATCCGAGCGTCGTCTCCACCAGCTTCTCTTCGAAGTCGGAGCTGTCGCTCAACATCGCCCAGACGTCTGGCGGGTCGGTCGTCACCTTCATGGGCTACAACGCCGGCGGCGTTGGCAATCTCGACGTGTCGAACTCCGACACGACGGCCTTCAAGGACACCACTAACCCGGTCACCAGCTTCTTCGCGCCGAGCGCCGGCCAGACCTACGCCTTCAACCGCGACGTCGTCGCCGTCAGTGCGTCGGGCGCCGTCTCCGCCACCCAGACGCTCGCCTATGGCGGCAACAATGGCCGCTCGGCCGTCCTGGCGCCCAACGGGCAGTACTACACCGTCGGCAATTCCAACAACGGCAGCGGCACACCCAAGGCGCTGACGACATCGACGGGCCTGGAGGTCGTCACCCCCGGGTCGACGCCGAACTCGACGATGGTCGATTCAGGGTTCACGTCGGTGTCGGGCGACAAGGCGGGAAAGGACAGCAACTTCCGCGGCCTGACCCTCTTTGACGGCACGCTCTACTTCACCAAGGGCAGCGGCAGCAACGGCATCGACACGGTCTACGAGGTGAGCAACCCCGGCGGCGCCCTGCCCACCGCCTCGACGGCGAACTCGGCCCAGATCTCGATCCTGCCGGGCTTCCCGACCGACCTGGCCACGACGAAGAAGGGCGGCGACGGCGGCGCATTCACCCCGTTCGGCCTGTTCTTCGCCAACGCCGACACCCTCTATGTGGCCGACGAGGGCACCGGCAACGCCACCGACGCCGCCCAGCACGCGGGCCTGGAGAAGTGGAGTCTGGTGAGCGGCGTGTGGAAGCTCGACTACACGCTGCAGGGCAATCTGATCGGCCAGACCTACAACGTCAGCGGTACGAATTCTGGACAGGCCGGCTTCGTGGACGGTGTGGAGACCACTGGCCTTCGCGACCTCACCGGCCGCGTCAACGCCAACGGCACGGTCACCCTGTTCGCCGACACCGCCACTTCCGGCGGCTACGCGGACAATGGCGCCAATCCCAACGAGATCGTCGAGATCACAGACACCCTTGGCGACACGACCCTGCCGAACGGCGAGTCCTTCAGCGTGCTCGACGGGCCGCAGTATGGCGTGCGCTACGGCGGCGTGGCGTTCAACGGGGTGCCGGAGCCGGCCTCGTGGGCGCTGATGCTGATCGGCGTCGCGAGCCTGGGCGGGGCGATGCGCTCCCGCCGTCGCGCGGTGGCCGCGTAACAGAGACCAGGGCCTCGCCGCGGGCGGTTCCGTCGGCGAGGCCATCTCTCTGAACTGGACCGCCGGGATCGTGCCGGCATCTTCTTACCGGCTTCCGCCTTCGGGCCGGCTCGGGAGAGAAGATCCGGCAGAATTCCGGCGGTCCAAGATCGCGTCGAGCGCCGCTTCGTCCTCGAACTTTGCGGCGACCGGCCAGGCGGCGATGCGCTCGCGCCAGGCGGGGGGCAGGCGGACCCAGTCCTTCTCTGTGGCGAGCAGGCCCGCGCCGAGCGCCTCGGCCCGGTCGGCCAGGAAGCGCAGCGTGGCCTCCGGGACAGCGGCGTGGTCGGGCAGGGGCGCGAAATCGACGAGCTCGCAGCCGGCCGCGACCAGGGCGCGTTCGAACTTCCAGGGCTTGCCGATGCCGGCGAAGGCGAGCTGGGACCCTCCCGGCGGCGGGTTGAGCGGTTCGAGGCGGGCCGTCAGCACCGGCTTCGACTGCAGCAGGCCCAGGAGGCGCGGGTCGGGCTCGGCAAGGTCGGCGGGGAGCAGCAAAACCACCGCGTCGGCGCGGGCGAGGCCGACAGCCAGGGGCTCGCGCATCGGACCTGCGGGAAAGACACTCCCATCGCCGAACGGCCATTCCTCGTCGCGCGTCTCGCCGTCGACGACGACCAGCGAGAGGGCTTTCGTAAGCCGAGGGTTCTGATGGCCGTCGTCCATCACCACCACGGTTGCGCCGGCCGCCGCGGCGGCGCGGGCGCCGGCGAGGCGGTCGCGCGCGACCCAGACCGGCAAGCCATCGCGGCTGAGCATCAGGGCCTCATCGCCCACGTCAGCAGACGTGTGGGAGCCGGGGTCCACCTGAAGCGGCCCGGCGAGGCGCCCGCCATGACCGC
>DATHPX010000034.1:0-17486 GCA_035483335.1 Caulobacteraceae bacterium | reverse complement strand
GCAGCACGCCGGCGCGGCCGAGAATGGTGAAGTCGGCGCCGGCGTCCAGCATCCGCCGGAAATCCGCGCCCTTCAGCAGCTTGCCGGCGGCGCCGAGCCGGGTTTCGCCCCGCGGCAGTTCGGCGAACCAGTCGATCAGCGGCCGCGACGCATAGGCCTCCTCGACCGGCGCCTTGAAGCAATCCCACAGCGACATGTCGACGTAGTCGAGGTCGCCCGACCCCAGCATCCAGCCCGCCACCTCGCGCTGCTCGGCGAACTTCAGTCCGAAGCGCTCGGGCGAGATGCGCAGTCCCAGCTGGAAGTCGGGCCGGGTGCGCGCCCGAACGCCTTTGATGATGTCGAACACGATCCGCGCCCGGTTCTCCAGCGAGCCGCCATAGCGGTCGTCGCGGCGGTTGGTTTCGGGGCTGAGGAAGGCGCAGAGGATGTAGCCGTGGGCGCCGTGCAGCTCGACGCCATCGAACCCGGCGCGCTCGGCCCGCACCGCCGCAGCGATGAAGTCCTCCCGCAGCTGCTCAACCTCGGCTTCGCTGAGCGCCCGTGCGCCGGTCTCGGCGTTCTCCGAAGGCCCCACCGGCGCCTCGCCGGTCAACTCCTTGGGCGAGCGGATGCCTGCATGGTGCAGCTGGACGGAGGAAACCGCGCCCTTGGCCCGGATCGCGTCCGCAAGGCGCGTGAGGCCCGCCAGATGATCGTCGGAGAACACCCCCAGCTGTCCGGGGAAGCCCTGGCCGATCCCCTGGACGTGGGCGGCGCAGGTCATGACGACGGCAAACCCGCCATCTGCGCGGTAGGTCAGCCAGTTGAACTCGTCGTCCGAGAGCTTTCCGTCGGCATGGCTCTGCGAATTGGTCAGTGGAGCGAGCGTGAAGCGGTTCTTCCACGCCGGGCCACGTTGCAGGGTCAAGGGTTCGAATAGATCGGTCATTGGAGGTCCTGAAGCTTCGGTTGCTCGCCGCACGTCGAAAGCTAGGTTCGACTGTCCGGATCACAACCCCAGGAAATCTGCGAGGGCGTTGACCCGGACCGCCGTCTGGCGCAATCGCGGCGCATGAGCCTCGAGACCCTGAGCAGCCACGCCTGCCATGGCGGAGCGCAAAGCTTCCACCGACACCACAGCGCCTCGACGGGCACGCCGATGCGCTTTGGCGTGTTCACCCCGCCAGGACGCGGCCCCTTCCCCGTGTTGTGGTGCCTCGCCGGCCTCACCTGCACGGAAGAGACCTTCGCCATCAAGGCCGGCGCCCAGCGGCTCGCCGCCGAACTCGGCCTCATGCTGGTCACGCCCGACACAAGTCCCCGCGGCGAGGGCGTGGCCGACGATCCTGAATACGACATGGGACAGGCGGCGGGCTTCTACCTGGATGCGACGCAGGCGCCGTGGGCCGCGCACTTCAGGACCCGGTCCTGGCTCGAGCGGGAACTGCCGGAAATCCTCGACAAGGCCTTTCCGGCCGACCTCGCCCGCCAGTCGATCACCGGCCATTCCATGGGCGGCCATGGGGCGCTCACCTTCGCCCTGCGCGAACCGGCCCGTTTCCGCTCCGTGTCGGCCTTTGCGCCGATCGTCTCGCCGCTGAACTGCCCCTGGGGCGAGAAGGCGCTCACCGGCTACCTCGGCCCCGACCGAGCAGCGTGGCGCGCCTACGATGCCTGCGCCCTCATCGAGGACGGGGCGCGGACTGAAGCGATCCTGGTCGACCAGGGCGAAGCCGACGCCTACCTCACCGAGCAGCTCAAGCCGGAACTGCTCGATGCGGCCTGCGCGAAGGCGGGCGTCCCCCTCACCCTGCGCCGCCACGCCGGTTACGATCACAGCTACTGGTTCATCCAGGGCTTCATCGATGACCACCTGCGCTGGCACGCCGAACGCCTCGCCGCCTAACGATTGCGTCCGGTGCGCCGCCAGCCCATCTTCGCCCGATCGTGAGCCTCGTCCTGGACCATCGCCCCGCCGCTGTCGCCGATGCGCGGCCGAACCTCTCGCGCCTGACCCGCGCGCAGATGCAGACGGTGCTCGTCGAGGCGGGCGTCTGCGCTCCTGCGCAGGCGCGCATGCGCCGCGACCAGATCTGGGGCTGGATCCACAACCGTGGCGCCGTGAGCTTCGAGGTGATGACCAACATCGCCAAGGAGACTCGCGCCGCCCTCGACGAGGCCTTCACCCTCGACCGGCCTCAGATCGTCGAGCGCCGCCAGAGCGTGGATGGCGTGATCAAGTGGCTGATCCGCTTCGCGCCGGGCATTGAGGTGGAAACCGTCTATATCCCGGACGTCGGCCGCGCCGGCGCTCTGTGCGTCTCCAGTCAGGTCGGCTGCACGCTCAACTGCACCTTCTGCCATACCGGCACCCAGGCCCTGGTGCGCAACCTCACCGCCGGCGAGATCGTCGCCCAGGCGCAGGTCGCCCGCGACGACCTTTCCGAATGGACCGCCGCTGAAGGCGAGCGGCGGCTGACCAACATCGTCTTCATGGGCATGGGCGAGCCCCTCTACAATCTGGACAATGTCGCCGACGCCATCGACGTCATCTCCGACGAGCAGGGCATTGCGATCTCGCGCCGACGGATCACCGTCTCCACGTCCGGCGTCGTCCCGAGCATCCCGGAGCTGGGCGCGCGGACCGGGGCAATGCTGGCGATCTCCCTGCACGCCACCAACGATCCGCTTCGCGACGAACTGGTTCCGCTGAACCGGCGCTATCCGATCGCCGACCTGCTGGCGGCAATCAAGGCCTATCCGGGCTTGTCGAACGCCAAGCGGGTGACCTTCGAGTATGTCATGCTCAAGGGGGTCAACGACTCGCCGGCCGAGGCGCGCGCCCTGGTGAAGCTGCTCGCCGGCATCCCCGCCAAGATCAACCTGATCCCGTTCAACCCGTGGCCCGGCTCCGGCTACGAGTGTTCCTCGCACTCGACCATCAAGGCCTTCGCCGACATCGTGAACCGCGCCGGCTACGCCTCGCCAATCCGCACGCCGCGCGGGCGCGACATCCTCGCCGCGTGCGGCCAGCTCAAGTCGGACAGCGAAAAGCTTCGCGCCAGCGCGCGTCGGGCGTTAGCCAACCAGGACGACTGAACTAGTCGCCGTTTCTTGCGGCGACGCGGGTATCAGCTCCCGCTATGGACTCGCGCTTCAGGTTTATCATCACCTTGGCGACATCCTTGCGCATGCCGGCGCGGACCAGGGGGGCGGGCGCCATGATGTCGGCGGACACCAGGTTCTCGTAGATCACGCGCGTCGCGGCGCCGCCCTGGAGCGCCACCAGACGCCACTCGCCCTGCTCTTCCTTCAGATCGCCCCCGGCTTTCTGGAACTTGATCACAGTGTAGGGCTGCAGCTGTTCGCGGACCACATTGTGGATGGTCGGGACGATGAAATTGCCCTTGGTCACCGTCTCGCGCACTTCGGTGTTGTGCGCCGGATCGCTCTCCAGGATTCGGCAGCTGGTCACTGTCACGACCAGGCGATTGGCCTTCGCGCAGTCGCTCATCACCGTCCACACGACCTTCGGAGGCGCGGGGATGTCGATCGCGGCATGGATCATCACTGCGCCGTCCGGAGCGGGGTCGACCTGGGACACAGGCCGGCCGTCCTTGAGGTCCTGTTCGCCGCTCGCCGTGGGCGCCCAGGCCGGCGCGGCAGTGGCGCTGAGGCACGAAACGGCAAGGCAAGACGCGCCAAGCGCGATGTACGCGAACTTCATCGAGACAGGGGGCTCCAGTTTGTCGTCCTGGGGGACGGGCTGCGAGTCGGCGTGTTGCACGCGCGCTGCATTTCGCTGAGCGCGCGCTGATTCCCGAAAAACGGGGCGTAAGTGAGACGCGCGCGCGGCGGTCATGCGTACTTCAGCGCACAAGGTGGGCCGCCGTTGCTTCGATCGCCTCGACCAGCGAGATCCGTCGGATTTCGACGCCCTCGGGCAGGCCCGAAAAGAGCCGCGTCGGCGCAGCCGCGTCCAGCATGACAAAAACTCCCCTGTCACCCTCGCGACGGATCAGTCGGCCGAAGGCCTGGGCGATCCGCGCCCGCGCCTGTGCGTCGTCATAGGTCTTGCCGCCGAACCGGCTGCGCCGGGCCTTGTGCAGGATGTCGGGCCTGGGCCACGGGACGCGGTCGAACACCAGCAGGCGCAGGGACCTGCCGGGCACGTCCACGCCGTCGCGCACGGCGTCGGTGCCCAGCAGGCATGCGTCCTCCTCGGCCCGGAAGATGTCGACCAGGGCGCCGACCTCCAGCGGATCGACGTGCTGGGCGTAAAGCGCGAGCCCCTTGTCGGCGAGCGGCGCGGCGATCCTCTCGTGCACGGCCTTCAACCGACGGATGGCGGTGAACAGCCCCAGTGCGCCGCCCCCGGCCGCGAGGAACAGCTCGCGCATGGCCGAGGCGACCTGCCGCGGATCGTCGCGGCCCACATCGGTGACCACCAGCGCCAGGGCGTCCGCCGCATAGTCGAACGGCGAGGCCAGGCGCAGGGTCTTGGGCCGATCGGACAGCCGCGCTGCGCCGGTGCGCATCTCGGCGATGGCGAAAGGATCGGCGTGGCCCGCATCGGCCAGGGTGGCGCTGGTCACCAGCACCCCGTGCGCCGGCGCGATCACCGCCGCGTGGAGCGGTTCGGTCGGATCGACCCAGTGGCGGCGGCACGCGGCGTCCACGATCCGCCCGTAGAGGAAGCTGGCCTCGAACCAGTCGACGAAGTCCGGATCGTCGTCGGCGTCCTCGTCGATGGCCGCCAGCATCGAACGCCACGCAGGCAGGATGTTGCGGGCGCGCCGGTCCAGTCCCCGCAGGGCGCCCTCGATGCGCGCGCGTTCAGATTGCGCCAGGGTGTCCGCGTCCTCATCGAGCGCATCCTCGAGCAGGCGCGAGAGAACCTGTAGGGGACCCTCGATCGCCCCGATCGCCGCAGCGGCTGCGCGCGCGCTCTCGCGCACGCCATCGAGGGCCGGCCGCGCCGCGCATTCCATTCCCGAGTCCGAGGGCGCCGCCCGCGCGCGCAATTGTTCGAGCACGGCCGCCAGGAAGGTCTCGATCGGCCCGGACGGTGTCGCCTCGCCCACGCCCGGCGCGATGCGCCCGGACCATCCCTCGCCGGGCAGGGCGGCGGCAGCGCGCACCGCGGCGTCCAGCGCCAGTCGCGCGTCTTCGTGATCGCCCAGCACCTCTTCCAGGCGCAGCTCCAGCCCGCGGCCGCGCCGACCGCGCCCCTCGGGGCCGCGGATCCACCGGCGCATCTCCGCCGCCTCCTGTCCGGAGAGGGCGGCGGCGAAGGCGTTGTCCGCCGCATCGAACAGGTGGTGACCCTCGTCGAAGACGATCCGCCGAAGGGCCGCAGTCTCGGCGTCACCCGGCCGCCCCCGCGCCGCCCGACCCCGGTCGAACGCCGCCTGGGTCAGCACGACGGCATGGTTGGCGATCACCACGTCCGCCCGCCGCGAGGCGCGGATCTGCCGTTCGATGAAGCAGGAGCGATAGTGCGCGCAGCCGGAGTGGACGCACTCGCCCCGACGGTCGACCAGGTTCGCCGCGCTGGCCTGGGCCGCCGGACCGATGGCGAACAGGGTCGGCAGCCAGGCCGGAAAATCGCCGCCGGTCATGTCGCCGTCGGTGCTGGCGCGCACCCAGCGCGCCGCCAGCGCCAGGCCCACAAGGTCCGCCCCGCCCAGCCGCGCGGCGTTCACCGCCTCCTGGAAGTTGAGCAGGCAGAGATAGTTCTCCCGGCCCTTGCGCACCGCCACCTTCGACGCCCGCGCCGCTGGGTCAGGAAACAGGGCGCGCGCCTCCCGCTCGATCTGGCGCTGAAGCGCACGGGTGAAGGTCGCGATCCACACGCCGGGACCGTTCGCCTCCGCCCAGAGGGACGCCGGCGCCAGATATCCCAGGGTCTTGCCGACACCCGTGCCGGCTTCGGCCAGCATCATCATCGGCTCGCCTTCCCGCTCACGCGGCTGGAAGGAATGTGCAGATTCGAACGCAAACTCAACCTGAGTGGGGCGCGGCTCCGATAGGCCTGCCCGCTCCAGCAGCAAGCCCAGGCGTGTCGTCGCAGCCTCCGGGGAAATGGGCTTCGATCCGGGCTCGCCAGGAGGCCCGTCGTCCTCCCACTCCTTAAGTCTCGTCCAGACATCCAACCCGTCGCTGCGCCAGGGTCGCGCGATCGGTTGAGAGCGCAGGGCGCCGATGATGGCCGAAGCCCACGGCCAGCCGGCCCGGCCCATGGTTTCCGCCAGGGCCAGCGCCTGCTCGCGGCTTGGCGTCGGCGATAGGGCGAGGTCCTGCAGAAGGACGAGACTTGCCGCACGAAGGGTCGCCGCCTGCTCGGCCGCCCCATGCGGCGGCTCCAGGCCAAGGGCCAGGGCGAGGCCGACGGCAGAGGGCGCGCAGAACTGCGCCGGCCGCACAAAGGCGAACAGCTCGAGGACGTCGAAGATACGCGGACTGCGCGGCGGCGCGTGCAGGCCCAGGCGGCGGGCGGTCATCGAGGCGTGGGTCACCAGCACTGGGCCGGCTTCGAACAGGGTCCGCGCCTCGCCGGCGCTCACCATCCGGGCGCTTGCGCCGTCCGCTACCCCCGCCCTCGCGCCGGGCAGAACGGCGAGCGCCGGCGCCAGGTCGAGACTCACAGGGGTTACTGTCATGGCGGAAGGATGACTCCTCCGGCTCCGTTACGCCACGTCGGTTAACAATTCGACCGCTGCGTACGGTTGGTGCGGAAACGAACTACGGACCCCGCAGACACTCGCGAAAGGCGGCGGCTCATCCGCAGCGGACCAGACGGAACGCCCCGAAGTCGAAGATAGACTGTCTCGTTATCAGACGCCGGTCCGCGTCCTCGTTAATGAGGTCCGTGGAGTCAGTGGTTCAATTTGATGACGAGGTCAGAGAGCGTCAAACCGCTCTATCGCGCCAGGAACTCGTCGATCCCTGACTTCGCGCTCTCGAAGCCGAGGTTCTCGACCATGGCCGCCGAAGCGATGGCGTAGGCCTCATCGAGCGGGGCCTCGATCTGGCGGTTGAATACCGCCTTGCCCAGGGCGATCGCGTCAGGCGCCTTGGTTGCAATCGCATTCGCCGCCTCCTCCACCGCCGCGTCGAGCTGATCGACGGGGAGCGCGCGGTTGATAAGGCCCATGGCAGCCGCCTCGGCCGCCCCGACGAAGCGCCCGGTGAGCAGCATCTCCTGCGCGTTCTTTCGGCTCACCGCGCGGCCGAGGGCCACGCCGGGCGTGGAGCAGAACAGGCCGAGGTTGATCCCGGACACGGCAAACTTCGCAGTGTCGACGGCGAAGGCGAGGTCGCAGCTCGCCACGAGCTGGCAGCCGGCGGCCACCGCAGCGCCTTGCACCCGCGCGATCACCGGCTTGGGGCAAGCCCGGATCGCAAGCATCAGTTCCGAGCAGCGCCCGAACAGCGCCTCATGCGCGGCCGGGTCGTTTGTGCCCCTGAGCTCACCGAGGTCATGCCCCGCGCAAAACACCTTCCCGGCGGCGCCAAGGACGATCACCCGCACCGCTGGGTCGGCGCCGAGCTCCGTCACCGACTCGAGCAGGGCGGACATCATCTCGCCCGACAGGACGTTGGCTCGGTCAGGATCGTTGAGCGTCAGCTGCGCGATCGGGCCTTCCACGGTCCGAAGAAGGAGTTCGTTGCTCATGCCGCTGCGTCCTCTCGATGCCGGCTCCAAGGCTCGGCTCGGGTGGACGGGCGGTCAAGCGGCGAGAAGCCAGGTCGTCAGCGGTCCCAGATCGAGCGGAACTCGCCGCCGCCATTCAACAGCTGGGCGGGACTGTTCTTCTCGATGTGGCCAATCAGCCCGCGGTAGACGCCATAGCCGATCAACTCCTGCAGACGGGCCGGGAAGGTCTTCACGAGAGCCGGATCGAGACCCAGCTGCTGGTTTTCCTGCTGGCGGATGAACCCGGCGCAGTAGTTCATCGCGATCCCCGTACGCCGCGCGCCCGATACATTGGCGCCCCCACCGTGCCAGAGCGCCCCATCCCAGAGCAGCACCGAGCCCTTCGGCATCTCCGCCGCGATGGTCTCATAGGCGCCGCCATATTCGGGGTTGTCCCGGCGATGGCTGGCGGGAACCAGGCGCGTAGCGCCATTGGCCGCCGTGAAGTCGGTCAGCGCCCACATGGAGTTGCAGACGATCGGCCGGTGCGGCTTGTCGAGCGGGATCACCTGGTCGTCGGCATGGATCGGCTGCGCCGTCTCGCCGGGATCGATGGCGATAGAGGAGAGCGACGAAATCAGGGAGCCATCGCCCAGCACGCCGTCCACGATCGGCAGCACGGCTGGGTGGACGGGGACCTGGTCGAATGGACCGCCATAACGGAGCAGATTGTAGATCCGCACCGTGTGATGGCCCTCGAACGCGTTGAGGGCGGGCTTCGCGCCAAGCTCGCCCTCGAGCCCCTCGAGCGCCTTCGCCAGAGCCTCGATCAACTCCGGTTCGATGGCGCGCTCCACGATGGTGAAGCCGTCGGCCCGAATACGTTCGATGTGAGCGGCGCTGTCCATCGCCCCTCCTAGGATCGTCTTTGCGGCGGCCGAAAGGCGCCTTGTTCAGCGATCCGCAACATCGTCTTCGACACGCCTCCGGACTTGCGTGAAGACCTCAGGCCCAGGGCAAACCGGCGTGGGCGATCATCCGCGAGAGCGTCTGCTCGTCCTGGTGATAGCCGTTGGACCAGGGCTCGAGGTCCAGCTTTCCCGCGGCGAAGGCGAGGGTGTCCGGACAGAAGTAGTAGTTGATGATCCGCGAGACCTTCCCGTCGACCTCCTCGAGACGTTCGAGACCCCCCAGTCGTTTCTTGCCGTTGTACACAAATGTGAAGGCGATGACGTTCTCGCCCTCGAGGACATGGCGTTCGGCCGACACGACGTCCGGTACGGGAACATTGAGCCAGATGGTCCGCCTTCCCCGCTCGCCGCCGACGCCCTGGGGTTCGTAGGTGACCGAGTCCAGCAACAGAACGGTGATTGCGGCCACGTCCCGCGCATTGAAAGCAGCGATGAACTTGTCGATCAGGCCGACGGACGCGGGACTGTTTCGCGAGGGCGGCGCGTCGCGCGTCTCGGAGAGTTTGCGCCGGCCGCGGTGCAGGGCGGACTTGATCGCCCCTGGCGTGGTGGAAAGCATCGTCGCGATCTCTTCGAGCGAGAAGTCGAACACGTCCTTCAGCACCACCGCCGCGCGTTCCTGGGGCCCAGCGCGCCCGAACAAGGCGGCTCCTGCGGAGCGGGTGATCACCGGAACCGGCTCTCCGGCGGCGGGCTCGGCCTGGGCCAGCCGTGCGTCGCGCTGGGATCGGCGCATCCGGTCGATCCACAGGTTGGTCGCGATCTGCGCCAGATAGGCCTGCGGCTTCTCGAACCACCGGCCTCCGGAACCGTCGTCCAACGGAGGCGGAGACATGTCGCACCGACCCAGGGAGCCGAAGCCGCGCAAGAGCGTGTCCTGAACGAGGTCCTCGGCCTCCCACACTGTGCCAGTGAGCTTGAGACAGAAGGCGTGCAGCCTTGGCCGGGCCGCCTCGATCGCGTCGAGGTAGTCGAACCAGAGGGTCCTCATCGTCCGGGCTGCCTCGGTCGTCAGGGGCGCGGTCATAGTTCCCTCCATCCTCTGACCGTAGACGACCGGGCTTCGCGAAAGGATACGCTCGAAAGCCGTGAACGCAGATCTCAGGACCCGCGTGATGAAACGAACCGGGAACATGCTATAGCCGGCATCGATGGACGGCAGCGCCCCTTCCCTGCTCCCGCCCCGCTTCGCCGACTGGTTCGTCCAGCGGGGGTGGGCGCCGCGGGCGCACCAGTTGGAGATGGTGGAGAAGGGCCGCGAGGGCCGTCACGCCCTCCTCATCGCGCCCACCGGCGGGGGGAAGACCCTGGCGGGGTTCCTGCCGAGCTTGATCGACCTTACTGAGCGGCCGCCGGCGAATGCGCCGCGCGGGATCCACACCCTCTACATCTCTCCGCTCAAGGCCCTGGCTGTGGATGTGGAGCGCAATCTGATGGCGCCCATCGCGCAGATGGGGCTGAAGGTGACCGCCGAGTCCCGCACCGGCGACACTGGAATCTCCCGGCGCCAGCGCCAGAGGGTGAAGCCGCCCGATATCCTGCTCACCACGCCCGAACAGCTCGCCCTGTTCTGCGCCTGGGAGGGCGCCCGCCTCTACTTTGAAGACCTCGCCTGCCTGATCATCGACGAGGTCCACGCCATCTGGCCGTCCAAGCGCGGCGACCTGTTGGCGCTGGACATGGCGCGCCTGCTGACCTTCGCGCCTAACCACCGCCGCGTCGGCCTCTCGGCCACGGTGGAGGATCCGGACGTGATCCGCCGCTGGCTCTCGCCCGGACCTGAAGCGGAAGTCGATCTCGTCCGCGGCTCGGGCGGCGCCGCCCCGGTAGTTGACGTGTTGCTCTCCGAGGGCAGCGTGCCTTGGGTCGGCCATACCGCCCATCACGCCATGCCGGAGGTGTATGACGCGATCCGCCGGGCGCGCACCGCCCTGGTCTTCGTCAATACGCGCTTCCAGGCAGAATTCGCCTTCCAGGAGCTCTGGCGGCTGAACGAGGACGGTCTGCCCATCGCCCTGCACCACGGTTCGCTGTCGGCCGAGCAGCGACGCAAGGTCGAGGCGGCCATGGCCCGCGGCGCGCTGCGGGCGGTGGTCTGCACCTCGACCCTGGACCTCGGCATCGACTGGGGCGACGTCGACCTTGTCATCCAGCTCGCCAGTCCCAAGGGCGCCTCGCGCATGGTCCAGCGCATCGGCCGCGCCAACCATCGCCTCGACGAGCCCAGCCGAGCCCTCTTCGTGCCTGCGAACCGCTTCGAGATGCTCGAGTGCCAGGCCGCGCGCGAGGCCATCGCCGAGAACGCGCTCGACTCGGACCCGCCGCATCTGGGCGCCCTGGACGTCCTGGCCCAGCACATCATGGGCTGCGCCTGTTCCGAGCCCTTCGACCTCGAAACGCTATACGACGAGATTTGCAGCGCCGGCCCGTACCGAGATCTCTCTTGGGAGGACTACGAACAGGTCGTCGATTTCGTCGCCACCGGCGGCTACGCCCTGCGCGTCTACGACCGCTTTGCACGCATCGTCCGCCGTCCCGACGGGCTCTGGGTCGCGCGCAACGCCGAGACCATCCTTCGCCACCGCATGAACGTCGGCGCCATCGTTTCCCCTGCCATGCTCTCGGTCCGCATCGCCGGCCGCCGCGGGACAGCTGGGCGGAAGATCGGCGAGGTGGAGGAAGGCTATCTGGACGTGCTGGAGACGGGCGACACCTTCGTGTTCGCGGGCCAGGTCTGGCGGCTCGTGGCCGTCACCGGCATGGACGTGCTCGTCTCGCCTGCGCCGGGCGAGGACGCCAAGATGCCTTCGTGGGGCGGCTCGAAGTTCGCCCTCTCCACCTTTCTGGCGTCGAAGGTGCGGGCGATGATGTCCGACGCCCACCACTGGGGGGTCCTCCCGGGCGATGTGCGCGAATGGCTCGAGCTCCAGCGCGACCGCTCCGCCATTCCGGATACGGACGAAATGCTGCTGGAGACCTTCCCCCACGGGAAAAGGTTCTTCCTCGTGGCCTACCCGTTCGAAGGCCGCCTGGCGCACACCACTCTGTGCATGCTGCTGACCCGCCGGCTCGACCGTGTGGGAGCGGGGCCAATCGGCTTCGTCTGCAACGACTACGCCCTGGCGGTGTGGTCGGTGCGCGACATGAGCGGTCTCGACATGGCTGACCTCTTCGCCGAGGACATGCTTGGCGATGACCTGGAGTCCTGGCTGGCCGAGAGCCTGATGATGAAGGCCTCGTTCAAGGCCTGCGCCCTCGTCTCCGGGCTGATCGAGCGACGCTTTCCGGGAGCGGAGAAATCGAGCCGGCAGATCACCTTCTCTACCGACCTCGTCTACGACGTCCTTCGCCGCCATCAGCCCGACCACCTCCTGCTGCGGTGCGCGCGCAGTGACGCCGCGCGGGGGCTGGTGGACGTCGAGCGGCTGGGCCAGATGCTTGCCCGAATCAAAGGCAAGATCCGCCACGTGACGCTCGACCACCTCTCTCCCTTCTCCGTCGCCGTAATCGTCGAGATCGGCCGCCAGCGCGCGCCAGGTGAAGGCGCCGGCGAGATGACCTTGGAGAGCGCCGAGGCCCTGATCGCCGAGGCCAGCGCATGACTACCGCCGGGCTCGTCATCCGGATCGGGGACGTGGAGGCCCTGTGCCGCCCTTCGGGGGCCTTGTGGGTCGAGGCGGCTCGCGCTCTGATCGTCGCTGACCTGCACTTCGAGAAAGCCTCCGCCTACGCCGCGCGCGGACAGATGCTGCCGCCTTACGACACCCGCGAGACCCTTGCGCGGCTCGAGGCGGAGACGAGGGCGACGGAGCCATCCCTGCTCATCTTCCTCGGGGATAGCTTCCACGACGCCTCTGCCGAAGACCGGCTGCCGCCGGACGAGGCGCGGCGCATCGGCGCCCTCGCCGCCGGCCGCCATCTCGTGTGGATCGTCGGCAATCACGATGAGGAGGGCCCGCGCCGCCTTCCCGGGGAGTGCCTGCCCAGCTTCGACCTCGCCGGTCTTCGCCTCGTCCACGAACCTTGCCCCCGCGCAGCCCCGGGCGAGATCGCGGGCCATCTGCACCCCTGCGCCAAGGTGCGCGGACCGGGGGGGACAGTCCGCCGCCGCTGCTTCGTCACCGATGGTGAACGTCTCGTGCTGCCGGCGTTCGGCGCCCTGGCGGGCGGCCTGAACATCCGCGACGAGGCCTTTCGTCCCCTCTTCAGCCGCCGGCCGCTGGCGGGGGTGCTCGGCCGAGGCCGCGTACACCCCGTCGCCTGGGCTTCCCTCAGCGACGACTGATGGCCCTCGTCCCCACCGCCGTCCTGGCGGCCTGCGCCCTGGCGCTCACCGTTCTGTTCGGCTGGCTCGGCGCGCGCCCCGCCAATCCCCGACGCGGCCCCCGCCTGGTCCCGTGGCGGTTCCTGATGCTGCTGGCGTTCCTATTGATGGTGCTCGCGCTCGTGCACCTCGCGGCCCTGCTTCGGCCGGGGTGATCCACAACGCTCGTCCCTCCCCTTCTGGGGAGGGTGGCCGAGCGCAGCGAGGCCGGGTGGGGAAGTCTGGATCACCCCGGCGTCGGTGTTCTTCCCCAGAGTTCCCCACCCGTCGCGCCTTTGGCGCGACACCCTCCCCATGAAGGGGAGGGACGCTCGCCCTGAGACTGGTATTACTTCGCCTTCACCACCTGGCCGCGGATCTCGCCCGGCGGGTGAAGCGCGGTGTGGACGTTCACATACCACAGGCCATTCATAAGTTGGTCGATCTGGCCCTGGGTCAGGACCGTCGAGCCGCGTATCGGGCTGTCGAACGGTGCGAAGTTCACCACAACGGGAGCGGCCTTTCCCGTCGGCGCCGGACCGTGGAAGTGGGCCATGGTGGCCGGCCCGCTAAGGCCGCTGTAGGTAACCGTCCAGATCAACGTCTTGCTATCGGTATCGAACGCGATCTTCGCCTCGCCCGTCCCCTTGGAGTCATTCGGCGGCGTTTCCTGGGCCCCGTCGAGATGGGCCGTGAAGTGGATTGTCTCCGCGGCGGCGAACGGCGCGGCGGCCATGGCCAGTAGGCCAGCGGCGGCGATCAGAGCAGCTCTGGACATCGTGTCTCCCCTTCTTGTTCCGTCCTGAGGCGGAGGGTGTCGCGACCTTAACCGCTTGGCGACCGCGCGGCGAGGGGCGTTGCCGTGGGCGGCGTATCAACCCTCCTTCGTCGACGCCCCGGGCTCGATTGGACGGTCGACGCCGACGTTGACCACGGTGCCACTGCTGTAGAGGCCGATCCCTCCCGCTCTCAGGTCCGGAACCAGCTTGAACAGCACTTCGCTCTTGGCGCCGAAGACCGTTCGGGGCGTGGCCATGTAGGCGAAGGCGGTGAACTCGATGTACCCATCGCGCACGTCGGTAATGTAGGCCGCAGGGCGCGGATCGTCCAAAACGCCCTCCTGCTCCTTGAGCCGGTTCACGATCAGGTCACGGACCTGCGCCGGATCGGCGGAGTCGACCACCCTGAGCACGAGCCTCACCCGGCCCATGGCGCCGGAGTGGGTAACGTTGCGGACCGTCTTCGAGACGAGGTCCGTATTGGGCACGATCAGGCGCGAACGGTCCGTCATCTCGATCTCCGTCGCGCGGATAGAGATCTTCTGCACGTCGCCCTCCATGTCCCCAATGGCGATCCAGTCGCCGACCCGGACCGGACGCTCCGCCAGAAGGATCAGGCCGGAGACGAAATTGCCGATTATGGACTGCAGTCCAAATCCAATGCCCACCGACAAGGCGCTGGCGAACAGGGCGATCTGGCTAACCGACAGGCCCAGATAGGCGAAGGCGACGAGGATCGCGACGAAGCCGCCGAGATAGGTGACTCCGGCGCTGAGCGACGTGCGGACCCCCACGTCGAGTTGCGTCTTCGGAAGGTACCGCGACTCCAGCCACCCGCGCACGGCCCGCGTGGCGGCCAGTCCGACGAAGAAGAGGGCGATGGCCCCCAGCACCGCCCCGGGCGAGACCGCGACCTTACCGAACCTCAGGACAAAGCTTGTCGAGGTCATCCGGCCGAAGATGTCCCCGGCGCTCGCCCCGAAGGGCGCGACGACGGCGATCCATCCGAAGAGGATCAGCAGGAGGCGCGCCAGGCCCGAGGCGAGGACGGCGATCTGGTCGATCGCCCCCGTCGAGAGGCCAAGCCCGCTGGCGACACCGCTCCCGAACGGCGATGTCGGGGCGAGCAGGGCGGGGATCAGATCGTCGGCGATCCGCAGAAGGATGACGAGCAGGCCGAGGACCGCCGCGATCCAGATCGTCTCGCGCATCAGGAACTCGGCGAAGGCGAGGTAGCCGATCAGGACGGCGCCAACCGAGACTGCGAGCGAGAGCCACCCCACCAGGGCCGCGATCACCCACGGCGCGCGCGTGCCGCCCGGGATCTCGCCGGCCGCTACGCGCTCCACCCGTGATCTGCCGAGCGCGACCAGCGCACCACCGACCGCGGCGATCTCGAGGATGACCACAACGTAGTCGCTGACCACCTGAGCCGACTGGCTCGAGTTCAGGTCGGCGTTGAAGCCTGCCACGAAGGTCGCGAGGCCCGCGCTTAAGCCGATCAGCGCGGGAAAGATCGCCAGGCGGCGGGCCAGATGGTCGGGAATAGGCGCCAGCCGCCATTCCGGACGCCGCACCGAGATCAGCGATCGGCCGAGCGCTTCGATGAAGAGGCCGAACCCCGCCGCGCGTGCGAAGAGGGCGAACGCCGTGTCCATCCCCTCGGTCAGAGCGTCGGTGTTCAGCAGCGCAGCCCGGACCACCATGATGGCGAGCAGGGGCGTGGCGACCCCGACGACGACCCGCCAGAGGGCCAGTAGCGACCTCGTCAGCCGCGAGCGCGCAGGATCCCGACGCGCGCGCCGAAAGCCCAGATAAATCAACAGGAGGCGAACCGGGACGAGCAGGGCCACCGCAAGGGTCGCCGCAACGAGCCAGACGAACACATTGTGCGCAGACTTGCTCTCGTCGGCGATGGAGTCGGATTCATCGGATGCGAACTCGGCCAGCCGAGAGAAATCGCCGGGGGCGGAGGCGGCAAAGTTGCGCCAGAGTGATGGGTCCGCCACTGACCGGCTCTGGGAGGTGAGGCGCTCCTGGAAATTCTCCCTCAGCCGTTCGGTGAGGACGTCGTTGATCTGTTGAGCTTCCACAGTCAGCAGCTTGGCTTCGCGCTGGTCAGCCTCGAGGATCTGCTGGAAGCGGGTGAACTGGCGACGCAGCTGCTCGGTGCGCGGATCCTCCTTTTGTCCCGGCGGGGGCGGCGGGCCGAGCTGGTTGAGACGGGCCTGCAAGTCCTGGAGACGCGGCGTGAGGTCGCTGAGAGCGGTGGCGAGTTTCACCTCGACCGGCGCGATCCGGGCCAGCCGGCTCTTGATTTCCTCATCGCTGAACTGGTCTGTCCGGAAGCCGGCCCCGACCTCGCGCAGGGTGGCCTGGGACTGCGAGAGAGTGGCTTGCGTATCAGCGTCCGGGGTTCGCTGTCCCTGGGCGGCGGCCGCCCCGGCAAGGGCGAGCCACAGCAGGATCAGGCCGAGGATCCTCGACATTGGCTCTGGTGTCTCTCCTATCCCGCCGTACGCAGTTCTAGACCCGACGATCCGCCCGTAGCGCAAGGCGAAGTTGGCGGCCTCGGCGGCCGGAGCTTGCCGCCGCTCGTCCTTACACGCACAAAGCTGGGGCTGGCGAGGAGGGACGCGTGGCGAGCATCATCGGCCGGATCGGGGTGGCAGGCGGCCTTCGCGGCTGGTCCCCCGCATGGCTCGGACCGGACCTCGTCGCCGGACTCACGCTCGCGGCCATCGCCATCCCCGAGCAGATGGCGACGGCGAGGCTAGCTGGCCTGCCCCCCCAGGTAGGGCTGCTGGCCTTTGTCGTCGGCGGCCTCGCCTTCGCGGTGTTCGGCGCCAGCCGGTTCCTCTCCTCCGGGGCGGATTCGACGATCGCGCCGATCTTTGCGGGCGGGCTTGCAGGCCTCGCGGCAGTCGGCTCCCCGCACTACGCCCTCTCGGCGCTCGCCTTGGCGATCATGGTGGGAGCCATAGTGGCGGTCGCCGGGGCGGCGAAGATGGGCTGGGTCGGCGATCTGATCTCCGCGCCGGTGATGACGGGTTTCCTGGCGGGGATCAGCGCCCACATCCTCGCCTCGCAGGGGCCGACGGCGCTTGGCCTCCACGCGGCCGGAGACGCCACGCTCGACAGATTGATCGGGCTTCTCGCCGGACTGCCGCGGGCCAATCCCTATGACGCCGCCATCGCAGTTGGCGTGCTCGCCGCGATCGCCTTGCTCGAGCGCGTGAACCGGCGCATTCCCGGCGCCCTCATCGCCGTGGGCGTCGCGACCCTGCTCTCGATCAGCCTGCGCCTCGACGAGAAGGGGGTGGCGCAACTGGGCGCTCTCGCCCGGGTCACCCCCGATCTCGGCGTCCCGACCCTGGCGCTCGCCGAATGGCTGCGACTTGCGCCCCTGGCCTTCCTCGTTGCGGCCGTGGTGATGGTGCAGACGGCCGCGGTCAGCCGCGCCTTCCTGACCGATGGGCGCGACGCTGACGTCAACCAGGACTTCGTCGGCGTGGGCGCAGGCAATCTCCTCGCCGGCCTCGCCGGCGCTTTCCCCGTCGACGCGAGCCCCCCGCGCACGGCCGTGGTGAAGGAGAGCGGCGGATGCTCCCAGGTGGCCGGTCTCGTGGCCGTGGCGCTGACGGCCTTGCTGATGATGTTCGGCCTTCGGTTGCTGGCGCAGATCCCTACGGCCGCCCTCGCCGGCGTGCTGCTATTCGTCGCCACCCGTCTGGTGCGGGTCGCAGATATGGCGGGGATCCTGAAACAGAGCCCGGCGGAGTTCGCCCTGGTCCTGGCGACGATCGCGGCCA
>DATHPX010000033.1:0-5448 GCA_035483335.1 Caulobacteraceae bacterium | reverse complement strand
GGCCGCGATGTCGGCGAGGCCCTCGTCGCCGACGAGCGCGTGCGCCTGGTCTCGGCCACCGGCTCGACCGCCATGGGCCGCGCCGTCGGACCTGCCGCGGCGGCGAGGTTCGCCCGTGTCCTGCTCGAGCTGGGCGGCAACAATGCCGCGATCGTCCGCCCGACGGCCGATCTCGACCTTACGGTGCGCGCCATCGCCTTCGCCGCTATGGGCACCGCCGGCCAGCGCTGCACCACCCTGCGCCGGCTCATCGTCCATGAAGACCTGCTCGAATCGCTGATGTCGCGCCTTGAGCGAGCCTACGCCTCGGTCCCCATCGGCGATCCCCGCGACGCCGGGACCCTGGTCGGCCCCCTCATCGACGAGGCGGCCTGGAAGGCCATGAGCCGCGCCCTCGAGGACTCCCGCGCCCAGGGTGGGCAGGTGAGTGGGGGCGAGCGCGTCGCAGGGCCAGGGGAGGGGATCTATGTCCGCCCCGCGCTCGTGCGCATGCCGGCCCAGAGCGAGGTCGTCCGCCGCGAGACCTTCGCGCCGATCCTCTACGTGCTGGCGTGCTCCGACCTCGATCAGGCGATCGCGATCAACAACGACGTCGCCCAGGGCCTGTCGTCGTCCATCTTCACCAACGACGTGCGCGAGGCGGAGCGGTTCTGCTCGGCGATCGGCTCGGACTGCGGCATCGCCAACGTCAACATCGGCCCCTCGGGCGCGGAGATCGGCGGCGCCTTTGGGGGCGAGAAGGAGACCGGCGGCGGGCGCGAGGCGGGCTCCGACTCCTGGAAGGCCTATATGCGGCGCGCCACCAACACCGTGAACTACGGCCGGACACTTCCGTTGGCCCAGGGCGTGCGGTTCGAGATTTAGCCGACTTTCCCGACCAGAAGAACCACGAACCTCACGAACTACACAAACGCATTCAGAAACCCACGGCGAAGGATTGCAGTAGGTCGCGCCGAAGGCGCACTATTATTCTGACTTGTTCGCGTGGTTCGTGAGGTTCGTGGTTCATTTTCCATCTTCGTTTCAATCTTCCTTGGTTCGGTAGTCTCCGAAAGTGGCGTCGCGGGCGTTGAGGGCGGCTTTCACGCCCTCACGCATCTGCGCCATGTAGGCGCGCGAGGCGCCCGTGTGCCATCCCAGCGCATGCAGGTCGGTTCCGGCTCTGAGGCCCGCGCGCAGTCCCATGGCTTCCATCTGCCGATGGACAAGGCGCTTGTTGAGTTGGGCCAGCTCGGGATCGACCTTGGCGATGCGCTCGGCCATGGCCAGCGTCTCCGCCTCAAGCCGCTCCTGGGGGAAGGCGCGATTGGCGAAGCCCAGACGCACCGCTTCAGTCCCGCTGATCGCGTCGCCGGTAAGCATGAGCTCCATCGCCGCGCGCATCCCAAGGATCCAGGCGTGGAACTGATTGTCCGGCGGCGACATCGTCCGCACGGCCGGATAGCCGATCTGGGCGTCCTCGGCGCAGTAGACGAGGTCGCAGGCGAAGGCGAGTTCCGACCCGCCCGCGAGGCACCAGCCGTGCACCTGGGCGATCACCGGCTTTGCGAGATCCCAGATGCGAAAGCAGCCCTCCACCACGTGCCTCGCCCATTGGCCCTGGCCGCCGGCGGTGTGGAAGGGAAGTTCGCCCAGCCCGGCGAGGTCGTAACCCGACGAAAAGCAGACGCCCGCGCCGCGCAGGATCACCACGCGAACCTCGGGGTCTCGATCGGCGTCCTCGAGCGCGGAGAAGATCTCCCCCCGCAAGGCGTTGGAAAGGGCGTTGCGCTTGGCCGGGCGGTTCAGGGTCAGGCGCCGGATCATCGGCGCAGGGTCGTCGACAAGAAGAATGGGCTCTTCGGTCAAGGTTTCCTCCCTCTTCAAATGTAGCTGGGCGTGCGGAACCGCCCCAGGTCGGCTTCGTTTGCTAGCACAACAGGCAGTAGCGGAGTTGAATCATGAGCAAAAATCGCGTCGAAGGCGCCGCGCATAAAGCAAGCGGAGCCATCAAGGAAGCAGCCGGCAAGGTCACGGGGAACGTCAATCTGCAGGCCAAGGGGGCTGCGGAGAAGGCGGCAGGGACTGTGCAGAACAAGGTGGGGAAGGCCCAGGACAAAGCCGGAAATGCGATGAAACACTAACTGTCCGACATCCTGAGCCCTTGATAGGAACTGGGGCGCCGCGTGGGAGCGGCGCCCTTTTTCTCGTGGGGGTCAGCAATGGCGGCCCGCGGCGGAGCAACGCATGGACGGGCATCCGGAGGGTTAGCCTTTTTCGCTCCCATTGCCGTCACGGCAACGCCTCCGCGCGATTTTTGCAACACCGGGCAAGGAAGTACCCGGGAGGCTGATTTTCGGAAAGCAATCGGCCTCCAGACGCCCTACCTCATGGGTCTTGATCGACTTCTGGCGCCGCCTGACCTGGGCGGCGCCTTTTTTCTCCGACCGCGGATGGCGCCGCGGTCAGGGTGGCGAAAGCTGTCGAATCTTCGGATAGCTCAGGCTATCTTCCAAAAAAAGACGACGTCGGGGGGCGCCGGATGATCCGCAAACTGAAGGTATGGGCGCTTTTCGCGTCGTGGGTGCTGCTGACGGGGTCTGGAGCCGCCGCGAAGTGCTCGATCAAGTATGAGCCGCTGCCGATCACCCTGGACGGCTACAAGCCCATGATCGAGGCCACGGTAAACGGCCACAAAGTCCGCTTCGTGCTCGACAGCGGGTCATTCTTTTCATGGATCACGCCCGGGACAGCCGCCAACCTTGGCCTGAAGCCGCACCTCCTGCCTTTCGGCTTGCGTGTGGAGGGGTTGGGAGGAGAGGTCGACGCCTCCTTGGTGTCGGTCGAGAATTTCGAGGTCGCCGGCGCGACCTTCCATAACCTGGAATTCATTACGGGAGGAAGTGAGACCGGGGAGGGGACCGCAGGCGTCATCGGTCAGAACTTCCTCGTTGTTGACGATGTGGAATATGACCTCGCCAACGGGATCGTCCGCATCGTGCGCCCGGATGGCTGCAAGGGCGACCTGGGCTACTGGCCCTCAACAAGCGGTTATTCGGGAATCGACATCGTCGTCTTCGGTAACAACAAATGGGCGACCACGGCCTACGTCGAAATAAACGGGCAAAAGTTCAAGGCGGAGTTTGACACCGGCGCGAGCACTTCCTTCCTCACGCTCGCGGCCGCACGGCGGCTGGGTTTCAACCCCAAGGCGCCAGGGGTTGAGGAAGCGGGGACCGAGTACGGATTCGGTCCCAAGCCGTTCCGCACCTGGATCATGCCGGTCGACAGCTTCAAGATCGGCGCAGAGGAGGTGAAACACACTCGGCTGCGGGTCGGTGACTCGAGCATCAGCGACATCGACATGCTGATCGGGCCGGACTTCTTCCTGTCGCACCACGTCTACGTCGCCAATGCGCGCAAGCGGATTGTCTTCAGTTACAATGGCGGCCCCGTGTTCGACCTGCGGGCCTCCAACGACGCGCCAGCCCCCACCCAGACCGCCACCGCCGCGCCGGCCCAGCCTGTGGCTCAAGGCGCATTCGCTGCAGAACCCACCGACGCCGATGGCTATGCCCGGCGTGGCGCGGCCTTCACCGAGCGCAAGGACTATGCCCATGCCATCGCCGACCTGACCCGGGCGCACGAACTGGCGCCGAAGTCGGCGGTTTATCTCTATCTTCGCGCCGTCGCCTACATGCAGAACAACCAGCCTTTCCCAGCGGTAGCCGACCTCGACGCGGCGGTGGAGCTTGCGCCCGACAATGTTGACGCGCGCATCGCCCGCGCCTCTATGCGTCTCGCTAAGAGCGACCCGTTCGGCGCGATCTTTGATACCGACGCCGCTGACAAACTCCTTCCAGCCCAGGCCGACCAGCGACTCGAACTGGCGCAGCTCTACGGACAGGCTCAAGCCTATCCCGCCGCCGCACGTCAGTTCGACCTGTGGGCCAAGGCGCATCCCGACGATGCGCGCATCGCCATGGCGCTCAATGGGCGCTGCTGGATGGGCGCCATGTCCGGCGCCGACCTCGATGCGGCCCTCGCGGCCTGCGACGGCGCTCTCAGGCGGGCGCCGAAGACGGCCGATTTCCTCGACAGTCGGGGCCTCGTCCATCTCCGAAGGGGCGAGACCGAAAAGGCGATCGCCGACTACAACGCCGCACTGGTCCTCGACCCGAAGATCGCCTGGTCGCTTTACGGTCGCGCGCTGGCCGAACAGCGCAAGGACATGGCCGACGCCGCCAAGGCCGACTTCGCGGCCGCCGCCGCGATCAACCCGAAGATTGCTGAGGAGGCGAAGGCCCGCGGCATCGCGAGCTGACTGCGGCTTGAACGCTCCGGCCCCGATGTTCGAGACGCGCCGAGGGTAAACGTCAGCTCGGTTCGCTCGTCACCCACGCGTCCACCGCGCGCGCCATCACGTCCAGCGGCATTGGCCCGTAGCCGATCACTGCGTCATGGAAGCCCCGGATGTCGAAGCGGGCGCCAAGCCTGGTCTTCGCCGTCTCGCGCAGGCGCAGGAACTGGAGCTGACCGATCTTGTAGGCGCAGGCCTGGCCCGGCCACGCACAATAGCGTTCGACTTCCCGGCGCGCGTCGTTCGGGGTCGAGCCGGCGGTGTCGATCAGATAGGCGATGGCGTGATCGCGGCTCCAGCCCTGGCTGTGCAGGCCTGTGTCGACCACAAGACGGCAGGCGCGGAACAGCGAGCCCTGCAGCATTCCCAGCCGTCCCAGCGGGTCGTCGTCATAGGCGCCCAACTCGTCGGCGAGCTGCTCGGCGTAGAGCGCCCAGCCCTCCACGTAGGCGTTGAACTGCAGCAGCTTGAACAGGTCCGGGATGTCCGGGTTCTCGTTGGCCAGGGAGCCCTGCAGGTGATGTCCCGGATCGCCTTCGTGATAGGCCGTCGTGGCGATGGTCCACCGCGGCCAGTCGGCCGTGGTGTGCAGGTTGAAGTAGATCGCCGCCGGCCGCGAGCCGTCGACGGCGCCCGACTGCTCGTAGGCGCCCGGCGCGCCCAGTTCTATGGCCGGGGGAACACGCCGCACCTCCAGGGGTGTGCGCGGCAGGCGGGAGAAGGCGCGGGGCAGGCGCTTCTGCATGTCGTCCAGCCTGGCGCGGACGAAGGCCAGCACCTGCGCGCGACCGGTTTCGTCGTCGGGGAAAAGCTGCGCCGGGTCTTTCGAGAGGCGCGCCATCCCTTCGCCGACACCCACGCCGCCCAGGCCATGCGTTGAGAGGATCTGCCTGGCGCGGTCGGAGACTTGCGCCGCCTCCTCGACGCCCAATCGGTGGACCGCGTCCGGCGTGAGGCCGGTGGTCGTGTGGAACTTGAGGCAAGCTTCGTAATAGGCGCCGCCGTTGGGCAGCGCGTCCACGCCCGCCGCCTGCCTCGCGCCCGGACGCAGCCGCTGTAACAGGGCGAGTTGGCGGGCCGCCGCCGCCGCGATCGGGCCGTCGACCAGT
>DATHPX010000032.1:0-6193 GCA_035483335.1 Caulobacteraceae bacterium | reverse complement strand
TCCCGGTGTCATGGATCTCGATCCGGGCCAGACCCTCGTCTTCCTCCAGTCTGGCGGTGATCACGCCCCCGGCGGCCGTCGCCTTGAGGGCGTTGTCCAGCAGGTTGAAGAGGATCTGGGTCGCGGGGCGGGCGGCCAGCTGGAGCGGCGCGCTCAGCCGGTCGTCGAGTTCGAGGCGCACCCCCTGCTGGCGGGCGCGCGGGCCGAGCGCCTCGACGACATCCCGCACGGCCTCCGAGAGAGAGACTAGGGCTTCGTCCGCCGTCGGCGCAGCCGCGGCCATGGCGTTGATGACCGCGATCGCGTGCAGGGCAGTCCGGCGGATCAGCCGGCCGTACTCGATGTAAGGCTCGGACAACGGGCCCAGAGCCTGGGCGCCGAGCGCGTCGGCGAGGCCGGCGATCGCGGCCAGGGGCGTGCGCAGCTCATGCGCAAGGGCGGCCAGGTTGGGGGATGGCCCCGGCGGCGAGGGAGCGCTGGTCATGGAGTGTGAGTATGGGCTTGCCCGCGCCAGTTGAGGAGCGTTCTTGACCGGGCGACGGACGGGAGGGGACGAGCGCGCATGCACTTCGACGTCGAGACGCCGGAACCACACAAGACGGGGCATCGCTGGGTCGACTTTGTCATCGCCGGTACGGCGCTGCTCGTCTCCGTGATCTCGCTCGTGGTCGCCATCGGTCACGGAGAGACCATGAGGCAGATGGCCGAGGCCAACTCGCGGCTCGTCAAGGCGAACTCCTGGCCGTTCATCGGCGCCCACATGTCGGTTGGCGAGAAGGCGATCTCCCTTGGGATCGCCAACGAGGGCGTCGGGCCCGCGAAGGTGCGCTGGGTGCAGGTGACATACGACGGCAAGCCGGCGCGCTCGACGCTCGAGCTGCTCGCGCAGTGCTGCGGCCTCACTCCGGCCGGTCATGTCGACTACCAGTATGCCTTGCTGACCAACACTGTCGTCCGGGCGGGCGACACGGTCGATATGATCTCCCTGCGCCCCGAGCCGGTGAACGGACCCATCTTCGAAACCTTGAGGCGAAACGCCCGGCGCGTCGGCTTCCGCGTCTGCTACTGCTCAGTATTCGACGAGTGCTTCATCAGCGATGGCCTCTCGTTGGACACCCACAGCGTCAGCCAGTGTGTGGCCCCCGCCGATGCGTTCCAGGAGAACGGCGGACGCGAGGTGAGCCATTGAACCGGTTGTCGCGCGGGATGAGGCGGGCCACATAGCTCCCATGAATGCGCCGGCGTCCTTTCCGAAATCCATCGATGACGCCCTGGGCGAGCTCGATGAAGAATTCGAGCTGCTTGGGGATTGGGAAGAGCGCTACCGCTATGTGATCGAACTTGGGCGGACTCTCGCGCCGCTCGACGACTCGGAGCGCACCGATGCCCACAAGGTTCGCGGTTGCGCCAGTCAGGTCTGGTTCGTGCGGGACCCGAGAGAGGACGGGGCGCTGGTCTTCCGCGGCGACTCGGACGCCCACATCGTCCGCGGCCTGATCGCCATCCTGCTGCGGCTGTATTCCGGCCGCACCGCTGAAGAGATCTTGGCGTTCGATGCGCCCGCGGCCTTCGCGCGGCTGGGCCTCACCGGCGCGCTCTCGCAACAGCGCGCCAATGGTCTGGCCTCAATGGTCCAGAGAATTCGCGCCGAGGCCCAGGCGGCGAAAGACCGCTGAACCTTCGGCGGAGGAGGGCGGGCCCCAGCCCGCCCTGCTGAAATCAGCCCCGGCGCTTCGCGCCGGCGCGGGCCGCCTGACGGCCGCCTTGGCCGAGGCCCATTTGCTTGGCCAGTTCGGAACGGGCCTTCGCATAGTTCGGCGCAACCATGGGGTAGTCCTTCGCGAGGCCCCACTTGGTCCGGTACTCTTCCGGGCTCATATTGTACTTCGTCCGCAGGTGACGCTTGAGGGATTTGAACTTGCGCCCGTCCTCGAGGCAGACGAGGTGGTCGGGCGTGATCGACCGGCGCACCGGGACCGCCGGCTCCTTCGGCGGCGCTTCGACCGTCTCCGGTCCGGCGCTGACGCCCGAGAGAGCGCGATGGACGCTCTGGATCAGGCCGGGAAGCTCGCCTGCGGCGACGGTGTTGTTCTCCACATAGGCGGCGACGATCTCCGCCGTCATCTCGATAATTTCAGCCTTGTCATCCATTTCAATCACTCGTTTGCCTGAACACCGAAGGTCGATAGACCTGCACCCTCGTTTCTGCCGCGGCTTGTATGGAGTTTCGATTCCAGACACAAGCCGCGTTGCTCGCCGATTTGCAGCCTAGCCCCAGGGTGATTTGGAGTCGTTGGTGGCGGACTGACGTCGAGTCTATGACTCTTTGCTACTCGAAGACTCGCGTCTTCCAGTGGGGCCAGACTTCGGGCAGGTCTGTGGACACCCGATTGGGGTAGGCGGCGGGCCGTTTCTCGAGGAAGGCGTTGACCCCCTCCTTCGCATCGTCGGCGGCGCCGCGGGCCTGGATCGCCCGGCTGTCGGCCTTGTGCGCTTCCATCGGATGGTCAGCGCCGGCCATGCGCCAGATCAGTTGCCTCGTCAGCGCCACGGAGACCGGCGCGGTGTTGTCGATGATCTCCCGGGCCAGGGCGCGCGCGGCGGGAAGCAGATCATCGGGTTCGTGGAGCGAGCGGACGAGGCCCTTTTCGTGCGCTTCCTGGGCAGAGAACACGCGCCCGGTGTAGCACCACTCCAGCGCCGTCTGGACGCCGACAAGACGCGGCAGGAACCAGGAAGACGCCGCCTCCGGAGTGATTCCCCGGCGCGCGAAGACGAAGCCGAACCGGGCGTTGGTGGAGGCGAGTCGGATATCCATGGGAAGCTGCATGGTCACGCCGACGCCGACGGCGGGCCCGTTCACGGCGGCGATCACCGGCTTGAGGCTGTCGAAGATGCGCAGGGTGACCCGTCCGCCACCATCGCGCTGCACGCCGTTCACGCGAGCCTCCATGCGCAGCGGGTCTTCGCTGCGCGCGAAATCGAATGTGGCCCCGCCGGAGGCGAGATCCGCCCCCGCGCAGAACCCGCGGCCGGCGCCCGTGACGATCACCGCCTTGACCTTGTCGTCGGCGTCGGTGGCGTCGAAGGCGGCGATCAGATCGGCCATCATTCGGGTGGTGAAGGCGTTGAGACGGTCCGGCCGATTGAGGGTGATCGTCGCGATCCCCTCATCGACCGAATAGAGCAGGGTCTCGAAGCTCGGGGCGGCCATGGGCTTCCTCTCCAGGCGGTTGCGTCAGCCGGCGTACTGAGGCTGCCAATTCCTGGCTTCACCCATAGAGACGCCACGTCGTGCGCGACCTTTACGAGCGCGACGGGCGCGGCATAAGACGTCCGGTAGAAAAGCGAAAGTCGTGGAGGATGCGCATGGCTGGGACGCCAGACGCCGACTACATCATCGTCGGAGCCGGCTCCGCCGGCTGCGTCCTTGCGAACCGGCTTTCAGCCGATCCCTCTAACCGGGTGATTCTGCTCGAGGCCGGAGGCGACGACCGGCCGACAAAGAACCCCCGCCAGTTCCTGTCGAACCTGATGATCCACGTGCCGGTGGGTTATTCGCAGACGCTTAAGGATCCGAAGGTCAACTGGCTCTACACGACCCAGCCCGACCCGGGCACGGGCGGCCGCACGCACGTCTGGCCGCGCGGCAAGGTTCTGGGCGGCTCTTCGTCCATCAACGGCCTGCTCTACATCCGCGGCCAGCACGCTGACTATGACGGCTGGCGCCAGCTCGGCTGCGAGAACTGGGGCTGGGACGACGTGAAGCCCTATTTCCTGCGCGCAGAGCACCAGGAACGTGGCGCCTGCGAGAATCACGCCGTCGGCGGCCCGCTGAACGTCTCCGACGTCACCCAGAAGCACGATGTATCCGACGCGGTGATCGAGGCCTGCGTGGCCGCGGGGATCCCTCGCAACGACGACGTCAACGGGGAGGAGCAAGAGGGGGTCTCCTACTACCAGCTGACCGTGAAGAACGGCCAGCGTTGCTCAGCAGCCGTGGCCTATCTGCATCCCGTGCTGCGCCGGCCGAACCTGAAGGTGGCCACCGAGGCCCTGGCGACGAAGATCATCTTCGAGGGCAAGCGCGCCGTCGGAGTCGAGTTCATCCAGGGGGGCGTGAAGAAGCGCCTCAAGGCCGCGCGCGAGGTCATCCTCGCCGGCGGCGCGATCAACTCGCCCCAACTCCTGCAGCTCTCGGGGATCGGTCCTGCCGACCTACTCACCAAGAACGGCATCACGGTGGTGAGCGACCTGCCCGGCGTCGGCGAGAACCTCCAGGACCACTACGTGATCACCATGACCTGGCGGCTCAAGCCGGACGTGGTCTCCGTCAACGAGCTGACCCGCGGGGCCAGGTTCCTCGGCGAGACGGTCAAGTATGTGTTCCAGCGCAAAGGCCTGCTGACCCTTTCTGCCGCCCATATCGCCGCCTTCTGCAAGTCGCGCCCCGACCTCGCCAGCCCGGACATCCAGTTCCACATCCTGCCGGCCACGATGGACACTGAGAAGCTGGTGAACGAGCAGAAGATGGAGCTCGAGAACCAGCCGGGCCTGACGATCGCGCCCTGCCAGGTGCGCCCCGAGAGCCGCGGACGGATCCGCATCACCTCGCCTGACGCCAAGGTCTACCCGGCCATCGAGCCGAACTACCTGTCCGATCCGCTGGACCAGGAGGTCGCGATCGCCAGCCTCAGGTGGGGCCGCAAGATTGCCGAGCAGGCGCCGCTCGCCCCATTCATCGACCATGAAATGTCGCCAGGGCCAGACATTTCCGATGACCGCGCGCTCTTGATGTACGCCCGGATGGCTGGCTCGACGATCTACCACCCTGTCGGGACCTGCCAGATGGGACACGGACCGCAGTCTGTGGTCGACCCGCAGCTGCGTGTGCGCGGCGTCGAGGGCCTTCGGGTCGTCGACGCTTCGGTGATGCCGAGGCTCGTGTCGGGCAATACCAACGCGCCCACCATCATGATTGCCGAGAAGGCAGCCGACATGATCCTCGGCAAGGCGCCCGCCGGCGCTCTTGCCGCCTGAAGAATTTGGCCGCCTGAAGAAGAGGCTTCGATGCATCCTTCCCACCACGCCAGGACCCACCCGGACAAGGCCGCCTACATCATGGCCGACTCGGGCGAGGCGGTGACCTACGCCGAGCTCGACGCCCGCTCGAACCAGGGCGCGCACCTGTTCCGCTCGGCCGGAATCTCGGCAGGCGACGCCATCGCCATCTTCATGGACAACAGCCCGCGGTATTACGAAGTGCTGTGGGCCGCCCAGCGCTCCGGCGTCCGCTTCACCTGCATCTCCAGCAAGCTGACCGCCGGCGAGGTCGAGTACATCGTCAAGGACAGCGATGCGAAGGCCTTCATCTCGTCCGCCGCCGTGGCGGACGTCGCGATCCAGACCGCCCCGCTGATCCCCGGGGTGAAGCTGTGGATGGTCGACGGGGCGAGGCCGCCGTTCGAGAGTTTCGAGGACGCCCGATCGTCCATGCCGACAACGCCGATCGCGGACGAGTCGGCCGGTTCGGCGATGCTCTATTCCTCGGGCACGACAGGGCGGCCCAAGGGTGTCAGGCGGGCAGGCGGGGACGCGGGTCCCCAGCCGATCGATGCGCCCAACGGCCTCTCCGTCATCGGCCAGACACTGCTGAACTTCTCGCCGGACATGGTCTACCTCTCGCCCGCGCCGCTCTATCACGCCGCGCCGCTCGGCTGGTCGATGGGCGTGCACGCGATCGGCGGCACCGTCGTGATGATGGAGCGCTTCGACCCCGAGGCGGCCCTCGAGGCGATCGAGAAGTACAAGATCACATCTGCCCAGTGGGTGCCGACGCACTTCGTGCGGATGCTCAAGCTGCCGCCGGAGACGCGGGCGAAGTACGATGTCTCGTCCCTGAAGAGCGTCTTCCACGCCGCCGCGCCGTGCCCTGTGCCGGTGAAGGAGGCGATGATCGACTGGTGGGGTCCGATCATCCACGAATACTACGCCGGCACCGAGGGCAACGGCTTCTGCTTCATCGCCGCCCAGGAGTGGTTGCAGAAGAAGGGCTCGGTGGGCCGCGGCCTCACCGCCCAGGTGAAGATCTGCGATGAGGAGGGCAACGAGCTGCCCGTTCGCCAGGAGGGCGTGGTCTATTTCTCCGGCGGCGGCCAGTTCGAGTACCACAACGCGCCCGAGAAGACGGCCG
>DATHPX010000031.1:0-4757 GCA_035483335.1 Caulobacteraceae bacterium | reverse complement strand
TTCGTGGAACTCGAGATGAGGGCCAACGGGTTTCTGGATTTCGGCTGCGATCTCAAGAACCCGAGCTTCGCCGCGATGGCGAACGCCATGGGGATCAAGGGCGTGCGTGTCGAGCGCCCGCAGGACCTGGAAGGCGGCGTGAAAGAGGCGCTGGCCCACCCGGGCCCTGCTCTGGTCGAAGTCATGAGCGTTCGCGAGGAACTGATAATGCCCCCGGTCACCACTCTCGAAGAGGCGCACAAGTTCGGCGTATTCATGCTGAAGGCCGTCCTCGACGGCCGTGGCGGGCAGTTGGTCGACCTGGCGACGGCCAACATCATTCGATGAGACTTCTGGCCATCCTGGCGTCCTAGTCGAAGGCGGCGTCGAAGATCTCAACGTCCAGCACCGGGTTCCTTTGCGGCGGGGCGCCCGAAGGCGGCCGCTTGACGATCCGGTGCAAGGTCGGAATGGTCAGGCCAGAAAAAGACTGGTGCGCAGAGGCGTAGGCGACCAAAGGCGTCGCCTCGCCGCACATGATATCGAAGTCGGTGCGTCTGAGCAGGCCGTCGTCGTCGAAATACATCACGGCTTCGCGGGAATAGGCGAGGGCGCTTTGCGGGGTGTTCACTCGCAGGCGATGCCAAGTCTGCCCATGCTCGGTCCAGGCCCCAAGCTCCTCCGAATGCGTGTCGCGCCCCAGCAGGGCGAGCGGCGCCGTCATGCAATTCCAGATGCTCAGTCCGCAAAGATAGACCAGCTCTGCCTCATCCTTGGGGCTCCTAAAGGGCCTGGGCGCGGCCTCCCGGCGGGCGCCGACGAACGCCCCGTCGTCTTGCTGGATCGCGATGAAGTCAGGGAAGAAGCCCCATGCCCCGCCGCCGTCGGAGAAGCCTGAGATGCGGATGGAGCGGCTGGCCAGGTCACCCTCGGCCACAATTTCCTTGAGGAAATGCGTCGCCTTGAGCGGCTCCACGAGGGAGCCATTGAGCATGAGGTGACTGGTAAATCGGCGCAACTCGGTCCAGCGGGCCCCTCCGGCGGCCTCGAAGATCTTATCCCGCAGAGACATACTCCAAGTCTCCGATGCGCCAGGGGAGCCGCCTTAGCGGCTGCTGTACATGTGCATTATGCTAATTGACGGCGAACGCCGGACATTGGGGGAAATTGATCCGGTTTGAATTCTTTTGCTGACTGCGCGCCTGCTTCGGTCGAGCTTCAGATCGTCGAAGAATGGGCTCAGCTTCTGCCAAATCATTCGGCCTGCAAGGCAGGTCAGCGACTTTTCCCTCACAGACCTCACAACTCTTAGCGACATATTACGAGCCCCCTTGCGTCGGAGAGCGTAGGTCACGAGCGCCGAAATTCGTCGGGCCCCCAGGCCCCTCAGCGAAAGCGAGGTTGCGATGTCCCAATCTTCAGTCTTCTGGCTCGGTCCCGCAGACGGTTTTGAGTCTCAGCGTATCCAGTTCATCTCGAACCTGGCCGAATTGCTCGAGTCCGCGCGAGAGCAGCTGGAACGCGACCGCCCGGCAGCCGGGGCCTGTATCAGTCAGGCGACTTCGATCCTTCGGTCTGAATTGCAGCGGCACGCCACGGTGTCCAAGCTCAGCAGTGGCCCGGGCGAACTGGCCGGGTGGCAGGTGCGCCGGATACGCGCCTACATCGACAGCCACCTGAGTGAGACCATTCACGTCAAGGACTTGAGCAGCGTCGCGCGGCGCAGCACGGCTCACTTCTGTCGCGCCTTCAAGCGCACATTCGGCCAGACGCCGCATGCCTATCTGACGGCGCGGCGCCTGAGCCGGGCGCAGGCCCTGATGCTCGAGGGCGACGAGCCGCTGAGCATCATAGCCCTCCTGTGTGGGTTCACTGACCAGGCGCACCTCTCAAAGCTGTTCCGCCAGCACACCGGCGAGACGCCCGCCGCGTGGCGACGCCGCCGCGCCTTCGCCGACGAGGCTGACGCGCAGACGTGGGCCCTGCAGGCCTGAGAGGGGGGCCCATTAGGGTCTTCGAAGAGGAACCTCGGGCCGGCCGAGCCACTCGTCGCCGGCGGCCCGGCAGTCCCCAGAAGGGGGACTGTTGCGAACGCCCCAACTTCATCCGTCATCCCGGGCCGTAGCGAACCCCGCGAATGCGGGGGGAAGCGAGGACCCGGGACCCAGGGGACTGTGACGGGCGCCTCGGTTCGCGAAATCGCAGCGCCGTTGATGTGGCCCCTGGGCCCCGGGTTCTTCGCTTCACCCGGCCAAGGCCGGGTTCGCTACGGCCCGGGATGCGATCATTCCGGCGCGGAGCCCAGCGCTCCGGTGACCAGGGCGAGTGCGGCGGCGGCCGACAGAGCTGCGCTGTAGGCGTCGGTCGAGGCGTTCTTTGCCTGAAGCAGTTGAATCTCGGCCAAGGTGACGTCGGTGATCGAGCCGACGCCGTTGCGGTAGGAGCCCAGGGCTGCGTCGAACGTGGTCTTCGCCGCGCTCGCCAGCGCCTGGGAGGCGCTGTAGGCCTCGAGGCTGGTGCGCAGAGCGTTGCCCGCGTGGACGACCTGCGTGACCGCGTCCTGCCGCGCGCGCGCGAGCTTTGCCTCGGCGCTGTCCTCCTCGGCTCTCGCCTGGGCGAGGGCGGCGGCGCGGGTCCCGCCGTCGTAGAGCGGCACGGTCACCCCGGCGACGATCGTGCCGCCGAAGCGCTCGCCGTTGAGGTTGGTCGTCGGACTTTGCTGGTTAAATCCGGGCAGGGAGGTCAGATCGACGCGTCC
This sequence comes from Caulobacteraceae bacterium, assembly GCA_035483335.1. GTDB lineage: Bacteria > Pseudomonadota > Alphaproteobacteria > Caulobacterales > Caulobacteraceae > Acaudatibacter. The sequence goes on along the minus strand of DATHPX010000031.1, from coordinate 2,020 downwards.
TGAATTGTAGGCGCTGGAGGCCGAGAGAAACACCTTGGGCAGGAATTCCGCCCGCGCGGCCCGAACCTTCGCCTCGCTGGCCTTCTCGGCGGCGTAGGCGCTGAGGACATCCGGGCGACGCGACAGGGCCTGCGAGACGACCGCCTCGGCTGGTTCGTTCATGGCCGGCGACAGGACGCGCCCCGACACATCGGCGACCTTGATTTTGGTCAGGGGCGAGATCCCCATGGCGTCGAGGAGGGAAGTATAGGTGTCCTGGGCGCCGCCGCCCGCCTGCACCAGGGCCAGCTTCGCCTGGGCGGTCGCCTGCGTGGACTGGGCGACTTCGACCACCGTTCCGACGCCGCGCTTGTAACGGTCCTCGGCGGCCGCCTGCACGGATTGGGCGTCGGCGAAGGACTGGGTGGCCGTGGCGACGCGCGCCTGGGCGGCCGCGTTGGCGTAGAAGGCCTGGGCCACAGCGTAGATGAGCTCCTGGTGCGCGGCGGTGAAGGCGATGTTGGACATCACCGACGCCTCCTTGGCCGCGTCGACGATCGCGGTCCGCTCGCCGAAGTCGAACAGCAGCCATTGCAGCGAGACGGCCGAGATCACGCCTTCGGCTGATTGACCATTGCTGAAGCTGGTTCCCTGGAATGTGCTGGGGCCGGAGTTCGAGCCGTAGGCCCCCACCACGGTGGCGTTGATCTTGGGCAGGTAGGTGCTCTTGGCGATTCCCTCGGCCAGGGCGGCGATGCGCGCGTCGTTCCAGGCGATGCGAGTCGTAGGATTGCTCGACTCGGCGAGGTCGATGAGGTCCGCCAGACCGTAGACCTTCGCGCTGTCGACGCTTGGCCCAGGCGGCGGCTCCGCCAAGGCCGAGTTGGAGGGCAGAACATAGTCGTGCGCCGGAGCGGCGCTATTCTTCGGGCCCGCGACGATCTCGCCGCCGGCGGTGGTGACCGGGCTCCAGGGGCGATCCGGCCGCTCCGGGGCCAGGTTCAGGGCCGAGGTCGCACATCCGCCCAAGGACGCCGACAACACCCAGGCGGAGATCAGGCCCGGGGCCGGGCCGCCGTTAAGCCAACGCATGGTCGACGGTCTCCTTCACATCGGCGTCCGCTCCGATCGCCCTCTCGAGCGCCCCCAGACGAGCCGTGGCGTTGGCGGCGAGTTCCGGCCAGCGATCGGCGCCGAGCAGGAGGGGCGCGGTCAGCTCGCCGACCTCCTGGGCCATCGCGCGCCGACCCCGCAGCCATTCGGCGGGGGGGCGGATCCCTCTCGGCTCGAAGGGGATGACGTCGAGCTCGCGCTCGAGGGCGCCGGCGGCGGCCAGGGACTGGGCCGCCAGGACACGGCGGGTCTGGACGCCGGCCGCCGACGCCATTGCGCGCATGTCGCTGATCAGCGCCCTGAGGGCCGGGTCGATGCGGCGGGCGAGGCTCATCGGCCAGACCGTCACGAACATCAGGTAGCAGACCAGGATGCCGATCAGGATGCCGATCACCCGATCGCGCGCCGTGGCCACGTCGAAGGCCGGCGCCGAGCCCTGCAACACGCACAGGAAGAAGGCGAAGGCGGCCTGGAAGCCGGCATAGGCGATCTTCTCGTCGCCGACCGCGACCCAGGCGCAAGCCAGCGCGCCGACGAAAACCAGGGCCATCAGCGAGCCGATCGCCGCCAGGTGCGGAACGACAAAGACGAGCGCGCCGGTCCCGACCACGGCGCCGATCAGAGCGCCCAGGACACGCAAGGTGCTCTTCTGGACGGTCTCCGCGGTGCTGGCGAGGCCGACGATGTAGCAGGTGATGAAGCAGGTGTGGATGCCCGGCCAGTCCAACTGCATGTAGAGGGCGTAGCAGAACAGCGCCGCCGCGGTGGTCTTCAGGGCGAGCTGCACGTGTTCGGGATTGGTGAAGGCGTCGGGCAGGAAGAAGCCGCCGGCCCCCTTGGGCGCCGGCGCGGGGGTCGGCTCGGGCGGTCCCGGCTGCGCGAAAGCGGCCAGGGTCGCTCGCAGATCAGCCAGCAGGGTCCGGCCGAG
>DATHPX010000030.1:0-19737 GCA_035483335.1 Caulobacteraceae bacterium | reverse complement strand
GGCAGCGGGCACAGCGGCGAGGTAGGACGCGGCGTAGTCGTAGAGGCCGTCGTTGGCGATGCAGGCCGCCAGGCGCGGCTCGAACGCCGCGGCGCGGGGCGCGAGCTCGCCGCCCATGCTGGCGCCCAGAAGGGCGATACGCTTGGGATCGACGCCCCGCTGCTTCAGGGCGAAGTCGACCACCGGGCTCACCACCTTCTCCCAGTCGGGGCGGAACGGCAGCCCCTCGCGGTGGATCGGGCCGAACTGGCCAGGGCCATCGAACACCAGGACGTTGTAGCCCCGCTCGACCGCCGCCCGCGCGCCGGAGACGTGCATCTCCTCGGCTGAACCATCGAAGCCAGTGTGCATGATCAGCAGGGGTCGCCGCTTGGCCGAGCCGTCCACGCGATGCAGGTAGCCCGGCAAGGTGGTGTGCTCGTAGGGGATCTCCACCGGCTCGATCGGCGTCTCGTACAGTCTGGCGCAGGCTTTGTAGGTCTCCACCGAGCGCCGGTAAGCCCGCGCCATGCGAGGGTCCTTGGGGTTGGCGTGCAGGAAGAATTCCGAGCAGCGGTAGTAGTTCGAGGCGCGCAGGTAGCTGTCGCGGGCGCTGACCGTGTGGCGCTTGGCCAGCTGATCATCGCCCTCCGCGGCGATGCGATCGGCGATCGCGTTCCAGGCGTCGAACCAACTGTCGTAGTCGCCGGCCTTGATCAGCGCGGACGTGGCCAGCACTTCGCCGAACGAGGCGCCGCCGTATTCGTCGGCGCCGAACATCCGCACCGTCTCGAACCAGAACTGGGCGTCCTCCGGGAACAGCGGCGTCTTCGCCGGCGTCGCCGCGGTATCGGCGGCTGGCGTCTGGGCCTGGGCGAAGCCGGCGCCCAGCGCGAGGGGCAGACCGGCGGCGAACAGTGCGCGGCGATTCATGGACAAGTTCCTGCGAGGGGCGGGCGATGCGGTATCTTGCGCTTTCGTCGGAATTAACGCAAATATTTTTGCATTAAGGAGAGCCGGATGCGACAATCGCGGCCTGGCGGGCGAACAATGCGGACCCAGGAGGCCGTGTTCGGCGCCGTTCGCGACCTTCTCACCAAGAAGGAGCCGGCCGCTGTCTCGATGGTCGAGATCGCCGAGCGCGCCGGGGTCGCGGCGACCAGCCTCTATCGGCGGTGGGGCGACGTGCGGACGCTGCTCACCGAAGTGGCGGTCGAGCAGGTCATGCGGGATTCGCCGCTACCCGACACCGGCACGCTGAAAGGCGACCTGACCGCCTGGGCGAAGACGATCGCCGCCGGCCTGGCGAGCCGCGAGGGCTCGATGTTCTTTCGCGTCTATGTCGGCGCCGCGCCACGCTCGCCGGAAGAGGGATCGAGCCGCGCGCGCGCGATAGGTGGTCGGCTCGAGCAGATCGACGCCATGCTCGAGCGCGCCCGGCAGAGAGGCGAGCATGCGCCCAACGTCCTCGAGGTGACCGACCACCTGCTCGCGCCGCTCTATATGCGCGCGCTGTTCGGCGCGCCCGCGGACGAGCGGGCCGCGGCGGGGCTGGTCGACTATCTGCTCGAGGCTGTCGCGGCGCGGAGCCGCTGAGCCTTGCGGCCCGTCCTCAGGCCTCGAACACCTTCTTCACTTCCGACTTGATGATCTTGCCGTTGGCGTTGCGCGGCAGGGTTTCGGCGGAGAAGGCGATTTTCACCGGGACCTTGAACGCGGCCAGGCGAGCCGCCACGAAGGCGCGCAGCTCGACCTCGCTGGCGCTTGCGCCTGGCTTGAATGTCACCACCGCCGCCGGCTCCTCGCCGAGGGTGCGGTGCGGGATTCCGACGACCGCCGCGTCCATCACCGCGGGATGTTCATAGAGGGCGTTCTCGACCTCGACGCAGTAGATGTTCTCGCCACCGCGGATCAGCATGTCCTTGGCGCGGTCGACGATGAAGCAGTAGCCGTCCTCGTCGGTGCGCGCGAGGTCGCCGGTCTTCACCCAGCCATCGACGAAGGCCTCGGCTGTGGCGTCGGGCCTGTTCCAATAGCCCTTCACCACGTTCGGCCCCTTGAACCACAGCTCGCCGACCAGGCCGGGGGGCAGGGTCTCGCCGTCGGGACCGACGATCCGGAACTCGCCGGTGGGGTTGGGCAGGCCGCAGCTGTCGGGCTTGGCCTCGTAGTCCTCGCCGCCGATGCTGATGGCGGTGGAGGAGGTCTCGGTCATGCCCCAGGCGTTGGCGGGCATGGCGGTGGGAAACACCGACTTGATCCGTCGCACCAGTTCGGGCGCCGAAGGGGCGCCGCCATAGCCGATGCCTTCGAGCGAGGAGAGGTCGTACTTCTCCCGCTCGGGATGCTCTATCAGCTGCCAGGCGACTGTCGGCACCCCGCCGGTGGAGCTGACGCGCTCGCGCTCGATCAGCTTGAGGCCCTCGAGGGCGTCCCACTTGCGCATCAGCACGATCTTGCCGCCCGAATGGACCGCTCCGACCAGGCTCGCGATGCAGCCGGTGACGTGGAAGAACGGCACCACCAGCAGGGAGCAGCGCTGCGGCGCGCCGCCCGCGGGCGGCGTCGGCAGCGGTTGGCCGTTGCGGACGAACCGCCGCGCCATCGCCGCCTCACCTGCGGTCAGGTTGGTGGTGATGTTGCGGTGGGTGCCCAGAGCACCCTTCGGCGTTCCCGTGGTGCCGGAGGTGTAGAAGATGGTCGCCTCGTCCTCCGGCTCCATGCCGACAGCGGGGCTCGGGCGGCGCGGCAGGTCGCCCCAGCTGTTGGGGACATCGATCACCGCCTCCAGCCGCTCGACCTTCGGCGCAAGGGTTTCCTGGCCAGCGCGAGCGACATAGACCTTCCTGAGGTCGGGGAGGCCGGCAAGGTCGCCCTCGATGCGGGCGAGGCGTTCGGCGTCGACGAGGGCGACCTTGGCGCCGCTGTTGGAGAGGCCGAAAGCCAGCTCCGGGCCGGTCCACCAGGCGTTGAGCGGCGTGACGATCGCCCCCAGGATCGCCGCGGCGAAGAAGGCGACGGGCCACTCGGGCAGGTTGCGCATCACAATGGCCACCCGGTCGCCCTTGCCCACGCCGTCGGCCGCGAGGCGCTCGGCCAGGACGCGCGTGGCGCGCATGAAGCCCTCGAAGCTGACGCGGTCCTCCTCCAGCACCAGGAAAGTGCGGTCCGAGAAGCGCTCGGCCGCCTCGAACACCTGGGAGAGCGTCTTGGGTCCATTCTTCCAGGCCCGCGTGGACGCGCTGCGGATGAGGATTTCCTCGACCTCGAAGCGCGATCCCGGCGCGGTCAGCCGGGCGTTGGCCTCGGCGATGGTCAGCGGGCGCGGCGCGTCGACGATAGTCATGGGCTCCTCCTCCGTATCGATTTGGTTAGGAGCCTTAATCAATTCGCGGCGTGCAGGGCAAGCGACATGAGGGCGTCCCTCCCCTTCTGGGGAGGGTGTCTTCGAGCGCAGCGAGAAGACGGGTGGGGAAGTTTGGATCATCCCCGGCGCCAGGGGTCTTTCCCCAGGGTTCCTCACCCGGTCTCGCTTCGCTCGACCACCCTCCCCGGAAGGGGAGGGACGGATCACCTACCCCTGAACGGATCCCGCATCATGATGATGTCGGCGCGCTCGGGGCCGGTGGTGACGAAGGCGATCTGGGCGCCGATGAGCTCTTCGATGCGCCGCACGTATTTCACCGCCGCGGCCGGGAGGTCCTTCCACGAACGCGCCCGATGGGTCTGGCCGCTCCAGCCCTCGATCTCCTCCCACACCGGCTCGACCGCGGCCTGGTCGGCGAGGCTGGCGGGCAGGTAGTCGATCGTCTCGCCGCGCAGGCGATAGCCGACGCAGATCTTCAAGGTGTCGAAGCCGTCGAGGACGTCGAGTTTGGTGAGCACGATCCCGTCGATGCCGGCCACGGCCACGGATTGGCGCACGAGCACCGCGTCGAACCAGCCGCAGCGGCGCTTGCGGCCGGTCACCGTGCCGAACTCGCGGCCGCGCTCGCCGAGCTTTTCGCCCGTGGCGTCCTTCAGCTCGGCTGGGAAGGGGCCTTCGCCGACGCGGGTGGTGTAGGCCTTGACGATGCCCAGGACGAAGCCGGCCGCCGACGGGCCGACGCCCGCGCCCGCGGCAGCCTGGCCGGCGACGGTGTTGGAGGAGGTGACGAAGGGGTATGTGCCGTGGTCCACGTCGAGCATGACCGCCTGGGCGCCTTCGAACAGGATCTGGCGGTTGTCGCGGATGGCGCGGTCGAGCTCGCGCCAGGCCGGCCGGACGAAGGGCGCCACCTTCGGGGCGACCTCCTTCAGCAGGGCGAGCAGGGCTTCGGGAGTCACCTCCGGCAGGTCGAGGCCGCGGCGAAGCGGCTCATGGTGGGCCAGCAACCGGCCGATCTTGCTCTCCAGCGCCGCCTCGTCGCCAAGGTCGCAGAAGCGGATCGCCCGGCGACCCACCTTGTCCTCGTAGGCCGGCCCGATCCCGCGGCCCGTGGTGCCGATCCGCGCCGCGCCCGCCCTCGCCTCCCTAGCCGCGTCGAGATCGCGGTGAAGGGGCAGGACCAGGCACGCGTTGTCCGCCACCACAAGGATCTCGGGCGTGATCGAAAGGCCCTGGCCGCGGACGCGTTCGATCTCGTCCAGGAGGGACCAGGGGTCGACGACCACGCCATTGCCGATGATCGAGAGTTTGCCCTGGACCACGCCGGAGGGAAGCAGGGAGAACTTGTATTCGTTGTTTCCGACCACAATCGTGTGGCCGGCGTTGTTGCCGCCCTGGAAGCGCACGACGACGTCGGCGCGGTCGGCCAGCCAGTCGATGACCTTGCCCTTGCCCTCGTCGCCCCACTGGGCGCCGATCACCGTCACATTACCCAAAGCAGCCTCCGCTTGAACCTGGCGGAAAGGCGGCGCCGGATCATGCGTGGGCGGCCTTTCCGCGGGTCTTTAGCCGCCGCCGCCGCCGCCGACAACGCCCCCGCTACGCCCGCGGTCGTTCCGGGGAACAGAAGTGTACAAAATTGGGTTTCTCTGTGTTGGGGACAGGCAAAGTTGGGAGGCGTCATCCGTGACAAGAAAGCTTCCGGTCGCCGGCTCGATTGCTGCGGCGATCGTCCTGTGCGTCGCCGGCGTGGCGGCGCAGGGCGTGTCGCAGCGACCCTACACCAAGGCGGATCTGTCGGGCTGGACGGGCAACCCCGGCACGCTGACACGAATGATTCAGCAGATCGAGGCAAAGACGGGCGGGCGTGTGGTCGAGATCCGCTACTCCAGTCGTGACGCCATGCCAGGCTTCCGCGCAGCGGTCGCCAAAAACGGCAGCGTGACCTTCCTGAGCGCCGCTGCGGAGAAGGGCGATACGGTGGAGCTGGCCGCCGCAAGCGTTCCTGACTGGATGCTGAAGTGGAAGGCGCGGGCCGATGTGACTCAGGCGCTGCGCGCCACGGTTCCTCTGCCAGACGCGATCCGCGCAGCCGAGCAGGCCAGCGACGGCGCTCCGGCGGTGGCGGCCGGCATCGCCAGCAGCGCGAGCAATCCCACCAGCGACGTCCAGGCCTACAACGTCCTGATCTGGCGTCATGGCGAGGTCCACCGCGTCGCCGTGGACGACAAGTCCGGGCAGGTCATCGCCGATCCCAGCGCCCTTGCGGACTGGCCCTGACCTCGGCCAGGGAGATCCGGCTCGACGCGCCGCCATAGCCACGCGGCCATCACCGCGCAGGCCACCAGGCTGACGGCGCTGTCGAACGCCCCAGTGCGCCCTCACCCCGGCGACGCCGTAGGCGCGCCCGTCGAGGATCTGCATGTAGGTGATCGGCCTGGCGCCGTCTCCGCTGAGCAGAGAGGCGCGGGTCGCGGTCGGAGGATTGTCCGAGCCCGCCGGGGACGACGGGTCGCTGCGCCTAGAGCCTGAGGGTGCGCGGAACACGTGCAAAAGCTGAATCAGGCTCTGCATTTCTGAATCTAGAGCAAACTATCCCCGTTGAGACGGACGCCGTTTGATCGGGGTTTCTTCTAGAGCTACGGGCAGAACTACAGGCGGCGCGGGTTTGAGTGAAACCGATCGTTTGAAAGTTTAGGAGTCCTTACCCGTGATCAGAAAGCTTGCAATCGCCTGTGCGATCACGGCCGCGCCCACGCTGTGCGCCGCCGGCGTGTCGGGCCACGCCGTGTCGGCCCACGCCGTGTCGCAACGGCCCTACACAAAGGCCGATCTGTCGAGTTGGACGGGAAGTCCCGGCACGTTGCCAAGCTTGATCCAGCAGATCGAATCTACGACGGGCGGGCGTGTGGTCGAGATCCGCTACACCGATCGCGACGGTAAGCCGGGCTTCCGCGCGGCGGTCGCCAAGAACGGCGGCGTGACCTTCCTCAGAATCTCTTCGGAGAATGGCGACTCCGTGGAGCCGGGCGCCGCGAGCGTCCCCGACAGGAAGCTGAAGTGGAAGGCGCGCGCGGACGTGGGCCAGGCGCTGCGCGCCACCGTTCCCCTGTCAGAAGCGATCCGCACGGCGGAGTATGAAAGTTATGGCGCCCCGGCGGTGGCGGCCGGGATCGCCAGCAGCGCAAGCAACCCCTCCAGCGACGTTCAGGCCTACAACATCCTGATCCGACGCGGCGGCGCCACGCACCGCGTCGCCGTTGACGACAGGACCGGCCGGGTCATCGCCAATCCTGAAGCCCTGGCGAATCGGTCCTGAGGTCAGTCAGGCAGGTCCGGTTCGACGCGTCGCCATAGCCACGCGGCCAACACCGCGCAGGCCGCCAGGCTGACGATGCTGTCGAACGCCAGTGCGCCCCTCACCCCGGCGACGCCGTAGGCGCGCCCATCGAGGATCTGCATGTAGGTGACAGGGGCGTTGCCGGCGCCGGTGAGCAGCGAAACCTGGGTCGCCGCAAGGGGGTTGTCCGAGCCAACCGACCTGAAGGTGATGGCGAACGAGGCGGCGAAGGCCGCGGCCTGGAAGGCGTTCTCTCCCAGCATGGCGAGGGCGAAAGTCGCAGGACTGTGCGGCGCCAGGATGAGCGAGCCCGTGAACAGCGCGCCGACGAAGCCGATGAGCAGGTAGAGCCGGACTGGCGTCGTGAGACGTAGGAGCCGGGGAACCAGCAACGCGCCGACGATGCCCGCGAGAGTGACGCCCGCGCCTCCGACGGTGGAGACGAAGCGCTCCGAGGCCCCGAACTGATCGCCCAGGCCCCCCAGCAGATTGGTGAGGGCGAAGGCGGCCGCAGGCGCGAGGAAGAGGATCAGCAGGCGCACCATGTGGCGGCGCGTCACGAGCGTGCGCAGGTCGCGCAGGAAGGCGCCGAACCCCTCGCGCGAGAGGCGCGCGTCCGGCGGCGGGGCTTCGAGCAGGGCGAGCGGAAGGACCGGCGCCATCACGGCCAGCCCGAGCACCCCGGCTCCTACATCAAACGGGAGGTCGCGCAGGAGCGGCATGGCGATCATCACCGCCAGGCCGCCCGCCCCCGTGTTCCCCACCGTGCTCCACGCCGCCAGGCTCGCGCGCTTGTCCTGGGGCAGCAGGCTGCTGAGCCACGCCCCCGCCACGCCGGCGAAGAGGATGGCGGCGAACCAGGCGAAGAACAGCAGGGCGGCGAGGGCGACGACGCTCTGGTGACAGACGAGCGCCGCGAACAGCAGCAGGCCCGTGGCGACCGCCAGCCCGAGCGTCCAGGCGCGCCGGCTGACCCACAGGTCCAGGATCGGCGAAGCGAGGAAGCCGATCGATGTCGGCAAACCCGCGATGGCCGTGACGCTGGCGATGACCGGTTCTGGGACGTGCTGGGCGGCGAGAAGCTGGGGCGTGGTGACCGCCCAAACCCCGCCCAGCAGTCCGAACGGGGCCATGGCCAGGCCCATCACCCACACAGGCAGTCGCGGCGCCGTCGGGGCCGCTGGCGTCGTAGTCTCGACGGCGGCTTCCACCCGCTCCCTAGAGCAAACCCCATTCAGACGGGAGCGTCTGAATGGGGATGATTTGCTCTAGCTCCATAAGCGTAGAGCCTGATTCAGCATTCGCGTCTGTCCCGTGCAAACGCATCAGGCTCTAGAGTTCGAGGTCGGAGGAGAGCGCCGCCTCCGCCATGGCGCAGTGCATGGCGATACCGCGGGCCATGACGCGCTCGTCGAGGACCATGCGGTTCGAGTGCAGGGCGCAGCAGGTGCGGTAGTCGCCGCCCTCGGGCGCCGCGCCGAGGAAGGCCATGGCGCCGGGGACCTTCTGCAGGACGTAGGAGAAGTCCTCGGCTCCCATGATCGGGTTGGGCATGGTCATCCAGCCCTCCTCGCCGAAGAGGGCGCGCGCGGTGCGGGCGGCCAACTCGGTGACGCGCCCGTCGCAGACGGTGACCGGGAAACCCTGCTCGATGTCGATCTCCGCCCGCGCGCCGTGGGCGGCGGCGATGTTGTTCGCCACGCGCGCGATTCCTTCGTGAACGAGGTTCCGGGTGCGCTCGGAGAGTGTGCGGATCGTGCCCACCATGCGGCCGGACTCGGGGATGACGTTGTTGGTCGTGCCCGCGTCTATGTGCGCGATGGTGACTACCGCCGGCTCGAACACCGAGATCCGCCGGGTGACCATGGCCTGCAGGGCGGTGACAATTTCGCAGAGGACCGGGATGGGATCGACGGCGTCCTGGGGCATCGAGGCGTGGCCGCCCTGGCCGGTCACCTTGATCGTCACCTTGTCCGCGGCGGCCAGCAGGGGGCCGGTGCGGCCGGCGAAGACGCCGCTGGGCATATTGGGCGAGATGTGCAGGGCGAAGGCGACGTCGGGAAGGGGATCTATCAGCCCGTCCTCCAGCATGAAGCGCGCGCCGTGATGGCCCTCTTCGCCCGGCTGGAACATGAACATCACCGTACCGGGGAGACGCTCGCGCTGCTCGCACAGGGCCCGGGCGGCTCCCGCGAGCATGGCGACGTGGGTGTCGTGGCCACAGGCGTGCATGGCCCCGGCGGTGAGGGAGGCGAAGGGCAGGCCGGTGTCCTCGTTGAGCGGCAGGGCGTCCATGTCACCGCGCAGCAGGACCGTTCGGCCGTTGGCGGGGCCGCGCAGGATGGCCAGCACGCCGCTGGTGGAACGGCCTTCGCGGATCTCCAGCGGCAGACCCGCCAGAGCGGCCTTCACCTTGGCGGTGGTCTTAGGGAGGTCCAGTCCCAGTTCCGGCTCGGCGTGGATCGCGCGGCGCAGCTCGATGGCGTTCGCCAGTCCCGCGTCCCCAGCGGCCTTCCAACCCTGGGTGTCGATGGTCATGACATTCATCTCGAGGCTTTCTCCCGGTCGTCGGCGGATGGCCCGCCTAGTGACTGCGGCTGGGCGGCAAAGTCCAGTGCGAGCGCTCCCCGCGCGCGGCCACATGCGCTAAGAGCGCGCACATGAACCGCCCACGCTTCCATCTCGCCTTCCCGGTCCACGACCTCGCGGCGGCGCGCGCCTTTTACGGCGGCGTGCTGGGCTGTCCCGAAGGTCGCAGCGCCGAGGACTGGGTCGACTTCGACCTCTATGGCCATCAGATCGTCGCACACCTCGCGCCCGAGGAGCTGAGGGAGGCGGCGACCAATCCGGTCGATGGCGAGGATGTGCCAGTGCGCCACTTCGGCCTGATCCTGGAGCCGGCCGACTGGCGGACCCTCGCCGAGCGTCTCAAGGGCGCCGAGATCCAATTCATCATCGAACCCCAGACGCGCTTCGTCGGGCTGCCAGGCGAGCAGAGCACCATGTTCGTCAAGGACCCCTCGGGTAACGCCCTGGAGTTCAAGGCCTTCGCGGACGACGCCCAGGTCTTCGCACGATGAGCGTGACGATCGAGGACGTCCGCGACGCAGCGCGGCAAATCGAGGGCGTGGCCGTGCGCACGCCCCTCCTGGAAAGCCCTGCCCTGGACGCGCGCGTCGGCGGCCGGGTCCTGATCAAGGCGGAGACCTTCCAGCGTGTCGGGGCTTTCAAGTTCCGCGGCGCCTACAATCGCCTCAGCCGCCTGTCGGACGACGAGCGCAAGCGCGGCGTCGTCGCCTTCTCCTCCGGCAATCACGCCCAGGGCGTCGCCATGGCCGGGCGCGCCCTCGACATGCCGGTGCTGATTGTCATGCCCTCCGACGCGCCCAAGGTGAAGGCGGAGGCGACGCGCAACTACGGCGCCGAGATCCGCTTCTACGATCGGGCGCGCGAGAGCCGCGAGGAGATCGCCGCCGACCTGGCGCGCCAGCGCGGCGCGGTGGTCGTGCCCGCCTTCGACGATCCCTTCGTGATCGCCGGCCAGGGAACGGCCGGGCTGGAGATCGTCGAGCAGGCCCAGGCCCTTGGAGAGCGCGTCGCCACGGTGATCGGCCCTGTCGGCGGGGGCGGGCTGATGAGCGGGGTGAGCGTAGCGGTCAAGTCCCAGGCGCCCTGGGCGCAGATCTGGGGCGTCGAGCCGGAAGGCTTCGACGACACGCGCCGCTCGCTGGAGGCGGGCAAGCGCATGGGCGCGCCGCCGTCGCCGCGCTCCCTGTGCGACGCCCTGGAGTCGCCCATGCCTGGCGAGATCACCTTTCCGATCATGAAGGCCAATCTCGCCGGCGCCGTCACCGTGGATGACGCCGAGGTGGCCGAAGCGATGCGCTTCGCCTTCCAGGAACTGAAGCTGGTGGTCGAGCCGGGCGGCTCCGTCGCCCTGGCGGCCCTCCTCAGCGGGAAGGTGCGCGCCGAACCGGCCGGCGCCACGGTGATCATCCTTTCAGGGGGAAACGTGGATCCTGTGCTCTATGGACGGATCCTCGCGGCCGCGGGGTGAGCCGTCCCTCCCCTTCCGGGGAGGGTGGCTGAGCGAAGCGAGGCCGGGTGGGGAAGTGTGGATCACCCCGGGCGCCGCGCTCTTTCCCCAGAGTTCCCCACCCGTCGCGCCTATGGCGCGACACCCTCCCCGGAAGGGGAGGGATGCAGGATTCCAATGCGCCGGAACGCCGTCGGCTCGCCGCCGCCGCGACGGCTGATCCGCTCGACGGCCCCGGCCAGCGGCTCGATCTCCACGGCCATGTGCCAGGCGTTGGCGTGGATGAGGCGGGACTCGTCCAGCATCATCCCGACGTGGCCGCGCCAGAAGACGAGGTCCCCGCGCGCCAGGTCGCCACGCTCCACCGGGGCGCCGAGTGCGGCCTGGAGGTCGGAGTCGCGCGGGCAGGCGAGGCCGGCGGGGTACAGGGCCTGCTGGATGAGGCCCGAGCAGTCGATCCCGATGCTGTCGCGCCCGCCCCATAGGTAGGGCGCGCCCAGGAACCGCTCGGCCGTCGCCGCTGGCTCGGCGAAGCCGGCGGCGATGGGAGCCAGGTGGCCCCGGGGGATCCACCCCGCGCCTTCGGCATGCGCCATCTCGCCCTGCTCTCCCGTGACGCGAACGAGCGCATTGAGGCTGAGCGGTCCGAAGGACGGCGACTTGATTGAGGGCAAGGCGAAGGCGAAGGTCCTCAGAGCTGTCACCCAGTGGGTCGGCGTCTCCTCCTCCGCCGGCGCCAGGCCCGAGGCGTCCACCCAGCCGACATAACCGTCCCGCACCGCCTGGCCCCAGGCGAAGGCGCCATCGGCGTCGAGCACGTCGAACGTTTCTCCGAACAGGACCTGATCGACCTGTTCCGCCCCCGCGTGTGGCGCAGCGCGGAGGGCGATGGAGGGGGACGCCACGCGCATTCGCTTCGGCTCGGCGAAGCGCGCTGCGCGAACGATCCCCTCAAGCTCGGTGCTCGCCAAGTCGGCCCGAGCCAGGGTCAAGCGTGGATCTGCGCTCACCCCTAGGAGAACCGCCGTTCGAGCATGTGGAGGAGCGCCAGGATCGACTGGGCCTCCGCTCCGGCCGGCCGGCCCGCCTGCGAGCGGGGATTCCAGGCGAAGATGTCCAGGTGGACCCATGGGCCCACCGGCGCGAAGCGCTTGAGGAACAGGGCGGCGGTGACAGATCCGGCCTGGGCCCACCCGTCCGGGTCGTTCTTGAGGTCGGCGACGTCGCTGTCGAGGGAGGCGGCGTAGCCTTCCCACAGGGGCATGCGCCAGAGCGGATCGTTGGCGGCAAGCGAGCCGTCAGCGATCTCGCGCGCGAGATCGTCGTCGTCAGTGTAGAACGGAATGACCTGAGGCCCCAGCGCCACCCGGGCGGCCCCGGTGAGGGTCGCCATGTCGATCGTTACGCTTGGCGTGAGCTCGGCCGCCCGGGCCAGGGCGTCGGCCAGGATCAGGCGGCCCTCCGCGTCGGTGTTGCCCACCTCGATTGAGAGGCCCCGCCGGGAGGCGAGCACATCGCCGGGCCGCATCGCGTCGCCGGAGATGGCGTTCTCCACCACCGGGACCAGCACCGCCAGGCGCACCGGCAGTCGCAGGCCCATGATCATCCGGCCCAGCCCCAGGGCATGGGCGGCGCCGCCCATGTCCTTCTTCATCAACCTCATGCCCGCCGACGGCTTGATGTCCAGGCCGCCGGTATCGAACACCACCCCCTTGCCGACGACCGCCACCAGCGGCGCGTTGGGCTCGCCCCAGGAGATCTCGATCATCCGCGGCGCGCGGTGCGGGACGGCGGCCCGGCCGACGGCATGCACCGCGGGATAGCCTGCCTCTACGAGGGCGTCGCCGACCACGACCTGGATCTGCGCGCCGTGCTGGGCGGCGATCTCGCGGGCGATGGTCTCGATCTGCAACGGACCCATGTCATTGGCCGGCGTGTTGACCATGTCGCGGGTCAGGGCGCAGGCGTGGGCAAGGACGCGGACGCGATCCACGTCGGCGCCCGCCGGCGTCACCAGCCGGGGAGGCGGATCGCCCCGATCGCGCTTGTACCTGTCGAAGCGATAGGCGCCCTGCGCCCAGGCAAGGGCGAGTTCCACGCCGTCGCCCTTGGTCTCCCCGTCGATGCGGTAGTCCCCGGGCGGCAACCGCGCCGCGAGGCCCCGGAAGGCCGGGGCGGCCGGCCCCTCGCCGAGACCGAACAGGACCTCCTCGACCTCTCCGTCGGCGCGCCGGACCACCGCGAGGTCGCCCGCCTTGCCGGCGAACTTGACCTGGATGGCGGCCGTGCGGGCGCCCGGATTGAGGCCGTCCCCGCTCAGTCGCCAGTCCGCCTGAGTGAACAGGCGGATGGGGATCGAGGGGTGGTGATCGTGCGGGAGATTGACCTCTGACATCGCTCCGTTGGGTTCGGCGTCGGCGGGGCGGATTCCCTTACGTCCGGCGCCGCGCGGCCGCAACGACTCCGATCGTCCGCACCCGATCGGCGGTCCCAGGTAAGCGCGCTCTGGTTAAGGTTTCATCAACCAAAAAAACATGTCAGCCGACCCCCGCGCCGGTTGACGCTTTTCGGGGCTTGTGTCCCCATATGTAGGGCGGGCGGACGCTACGCCCACAAGATTTAGTCCTAATTTAGCGAGGAGGCGCCAAATGGGCTTCCTCGCAGAAGGTACGGTCGGGGCTCGGAATGAACACGTCGCATGCGATTCACGATCAGGTCTCACAGACGCGCCAGGTGCGGCCAAAACCCGCCGAACGGCCGAGCCTCACGCTGGTCCGCAAGGTGGAGATCGACCGTTCCCGCGACGCCCTGCTGACCGACTTCGGCCGCACGACGCTCGAGGACCGTTACCTCCTGCCGGGCGAGTCGTACCAGGATATGTTCGCCCGCGTGGCCACCGCCTTCGCCGACGACGCCGACCACGCCCAGCGGATCTACGACTACATCTCCAGGCTGTGGTTCATGCCCTCCACGCCGGTGCTGTCGAACGGCGGAGCCAGTCGGGGCCTGCCGATTTCCTGCTTCCTCAATTCGGTCGGGGATTCGCTCGAGAGCATCGTCAGCACCTGGAACCAGAACGTCTGGCTGGCGGCCAACGGCGGTGGCATCGGCACCTATTGGGGCGGCGTCCGATCGATCGGCGAGAAGGTGAAGGGCTCGGGTCAGACCAGCGGCATCATCCCCTTCATCCGGGTGATGGACAGCCTGACGCTCGCGATCAGCCAGGGCTCCCTGCGCCGCGGTTCCGCGGCGGTCTATGTCGACATCCACCACCCGGAGATCGAGGAGTTCCTCGAGATCCGCAAACCCTCCGGCGACTTCAACCGCAAGTCGCTGAACCTGCACCACGGCGTGTCGGTCACCGACGAGTTCATGGAAGCCGTGCGTGACGGCGCCCCCTTCGCCCTGCGCTCGCCCAAGACCGGCGAGGCGGTGCGCATGGTCGACGCGCGGGCCCTTTGGCAGAAGCTGCTGGAGCTGCGCCTGCAGACCGGCGAGCCCTATGTGATCTTCTCCGACGCGGTGAACCGCGCCATGCCCCGCCACCAGCAGGAGCTGGGGCTCAAGGTGCGGCAGTCGAACCTGTGCTCGGAGATCATGCTGCACTCGGGCCCGGACCACCGTGGTGTCGAGCGAACAGCGGTCTGCTGTCTCTCCTCGGTCAACGCCGAGATGTTTCTCGAATGGCGCGACCACCCGACCTTCATCGAGGACACCATGCGGTTCCTCGACAACGTCCTGCAGGACTTCATCGACCGCGCTCCGGCCGAGATGGCGCCGGCGGCCTATGCGGCCGCGCGGGAGAGGTCGGTGGGACTGGGGCTGATGGGTTTCCACAGCTTCCTGCAGGGCCAGAACGTGCCCTTCGAGAGCGCCCTGGCGAAGAGCTGGAACATGCGCATCTTCAAGCACCTGCGCCGCGCCTGCGACGCGGCGAGCAAGGTCCTGGCCGAGGAAAGGGGCCCCTGCCCGGACGCCGCCGAACGGGACGTGATGGAGCGCTTCTCCCACAAGCTGGCGATCGCCCCGACGGCGTCGATCTCGATCATCTGCGGGGGCACGAGCGCAGGCATCGAGCCGATCCCGGCCAACGTCTACACGCACAAGACGCTCTCCGGCTCCTTCGCCGTGCGCAATCCCTACCTGGAGCGCGTGCTGCAGGAGAAGGGCCGCGACACGCCCGAGGTGTGGGGCTCGATCCTGGAGAACGAGGGCTCGGTGCAGCACCTCGACTTCCTGAGTGATCAGGAAAAGGAGGTGTTCAAGACCGCGTTCGAGATCGACCAGCGCTGGGTGATCGATCTCGCCGCCGACCGCACGCCCGACGTGTGCCAGTCCCAGTCCGTCAACATCTTCCTGCCTGGCGATGTCGATAAGTGGGACCTGCACATGCTGCACTGGCAGGCGTGGGAGCGGGGGATGAAGAGCCTCTACTACCTGCGCTCCAAGTCCGTTCAGCGCGCGGCGTTCGCCGGGGGCGCGGGCGCGGCGGCCAAGGCCGCCGCGGAAGCGCGTACCGACTACGAGGAATGCCTCGCCTGCCAGTAACGGCGGGTCGCAAACCGCCGGCGTCGTGAGCGCCGGCGGAGCCGCGCCTTGGGCCGCAGGACAGCCAACAATTCCATAAATTTCTCGCCAACTCTGTCGTTGGTTTGGAGTAATTAACAGTAAAACTTGGGCAAACCTAACAGCCAAGTTTGTTACTTGCTGTTACGAAACGCCGTATCGCCAAGTACCGTACGGTCTTATTTCGACCAACGTCATTGGAGATCGTCTATCTCATGGCAGGGCCGATTCAGCTGGCTCGGCTTGACTCAGTGGTGTTCAGTCCGTGGAGGCGCGCACCTGAGTACGAGGAACGCCGCGCCCCTGGGTGGCGAGGCTTCGTTCCGCTTGCGGAACTGGGTGGGGGACGCGTTGGCGAGGTGAGCCCGCTCCGACCCTCGCACCCCCACCCACTCTTCTCGTGCTCACTTTTGGATCCGAGGCGAGCGATCCTCGCTCGGATGTCTGGAAGCGACGACCCTAGAGGTCGAACAGCGCGCGCAGCGGCTCCGGGCTCGCGGCGACGCGGCCCCGCTCGGTCACAATTCCGGTGATCAGTCGGGCGGGCGTGACGTCGAAGGCGAAGTTCGCAGCCGCGCTGCCGGGCGCGGATACCTGGACCCAACCCAGGGACCCGTCCTCCAAGGCGCCCCAGAGGTGGGTGACCTCGCGTTCTCCGCGCTGCTCAATCGGGATCTGGGCGACGCCGTCGGTCAAAGTCCAGTCGATCGTCGATGCCGGCGCGGCGACGAAGAAGGGCACCCCATTGTCGTGCGCGGCCAAGGCCTTCAGGTAGGTGCCGATCTTGTTGGCGGCGTCGCCCGTCCCCGTCACCCGGTCGGCGCCCACGACGCACAGGTCCACCTGCCCATGCTGCATCAGGTGGCCGCCCGCATTGTCGACCACGATCGTATGGGCGATCCCCTGCTGTGCAAGTTCGAAGGCGGTGAGGGCGGCGCCCTGGTTGCGCGGGCGCGTCTCGTCGACCCAGACATGGACATCGATTCCGCGCTCCTGGGCGACATAGATGGGCGCGAGGGCCGTCCCCCAGTCGACCGTGGCCAGCCAGCCGGCGTTGCAGTGGGTGAGGACATTGACCCTTCCCCCGCCTTTCCGCGCCGCCGCCTCGGCGATGAGATCGGCCCCGTGCTCGCCGATCTGGCGACAGGCCGCGACATCCTCCTCAGCGATGGCCGAGGCCTCGGCCCAGGCGGCGGCTTCGCGGTGGGCAGGTGGCAGATCGGCCAGCACGCGGCCCATCCGCTCCAGCGCCCAGGCGAGATTGACCGCCGTGGGCCGGCTGGCGGCGAGCCGGGCGCGGGCCAGCGAAAGGGCCTCGTCGGATGGATCAGCGCCGGCGGCCAGCGCCATGCCGTAGGCCGCTGTCACGCCGATGAGGGGCGCGCCCCGCACCTGCATGTCGGCGATGGCCCGCACGGCGTCGTCGAGGCTCGTGAGACGCACAGTCTCGACCCGATGCGGCAGGCGCGTCTGGTCGAGGATTTCGACGGCCCCTTCGGCCGTCGGCCAAATAGTGCGCGTCGGCTGGCCGCCGATCAACAAGCTAATCCCTCCCCTTCTGGGGAGGGTGGCAGAGCGTAGCGAGGCCGGGTGGGGAAGTGTGGATCATCTCTAATGCCTCCGTCCTTCCCCAAACCTCCCCACCCGTCGCGCCTTCGGCGCGACACCCTCCCCAGAAGGGGAGGGACAGGAAGAGTAAAGTCCTCACAAGGCGTCCGTCAGGGCCAGCGTTTGGCGAAGCTCCCGTTTGAGGAACTTCCCGCTGGCGTTGCGTGGCAGCGGATCGGACAGCAGCCAGAGGTAGCGGGGGATCTTGTGCCTCGCCATGATCGCCGCGCAGTGCGTGCGCAGGATTGCCGCGTCGACGGTGTGGCCGTCGCGGACCACCACCGCGGCGGCGACTTCCTCGCCAAGGCGTTCGTCGGCCACGCCAAACACGCAGACTTCCGCGACGGACTCGTGGCGATAGAAGGCCGCCTCGACCTCGGCGCAGTAGACGTTCTCGCCGCCGCGCAGGACCATGTCCTTCTTGCGGTCGACGATGAAGATGAAGCCGTCCTCGTCCACGCGTGCGATATCGCCGGTGTGCAGCCAGCCGTCGGTGATCGACTCGGCCGTCGCTTCGGGGCGGTTGAGGTAGCCCTTGATCACCTGGGCGCCGCGCACCCACAGCTCGCCCAGTTCTCCGGCCGGCACGGCCTTGCCGTCGTCGTCCGTGCACATGGTCTCGAAGGACGGCATGGCAGGGCCGGCGCTGGCAGGCTTGTCGACGAAGAAGTCGGCCGAGACCGCCGTGATGATCCCGCAGGTCTCGGTCATCCCGTACCCCGTGTTGGGGCGGGCGGTGGCGACGGCCTGGTCGATCTTGTGCACCAGGTCGGGCGGGAGCTGGGCCCCGCCGCCGCCCAGCGACATCAGGCTCGACAGGTCGTGCTTGGAAAAGTCCGGATGGGTGATGAGCTCGCGCGACATCACCGGCACCCCGCTCATCGCGGTCACCCGCTCGTTCTCGATCAGCTCGAGGGCGACCTTGGGGTCCCAGCGATACATCAGCACCAGCTTGCCGCCCGCGGCGGTGCAGGCATAGGCGCCGCAGTTGTTGGCGGTGACGTGGAACAGCGGCGTCGTCAGCAGGGCCACGGGAACAGGCGGCGGAACGGTCGGATCGATCGCTATGCCGGTGGCGCGCGCGGTGGCCAGGGTCCCGGCCTGCCCGGAGAACATCATGCTCATCAGGTTCGCGATGCAGCCCCGGTGGGTGAGTTGGGCGCCCTTCGGGAAGCCGGTGGTGCCTGAGGTATAGAAGATGCAGGCGTCATCGTCCGGGTCCACCTCCACGTCGGGCAGTGTCCCCGGCGTGGCGATCACCTCGCCCCACGGAACGACCCCTGCAGGCAGCTCGTCGACCCGGGTGGCGACGATCTTCGCCTTGATCGAGCCGGCGGGCCGCTCGACCAGCCGCGTCAGGCGCTCCCCATCGCAGAAGATGACCTTCGGATCTGAGTCCTTGAGGGCGTAGTCGATCTCCTCGCCCACCCACCAGGCGTTCATCCCCACCACGGCCACGCCCATGGAGACGCAGGCCCAGTAGACGAGCAGCCATTCGGGATAGTTGCGCATGGCGATGGCCACGCGGTCGCGCGGCTTCACGCCCTGAGCCACGAGCCACGCCGCGATGGCGTCCACCTGGGCGTGCGCCTGCGCATAGGTCAGCCGCTCGTCCCCATAGATGAGGTACTCGCGCTCGGCGAAGGCCTTGGTCGACAGCCACAGGGCCCGCACGTTCGGCGGCGCGTTCTTGTAGGTCAGGGTGTCGATCCCGCGGATCGGCGTGCGCACGATCTCGAACGGCGCGCCGGACGCGGTGAGCTCGGCCCAGGCGGTCTTCAGCTCCTTGTAGTGCATGAGTCCCTTTCGTCAGATATCGAGGCGATACACGCGGCGGGCGGTGTCGCTGAAGAGGGCGGTCTTCTCGTCGGCGGAGGCGCCGGCGGAGAGGCGTTTGAAGGCGTTCCAGAGGACATCGTAGGCGCAGCTGCCAAGATCCACGGGGAAATTGCTCTCGAACATGCAGCGGGTCGGGCCGAAGACCTCAATGCAGGTCTCGACGTAAGGACGCCACTCCTCCGCCAGCTGCTCCGAGGCGGCCGCGGGCTGGCTCATGAAGGAGTCAAAGCCGGCAAAGGGCATGGCGAGGCCCCCGACCTTCACGTGGACATTGGGCGATTCCGCCAGCGCCCGGATCTCGCCGCGCCAGACGTCGAACCGCTCGCCGCGCCGACCGGCATAGGCGCCGATCCCCAGCGGCGTGCCCACGTGGTCGAGGATGATCGTCGTGCCGGGAAAGGTCCGCGCGAGGTCGACCAGCTCAGGCAACTGGGGCTCGAGCAGCCAGGCGTCGAACGAGAGGCCGAGGGGCGCGAGCTGAGCGAAGCCCTTGCGGAAGGATTCGTCGCGATAGAGCCCGGGAGCGCGGCGGGCGAGGGGGCCAAGGACGTCGGGGTCCGCGTCGGCCGAAGCGCTGTGGCGGATGCCGCGGAAGCGGCCACCGCCATGGGCGAGGTGGGTTTCCAGGACCTCGCGCGCGCGCTCGCCGATGGTGAGATCGACGTGGCCGACGATGCCGGCGCAGGGGTTGACCGGCCCGTACTGGCCGGAGCCGCCGACCGCGGCGATGCTGGTGACCATCTCGGTCTCACCCACCGGACGGAGGGCTGGATCTCCGTCCTGTCGGTAGAAGGACCCGCACTCCATGTAGACCGTGCCGATGACCTTGTGGCCGCGCTTCATGTCCGCGAGGAGCTCATCGAGCATGTAGCGGGGGGACAGCCGCAGGAGGGCCTCGAAGCCATGACGCGGCGGCCCCTCGGGCGACGGCGCCGCGCGGCGGTCCCACAGGTGATGGTGGGGATCGATGATCGGCAGATCGGGCTCGAGGATCGCCTCGGT
>DATHPX010000029.1:0-5885 GCA_035483335.1 Caulobacteraceae bacterium | reverse complement strand
TCCTGCGCGAGATGGAGGCCACCCCCCGCTCCGGCCAGTGCAACCACGGCCGGCCGACCTATGTGGAGCTGAAGCTCGCGGACATCGAGAAGCTGTTCGGGAGGAGGTGAGTCGCCACGCGCCCGTCCCTCCCCTTCATGGGGAGGGTGGCTGAGCGAAGCGAAGCCGGGTGGGGAAGTGTGGATCATCCCGGCCGCCCGCGTCCTTCCCCGGGGTTCCCCACCCGTCGCGCCTTTGGCGCGACACCCTCCCCGGAAGGGGAGGGACGGATCTAATTGATAGGCTTCAAAAACCACACCCGCGCTGCCCCCCACGTGCGGTCGTCGATGCGCTCTAGCCCCGGCGCCTGAGGTTCGGCCTCGGCGGCGCCGCGCTCGATGACCACCATCGCCTCGGGCGAAAGCCAGCCGGGCGGGGCGGCGGCGAGGGCGGCGAGATCGAGACCCTTGCCGTAGGGCGGATCGAGGAAGACGAGGTCGAACGTCCCCGCGTCGCGCGGCAAGCCGCGCCGGGCGTCACCCCGGACCAACCGGGAGCGGCCGGCGCAGCCGAGCTCGTCCAGGTTTCGGGCGATAACGTCGCCGGCCGCCCGGTCGCTCTCAGCGAAGAGGCAATAGGCCGCGCCCCGGGAGAGCGCCTCGATCCCCAGGGCGCCCGAGCCGGCGAAAAGGTCCGCCACGCGCGCGCCTTCGATCGGCCTCGCCCAGGCCGCATGTTCCAGCACGTTGAAGATGGCCTGGCGCGTTCGGTCGGCTGTCGGCCGGGTGGAGTGTACCCCCGGCGCCACAAGTCTGCGCCCTCTTAGGGCGCCGGCGATGATCCGCATTCGAAGGGCCTTGGGATTTGCGCCGCCGTGGCCGAAGAACCGTAAGCAGTGCAGGACTCATAGGCAAATGAGCGCGCCTGGCCTTTGGGCAGGTTTGGGGGAATCCATCTTCCTCGCCAACATCGGCGAGCGTGAGCGGTCCTATGTGCGCGTGATTGGGGTCGTCATCGGCGGCCTGGCGGTCGCGATCGTCGGGGCGATCGCCATCACCTGCCTTACCCTGATCCCCCTCACCCTCGTGCTCGGTCATGGGTCGGAGGGTCTCGACGGCCTCCGCGCTGCGGCCATCGCCCTGGCCGATCCCAAGCGCAACGACCTCACCATCCAGGTCGGACGCCTGGTGGTGACGACCTGCGTCGACGACGGCATGCTGTTCGTGTTCGTGGCCTTCGCCGCAGCCGCAGCGCACCAGCCGCTCCGCGTCCTGGCCACGGCCGCCCCTCGCTTCCGCTGGCGCCTGTTGCTGGTCGGCCTGGCGCTCGCAACCCTGGCTCTGACCCCGCTGGTGACGGCCCAGAGAACCCTCGACGGCGCCGCCAGCCTGCCGGTCCTCACCGTCTCCCACACCCTTGCCGGGCGGGCGACCTACGTGCTCGCCGCCCTGCTGCTCATTCCCGCGGCCGCAGTGGAAGAGCTGGTGTTCCGCGGCTGGCTGCTGCGCCAGATCGGCGCGTTCACCCAGCGGCCCGTGATCCTCATCGGCCTGTCGTCGATCCTCTTCGCCGCCGCCCATTTCGACTTCAGCCCCGACGCCTTCCTGACGAGGGCCCTGATGGGCGCGGGACTCGCCTACATGACCCTGCGCCTGGGCGGCACGGAGTTCGCCATCGGCGCCCACGCGGCCAATAACCTCTTGATTGTGCTGTTCCTCCAGCCGCTCAGTGTTCAGGCGCAGCAGGCGCCCGTCTCGATGTTCGAGCTGGTCGAAGACACGACCCTGATGGCCGGCTACTTCATCGCAACCGAGGCGGTGGTCCGTTGGCCCTGGCTGCGCCGCCTGGGCGACGTCCGCGCCGCCGAGATCAGTCCGCCGGACAACCTGACGACCGAGTTCGGGTGAGGGACGTTCGGGGCGGCGCTCAGCGGCCTGCCCTGCCGGCCCTACGCCCGGCGCCCGGCTTGGGGCCGCGCTGCAGGAGGGTGGATCCCGGCTCGATCCGGGGCGCCTCCTTGCGCTGTGGCCGCCAGGCGGGCCGGTCGCCCTGGGGGAGCTGGGCGGGGGCGATGAGGTGGCCGAGCTGTTCGCGCACGACGCGCGGGCCGACCTCCTCGACCTCGCCGACGGCCAGGGTCCCGAGTGCGAAGGGCCCGTAGGCGATGCGGATCAGGCGGTTCACCGTCAGGCCCAGGGCCTCCAGCACGCGGCGCACCTCGCGGTTTTTGCCTTCGGTGAGGGTGAGGCTGATCCAGAGGTTGGCGCCGGCCGCGCCCTCGCGCGCCTTGTCCAGGGTCGCCTCGATCGGCCCGTAGCGGACGCCCTCGACGGTGATCCCGTCCTTCAGCCGGTCCAGGCCTCCCTGGTCGATGCGGCCGCGCGCCCGAGCGCGATAGCGACGGACCAGGGCCGTTGAAGGCAGCTCCAGGGCGCGCGAGAGGCCGCCATCATTGGTGAGCAGCAGCAGCCCCTCGGAGTTGAGGTCCAGCCGGCCAACCGAGATCAGGCGGGGAAGCCCCGGCGGAAGTTTCTGGAACACGGTGGGCCGGCCGGCCGGATCGCTGTGGGTCGTCAAGAGGCCGGCGGGTTTGTGGTAGCGGAAGACGCGGGCCGCTTCGGCCGCCTCGATGGGCTTGCCGTCCACCGCCAGGGCGTCGCCCGCCTTCACCAGCACGGCGGGCGTGGTGAGGACCTCGCCGTTGAGGGCGACGCGGCCGGCGGCGATCAGGCGCTCCACCTCGCGGCGCGAGGCGACCCCCGCGCGGGCCAGCGCCTTGGCGACGCGCTCGCCGTCGTTGCGCTGGGCCTCTGTCCACTCCGCAGGCGGGCTCGAAGGCTGGGTGGCTTGACCGGCGCCGCGCGGACCCGTTCGGTGTTGGCGATGGCCGACCATGACGAGACCTTCATGCGCCTCGCGCTCGATGCGGCGCAAGCCGCCGCCGACCGGGGCGAGGTTCCTGTGGGCGCAGTGGTCGTCGACCTCGCCAGCGGCGAGGTCCTCGCCGTCGCCGGCAACGAGACGATCGGCCGGGCCGATCCCACCGCCCACGCCGAGATCCTCGCCCTGCGCGCAGCGGCCGAGCGGGTCGCCAACCACCGGCTCACGGGGTTCACCCTGTTCGTGACCCTGGAGCCCTGCGCCATGTGCGCCGGGGCGATCAGTCACGCGAGGATCGGGCGGGTGGTGTTCGGCGCGGAAGATCCCAAGGGCGGCGGCGTGATCCACGGCGCCCGCGTCTTCGACCAGCCGACGTGTCACTGGCGGCCGGCGGTAGAGGGTGGGCTGGCGGCGGCGGAGAGCGGGGAGATGCTGCGGGGGTTCTTCCGGGCAAGGCGGTAGGCGGTCGCCCCAAGGAAGAGCCGGCGAGACGCCGGCGGTCCGAAGGGAGGGGTCTTGCATCGGTCCGCGCCCCGCCGTTTGATTAGGCAAACGAACATTCAACAAGGGAGCGAGACCAATGGGACTTCTCGACGGGAAGGTTGCGATCATCACCGGCGCGGGGAATGGGCTGGGCGAGGCCTACGCCAAGCTGTTCGCCAAGGAAGGCGCCTCGGTGGTGGTCAATGACCTCGGCGGCGCGCGCGACGGAACCGGGGCGGACGTCTCGGCGGCTCAGAAGGTCGTCAACACGATCAAGGAGGCCGGGGGCAAGGCGGTCGCCAACGGCGACGACGTCAGCACGATCCAGGGCGGCGAGAGCATCCTCAAGACCGCGCTCGACAACTTCGGCAAGGTCGACATCCTGGTCAGCAACGCGGGCATCCTGCGCGACAAGACCTTCGCCAACACCTCGGAAGGCGACTGGGACGCGGTGGTGAAGGTCCACCTCAAGGGCGCCTATTGCGTCACCCTGCCGGTGTGGAAGTGGATGAAGGACAATGGCGTGAAGGGCGTCATCGTCGAGACCTCCTCCACCTCCGGCCTCTACGGCAATTTCGGCCAGGCCAACTACGGGGCGGCCAAGGCGGGGATTTACGGCATGGTGCGCGTGCTCTCGATCGAGGGACGCAAGTACGGCATCCGCGTTTGGGGCCTGGCGCCTGGCGCCTATACCCGCATGACCTCGGACCTGCCCGGCCGGCGTGACCGCGAGCCCGACCCGATGTCCCTGCCCGACCACGCGGTGGCGCCGGCGGTGCTCTACATGGTCAGCGACCTCTCGGGCGACCGCACGGGCCTGATCATGGGCGCCTCCTCGCGCGGGGTGCGCGAGCTGAAGATGATCCAGACCAAGGGCTTCTCGCCTGGCGCTCCGTACACGGCGCAGGATGTGGCGGCCCACGCGGACGACATCTTCTTCCCCGAAGAGTTCCGCGAGATCTCGGTCCAGGCCCTGCGCGAGACGGCCTGACACTTCGGTGCGCCGGCGTCCGAGGAAGGGGCGCCGGCGCGGGGACGCTTGCCCGGGGCCGGGGCAGGTGACTAGAACCCGTTTCGAACAGTTGTTCGAAATGGAGCTTAGCCATGGATTTCGATTATTCGCCGCGCCAGAAGGAGCTGATCCGGCGCGTGTCCGACTTCATGGACGAGCACGTCTTCCCGGCCGTGCCGGTCTATGAGGAGCAGGCCCACGCCGGCGAGCGCTGGAAGGTCATCCCGATCGTCGAGGAGCTGAAGGGCCGCGCGCGCAAGGCGGGCCTGTGGAACATGTTCATGCCGCCCCACTCGGGCGTGCCGCCGCTGGAGGATGCGTTCGAGTTCGAGGGCGTCCAGCTCACCAACCTGGAATACGCCCCGATCGCCGAGCTGATGGGCCGCGTCTCCTTCGCCTCGGAGGTGTTCAACTGCTCGGCGCCCGACACGGGCAACATGGAGCTGCTCAACCGCTTCGGCACACTGGAACAGAAGGAGCGGTGGCTGCGGCCGCTGATGAACGGGGAGATCCGCTCGGCCTTCCTGATGACCGAGCCGCTGGTCGCCTCCTCCGACGCCACCAACATCGAGACCCGCATCGATCGCGACGGCGAGCACTATGTGATCAACGGGCGCAAGTGGTGGTCGTCCGGCGTGGGCGATCCACGCTGCAAGGTCGCCATCGTGATGGGCAAGACCAACCCCAACGCCGCCCCACACCAGCAGCAGTCGCAGGTGCTGGTCCCGATGGACGCGCCGGGGGTCGAGGTCCTGCGCATGCTGCCGGTGTTCGGCTATGACGACGCCCCGCACGGCCACGCCGAGGTCCTGCTCAAAGACGTCCGCGTGCCGGTGGAGGAGAGCCTGCTGCTGGGCGAAGGCCGCGGCTTCGAGATGAGCCAGGCGCGCCTGGGTCCGGGACGGATCCACCACTGCATGCGCTCCATCGGCGTGGCCGAGGTGGCGCTGGAGAAGATGTGCAAGCGGCTGATGAGCCGCAAAGCCTTCGGCAAGTACGTCTCCGAGCAGTCGGTGTGGGAGCAGCGCGTGGCCGAGGCGCGCACCGACATCGAGATGACCCGCCTGCTCTGCCTCAAGGCGGCGGACATGATGGACAAGGCCGGCAACAAGACCGCCCGCCTGGAGATCTCGATGATCAAGGTCGCCGCGCCGAACATGGCGTTGAAGATCATCGACGACGCCATCCAGGCCCACGGCGGCGGCGGGGTCACCAGCGACTTCGGCCTCGCCCGCAGCTACGCCAGCCAGCGCACGCTTCGCATCGCCGACGGCCCCGACGAAGTCCACAACCGCACGATCGCGCGGATGGAGTTCGCCAAGTACGGCGACCTGCACGCCAAGATCCGGGCGGAGCGCGAGGCGGAGCTGGCGCCGGTGGGGATGCGGTAGACCAGACTTCCCCACCCGGTCTCGCTTCGCTCGACCACCCTCCCCATAAAGGGGAGGGACAGCGGAGATTCGCGGATGGATGCGAGGCAGGCGGAGCTGAAGGCGGCGCCGACGGAGGCGGCGGCCGAGCGCCATGGGAC
>DATHPX010000028.1:0-2489 GCA_035483335.1 Caulobacteraceae bacterium | reverse complement strand
GCACGTTCGCAGCGAAATCCAGGGGATAGCTTGTCGTCAGGGTGATGATCGTGTCGATCGCCTGCCCGTCGACCTCTCCGAGGATGCCTGGCGCGTCGTACCTGTTCGCGCGGAAGTCGGCGCCGGTCGCAAGAATGAGGTCCGCCACGTTCGTCGGCCCGGTGAGCGAGCTTAGTCCCTGTGCGAGAGGGGCATTGCCGGGATTGGCGTTCGCGTTGACTATCGAGGCGTTGTTGTAGTTGGCGTAGGTGTCGTCGTAAAAGCTCGATTCCGATTGCCCGAGGAAACTTCCTGATTGTTGCTTGAAATAGATGTTCACCGTCACCGGATTCTTGAACAGATACTGATACTGATTGGTGGTCTGCTCGATCGCGGAGATGATCTGGGCGGCATTGGGGGCGCTGGTGATCGATGGATCGAAGTAGTCATTGATCACGAGGGCGTTCGCCGAGCCCGCCGCGAGCGCGGTGGCAAGCGCGGCCATCGCCGCGCGGATTGGAAGACGAATCATCTGATTCCCCCTGCTGCCTGGAAGCGGCCGCCGCCGCCCCTCACTTCTGATTCAACACAAAGTTAACACAATTTTACCGGCTGAAAAGATGGCCCGAAATGGCGCCATACAGGCGCCGAAGTCGCGCCCTCGATCGATCCCGTCGACGTTGGCCCCCAGTCTAAACCGTCGGCCGTTCTTCGAACCCGACGACGCCGACCGCCTCTGCGTCGAGGCGTGTGACGGACTTTACCTGGGCGGCTGGGGGTCCCTCCCGGCATGCCGCTGCGAACTGCTCGACTGCGTCCGCCGGCCCGATCGCAAGCAGTTCGACAGATCCGTCGCGCCGGTTGCGGACCCATCCGCGAAGCCCGAGACTCAGAGCGCGCCCCTGCGTCCACCATCGATAGCCAACGCCCTGGACCCTTCCTTCGACGACGAGGCGGGTGGCGAGATCGTCCATGACGACTCCACGTAGATTTCCCGCCTGAACCGTTCGCCGGAGATCCCGTCTGGTCGGAGCAACTAGGCGCAGCGGCGCTCCATCCAGGCCTTGGCCTCCGGCAGGTCGGCCCAGCCGAAGGCGAAGTCGCTGGGTCCATGCGCGCGGTAGTGGTCGAGGCGCGCCTTGGCTTCCGTCAGCGTCGGGATATGCCCGGCGTCGACCCACCACAGGACGAACATCGGCCGGTCGGGCGTCTCGAAGAACTCGTGCTTGCGGGCGTAGATGTTGCGGTGGACGGTCTGGAACACGAACCGCCCGAGCGCTTCTGCGTCCTCCCACACCGACAGGTTCACGTTCATGGTCGGATCGCCCGGCCAGTGCAGGGCCATGGCGCTGTCGCCGGTCTCATCCTGCAGCCGCCAGACGAAGCCCGGCATGCGCTCGGCCAGGGCGTTGATGCGGGCGAGGTTGTCGAAGAAATCGACCATGCGCGGATCGGCGGGGCCGCCCCGCACCCGCCCGATGTTCACCTCCGCCAGATGCCGCCGCATGTCGACCTCTCCCTGCGTCCGCTCCTAGCACAGCCCGTCACAGTGGACGAATTCAGGCAAAGCCCGAGATGTGCGGCGGCCGCTTCTGCGTCCAGCCGGTTGCGGCCTCGTAGGCCTTGGCGAGCTGCAGGCAGGCGACCTCGCCGCGGTTGCGCCCCACGATCTGCAGGCCGATCGGTAGGCCCGCAGGGCCAAAACCTGCCGGGACCACGAGGGCGGGGCAGCCCGTAAGCGTCACCAGCAGCGCCGACATCATCCACTCGTGATAGGTGCGCATCTCCTGGCCGGCGACGGCCTTGGGCCATCGTTCCTCGACCGGAAAAGGAAAGACCTGCGAGCTTGGCAGGACCAGGTAGTCGAAGCGGTCGAACAGCCTGTTGACGGCCATGGACCAGGTGGTGCGTTCCGTCGAGGCGGCGGTGATGTCGAAGGCGCTGAGCGACAGCCCCGTCTCCACTTCGAAGACGGCTTCGGGCTTTAGCAGCGCACGTTCGGCCACCTCGCGGTAGTTGGCGAGAAGCGAGCCGCCCTGCTGCCAGGCCCTAAGCTTGACCATCGCCTGCCAGGCCGGCTCGACCGCCGCCTCGACCTTCGCGTCCTCCACTGCGCAGCCCAGGGCCTCGAAGGGCTTCAAGGCCGCGCGGCACACCTCCAGCACCTGCGCCTCATGCGGGACGTCGCCGCCAAAATCGCCCAGCCAGCCGATGCGGCGCCCTTTCACGGGCGCCTCGAGGTTCTGCCGATAGATCTCGCCGCCGCCCGGCAGCGACAGCGGGCTGCGGGGATCGTAGCCCGCCTGGACCGAGAGCAGCAGCGCCAGATCCTCGACCGAGCGCGCCATCGGCCCCTGTACGCCCATGCCGGTCAGCCACACCTCCGGCCCGGTCGACGGCACGACGCCAAAGCCCGTGCGGAAGCCGAACACGTTGTTCCAGCCGGCGGGGTTTCTGAGGCTGCCGCCATAGTCGCTGCCGTCGGCCAGCGGCAGCATGCGCGTCGCCAG
>DATHPX010000027.1:0-3501 GCA_035483335.1 Caulobacteraceae bacterium | reverse complement strand
GGGGTTTCCTGTCCCCGGCGCTTCGTCGACCGAACCTGCGCCTGATCACCGGCGTGCTCGTCCGAAAGCTGGTGATCGAGAACGGCCGGGCGGTCGGCGTGGAATACGAGACGCCGGAGGGCGTGAGGACGGCGCGCGCCTCGGCCGAAGTTGTCCTCGCCGCCGGAGCCGTCGGGACGCCGAAACTGCTCGAGTTGTCGGGGATCGGCGACGGGACCCGGCTGTCCGCCCTGGGAGTCGATGTGGTGCGACACGCCCCTGGCGTCGGCGAGAACCTGCAGGATCACCTGCAGATCCGTCCGGTCTACGGCGTCAGCGGAGTCCCGACGCTCAACGCCCTCTACGCCCAGGCCTGGCGTCGCCCGCTGATGGCGCTGGAGTACGCCGCGCTGCGGCGTGGACCCCTCACCATGGCGCCCTCCCAGATGGGGGCCTTCGCCCGCTCATCCGACGCCTACGAGACGCCGAACCTGCAGTTCCACGTTCAGCCGCTCAGCCTCGAGGCCTTCGGCGAGGCCCTGCACCCCTATCCGGCCATCACCATCAGCGTGTGCAATCTTCGCCCGACCAGCCGCGGATCGATCCATGCGGCCGATCCCGATCCGGCGGCGCCGCCGGCGATCCAGCCGAACTACCTCTCCACGCCCGAGGACGAGGGCGTCGCCGTCGACGCCCTGCGCCTCGTGCGCCGCATCGTCGCCCAGGCGCCCTTGCAGCGGTTCCGGCCCCAGGAATTAAAGCCCGGCGAAGACGTCGTCTCGCACGAGGCCATGCTGGAGTCGGCCCGGCGCCTGGGCACGACCATCTTCCACCCGGTGGGGACTGCGAAGATGGGCCTCGCCTCGGACGCAGGGGCGGTCGTCGACGCTCGTCTGCGGGTGTTCGGCGCCGATCGGCTTCGCATCGCCGACGCCTCTGTGATGCCGACGATCACCTCGGGCAACACCAACTCGCCGACCATGATGATCGCGGAGAAGGCTGCGCGAATGATGCTGGAGGAGGGCCGCAAGTGACCCGCCAGAAGGTGCTCGTTCTGTGGCTGGCGGACTCGGCCCTGGACTCGAGCGTTGTCGCCTGGTCCCAATGGGACGGCGCTGGGGAGCGACGGCATATCGCCGGCGACGAGGACCGCGCGCCCTACTCCAACGGCGTGATGGCCCTGCGCGACGGCTGGAGGCTGTTCCAGGTTTCGCCCCTGGCTCCGCACTATCCCGGGACGGAGACCCAGACGTCCTACTTGAAGTACGAGTTCTGGTTCGAGAAGCTGGCCGAAGTCCCGAGGGATGACCATGGCCGACGGCGCTGATCTTCTGACGACGACCCAGATGGCGCAGTTCGCGGCGCGAGGGGTCCTGGAGTTCCCTGCGATTGTCCCGCCAGAGGTCAACGCGGCCTATCTGGACTTGCTCGCGGTCGACGGGCCGCCCGCCGTACCCGCGGGGACGCCGCTGAGCCGCGCCTATGCCGAGGGATCGCCGATCCGGGCCTTCGTCGAGACGCCGGCCGTCCAGGGGATTATCCGGAGCCTGGTGGGAGAGGAGCCTCTGGTCGACCACCATTTCAGCCATGTGGCCTACAGCCCGGCGACGATGAAGGCTCGCGGCTTCTCCCGTCCCCAGGACAGTCAGCACTGGCACCAGGACTCCACCATCGACACGCGCCAGGCCTTCGACATCCAACTGATGTGGTACCCGCACGAAGTGACGCGGGAGATGGGAGGTACGCGGTATCTTCCGGGCAGCCATCTGCGGATCGTCAGCGAGGCGGCGATCGGGCGCTACCAGAACATTGCCGGCCAACGGCACGTCGTGTGTCCCGCAGGGACGGTCCTCGCACTTCACCACGGCCTCTGGCACGGCGGAGGGGCAAACCGGGGCGAGGCGGACCGGTACATGTTCAAGCTGCGCCTCAATCCCAGCGTCCGGCAGGTTCGGCTGTGGGACACGCGTGACCTCGATGCGCGCCACGGACCCCAGCAGCCGATCTTCCACGTCCCGACGCCGCGGGCGAACGACGATCTGGCGAGCATCCTCCTCGAGCACCAGCCCTGGTACGAGGCTGACACCGGCCGGCTGGAGCTGATCAACCGCGTCCGCCTGTGGCGCTATCTGAGCGGCGACGCCCGTTTCGATGCGGACTACTGGCTCAGCCGTCTCGAAAATCAGCCCGGCCGCCGCACCGAGACCGCAGGCTGAGGGGACGGCAGACGTGAGCGGAAACGTGCAAGCGGAGCAAATTCTGGACGCCTAAGGATCCGTCGCGCGACCGGGGACGCCGGCTCGCTCTGCTTCGGAGACGTCTGTGCGCGTCCAGCATTTCATCGCCGGCCTCGCCCTCATCGCCGTAGCCCTCCTGGCGGCCATCCCGCTCGCCCGGGCGCCTGACAACAGCCACACGCGGAGCGCCGCTGAAGTGGCGCAGCGAGACGGTCCTTCCCCCCCTGCATCGATCGGCCGATAGGCGTTCGAGCGAACCGCGCCTCATGATATAAAGGAGGGACGCGAGGAGGCTCGGATGAACCTGATCTCTCTTGCTCTGGTGGGCGCGCTCATGACGACGCCCCACAGTCTGGTCTCGCCCCAGGTGGGTCAGCCCGCGCCAACGTTCCAGGGCAAGGACTACGACGGGAAGCCGGTCGACCTGACCCAGTTTCGGGGCAAGACCGTCGTGCTGGAATGGACGAACGAGGGCTGTCCGTTCGTTCACCACATGTATGCGAGCGGCGTGATGCAGCGTCTCCAGCGTGAGGCGGGGCGTGAGGGAATCGTCTGGATCACCGTGATCTCCTCGGCGCCGGGGCAGCAAGGCTATCTCGACGGCGCGGGTGTCCGCGCGTGGAAGGCGCGGTACCATGCCGAGCCGGCGGACGTGGTGCTGGATCCGTCCGGAATCCTTGGGCACGTCTACGACGCGCGCACCACTCCGGACATGTTCGTCATCGACCGCAGTGGCCGGCTAGCCTACGCCGGAGCCATCGATAACAAGGTCTCCACCAATCCCTCGGACGCTCAGACCGCGCACAACTATGTTGTCGCCGCCCTGGACGCGGTGAAGCTGGGTCGCGCGCCGGATCCGGCGATGACGAAGTCTTACGGCTGTTCGGTCAAATACGCGGACTGAGGCCCGGCCGGAGCGACCGGCGGATCATCGACCCTGTCTCGGAACGGCGCTATCGGTCCTCGCGAACCGAAAAAAACGCGAGGAAGCCTCATGGCCATCGATTTCGACATCCCGGAAGACGCCAAGAAGATCCGCGAGCGCGTGCGCCAGTGGGTGCAGGACGAATGCATCCCGGCCGAGAAGCGCGTGCTCGACAAGGAGTCCTATAGCTCGGTCCTGGCGGAGCTGCGGACCAAAGCCCGCGCGGAGGGCCTGTGGATGCCCTTCGTGCCCAAGGAATACGGCGGGATGGGGCTTGGTCCGCTGGCCAACGCCCTCGTGCAGATGGAGCTGGGCCAGAGCCACCTCGGCGCCCTGTCGATGAACAGCCAGGGGCCGGAC
>DATHPX010000026.1:0-8704 GCA_035483335.1 Caulobacteraceae bacterium | reverse complement strand
TGGAGGGTGTTGTGGTGGAAGTTGGCCACACGCGCGGCCTTGTCGTCGACCACCAGCGCCCTCTGGCGCCACTGGCTCTGGGTCGCCACGCCCGTGGGGCATTGGTTGGTGTGGCAGGCGCGCGCCTGGATGCACCCGACGGAGAACATGAAGCCGCGGGCGATGTTCACATAGTCGGCGCCAAGGGCGAAGGCGCGGCAGACGTCATAGCCGCTGACGATCTTGCCGCTGGACGCCAGCCTGATCCTGTGACGCACGCCCGCGCCGACCAGGGTGTTCTGGGCGAATGCGAGCGCGTCGAGCATCGGCATGCCGACGTTGTTGATCAGTTCGAGCGGCGCCGCGCCGGTCCCGCCCTCGGCGCCGTCGATGGTGATGAAGTCGGGTGATACGCCCGTCTCGATCATCGCCTTGGCCAGGGCCATGAACTCGTAGCGGTGGCCCACGCACATCTTCAGGCCGATCGGCTTGCCTGCGGAAAGCTCGCGCAGGCGGGCAATGAAGCCCATCAGTTCGATCGGGGTGGAGAACTCGCTGTGGCGGACCGGCGAGACGCAGTCGCGGTCGCGCGGGACGCCGCGGGTCTGGGCGATCTCCTCGGTGATCTTGGCCTTGGGCAGCACGCCGCCGTGGCCGGGCTTGGCACCCTGGGACAGCTTGATCTCGATCATCTTGACCTGGTCGGAGGCCGCCTGCCGGGCGAAGGCGTCGGGGTCGAAGCGCCCCTCGGGCGTGCGGCAGCCGAAGTATCCGGAGGCGACCTGCCAGATGATGTCTCCGCCATGGCGCCGGTGGTAGGGGCTGATCGACCCCTCCCCCGTGTTGTGGGCGAAGCCGCCGAGCTTGGCGCCCTTGTTCAGAGCCATGATCGCGTTGCCGCTGACTGCGCCGAACGAGGTGCCGGAGATGTTGATGATCGAGGCTGAGTAGGGCTGGCGGCAGTCCGATCCGCCGATCGTCACGCGGAAGTCGATATCCTCGATCTGCACCGGCAGGATCGAATGGTTGATCCAGCCGTGGGTGTGGGCGTTCACGTCCCTGACCGTGCCGAAGGGCTGCTTGTCGTCGACGTTCTTCGCCCGCCGATAGACCAGGGCCCGCTGCTCGCGGCTGAACGGCACGGGGTCGCGCTCGTCCTCGATCAGGTACTGCCGAAGCTCGGGCCGGATCGCCTCCAGCAGGAAGCGCGTGTGGCCGATGACCGGGTAGTTGCGCAGGATGGCGTGACGGGTCTGAACCAGGTCGCTGAACCCGACCGCCGCGAGCGGGAAGAAGACGAGCAGCCCCAACAGGTATGCGGTCGAAACGCTCGCCCCCAGCACGGCGAAGGCGACGCACGCCGCCACGACCAGGGTCAGGATCGTGTAGCGCGACCAGAGCAGGATTTTCATGGCCCATCTCCTCGCGATGTACGCGGACATCTCCGCTCACCAGTGGCTCAGTTTCGCACAGGACGATGACGCTTCGCGTCGCTTATCGCGACCATGGCGCAACCGGCTCGCCCTGCGATAGGGTCAGGAGCGAGCCGCGCGCAAGCTGGGACAGACGCGGCCGCCCGGAGGAGACGAGACCGTATGTTCGAATGGAACTTTGGCGACATTCTCGATGGCATCGCCACCGTCCTGCCGCCCGATACCCCTGCCCTCATTCATGGCGACCGGGTCATCACCCAGCGCGAGTTTACCCACCGCACGAACAACATTGCGCGGGCGCTGATCGCGCGCGGTGCAAGGCCGGGCGACAAGGTCGCTTTCTACATGCACAACTGTCCGGAATATTCCGAGGCCTTCGCGGCCTGCTTCAAGGGCAGGCTGATCCACGTCAACGTGAACTACCGCTACACGCCCGAAGAGGTGTTTTACATCTTCGATAATTCGGACGCTCAGACCGTCATCTTCGGCTCCGAGCTTCGCCGGCACATCGAGGCAATCCGCCCTCGCCTGACCAAGGTGAAGACCTTCGTCGAGGTCGGTGCGGGAGGCGATTTCGCCGAGGCCTACGAGACGCTCGCCGCCGAGGGCGACGGCTCTCCGCTCGACATCAAGCGCAGCCCCGAAGACATGTTCTTCCTCTATACCGGCGGCACGACGGGCATGCCCAAGGGCGTGATGTGGGGGCAAAACGACCTGCGCCAGCTCACTCTCGCCGGCATGCGCGCCCTGGGTCCTGTTCCCGAGACGCTCGACGAACTCGTGGAGTCGATCCGGGTGACCGGCCCCGGCCCCACGAGCGTGATTGGCCCACCGCTTATGCACGGCACGGGCCTCTTCACCGCCATGGGCGGGATGCTCTCGGGCGGGGCGGTGATCACCCTGCCCAGCCTGCACTTCGATCCCCTGGAGATGATCGAGGCGACCGACCGCTGGCGCGCCTCGAGCTGGACGATCGTCGGCGATCCCTTCGCGCGCCCGCTTGCCGAGGCGTTGGAGCGGGATCCCGGCTGTTTCGACGTCACATGCGTCGAACGCGTGACCTCCTCCGGGGTGATGTGGAGCGTCGAAATCAAGCGCACCATGTTGCGGCACATGCCTCGCGCCGTGCTGGTGGACGCCTTCTCCTCGTCCGAGGCCCTGGGCATGGGCACTTCCCTGATGACCGCCGCCGGTGAAATCCAGACCGCGAAGTTCGCCATCGGCGACCGCACCAAGGTTTTCGATGAGAACGACCAGCCGGTCACGCCGGGCTCGGGCGTGCGGGGAATGGTGGCGGTGGGGCCGCCCAACCCCATCGGCTACTACAAGGACGCCGAGAAGACCGCCCGGACGTTCCGCATGATCAATGGCGTCCGCTATTCGATTCCCGGCGACTGGTGCGTGGTCGAGGCCGACGGGACCCTCACCCTGCTCGGCCGGGGCAACGCCTGCATCAACACCGCCGGCGAGAAGGTCTTCCCCGAGGAGGTCGAGGAGGTGCTCAAGACGCATCCCGACGTCGAGGACGCCCTGGTCGTGGGCCTGCCGCACCCCAAGTGGGGCCAGTCGGTCACGGGCGTGCTGCGGCTGCGCGACGGCCGACATCTCGACGAGCCGGCCCTGATCGCTCACGTCCGCCAGCACCTGGCGGCCTACAAGGCGCCCAAGCGGATCTTCGCGGGCGACGTCGCGCTGAGAGCCCCAAACGGCAAGGCCGACTACAAGAGCGCCACCGCGTTCGCGGCGGCGAACCAGGCGGAAGACGCGGAGGCCTGAGGGCGCCGTGCCCCGTGCGCGCCCACTCACCGCAGGTGAGGAGGCGAAGATCCATCCGGGCCTTCGCGAAGCCCTTCGTGCGGCGGGAGCGCACCCGGTGATCGTCGCCGCCGCGCATCCTGGTGCGAGGATGGCGGCCCTCTGGCGAGGCGGGGCGCCCATCCTCACACGCGGGGACGCGATCTGGTGGCCCCAGGCCGAGGAGGACTTTTCGGGCCCCTGGGCGGCGACCGCCATGGCCACCCTCCAGCACGAGCTTCAACACGTGCTGGACTACCAGATCGGGTGGCTGACGGCTGCGCGCTATCTCAGCCGTCCGACACACTGGTCCTACCGCCTCGAGATCCGCCCTGGGTTGGTCTGGGACGCGTTGGGCGCCGAACAGCGCGCCACCGCCGCCGAGCTTCTATGGATCGCCGAGAACGCGCCCGCCCGGGGATCCCGGGCGGACCTTCGGATCCTCAGGGACCTCATTCCCTGGGCCGCTTCCTCCGCCAATCCCTGAGCCGTCTCCAACGAAAAACCCCGCCGGCGGCGCCGGCGGGGCTGATCGTCGGACGTGCTGACGGAAGCGTCAGATCGCGGTTGGGGCGACCCGGCGGCGAAGAACTCCGCCCATCATCCCCATGCCGAGGATGATCATGGCCCAGGACGCCGGCTCGGGGACGCCGGCGATCGGAGCCGGCGCGGACGAGAACGAGCCCCCGGCGTCCATGCTGAACGATTTCAGCGCATCGGTCCCGAAGGCTTGGGAGCTGAGCCCCTGGCCAGACGCGGTGGTTCCGGAGGTGAAATTCAGCGAGGAGCCCACGCTCGCCGTGGGGGCGAACTTGAGGAAGTCGGAGGTGAAGGTGAGCGTGCCGTCCGACCCGTTGCTCACGCCGAAACCGCCGCTGGTCGAACCCTGGGGGCCGGACAGGATCCCGCCACTGAAGGTTCCAGACAGCAGGACCGAGCCGGCCGCAAAGGTCATGCCGTTCACGGTGATCGGCGCGGTCGAGGTGATGAGGAACTGGCCGCCGATGCCCTGCTGGATCGCCAGGCCGGCGGCGCTTTGGGCGGCGGACGTGCTCGAGCTGGTCCAGGTCAGGTCGGCGACCACGTTCTGGACAGCGCCGTCAACGGCCGCGCCCATATTGATGAAGGAGAAGTCGACCTCGGCCGTACCCGCGGTCGTCGAACCGGACGTCGGGATCGAGAAGAACGACGAATCCGAGCTCGTGTTCTGCGAGTTCCCATTCTGGAAGTGGAAGTTGTCGCCGCCCAGCGCCGAGAAGGTGGCGAAGGTGGTGACCCCTGCGTTCGCGCTCTGGGCAATGCCCATGCCGATCAACGCCGCGACGGCAGTCGCGGCAATTTTCGTGCCCATCATACTGATTACCCTGACTATTTTGGAATTCGCCCCTCGTTGATTCAAAACTAACTAAACCTTGATCGAGCCGCAACGGCGTCCTGGCCAGCCCGGTCTCGAGCACGCTCGGCGGCCGGCCCTGGCTGCCGCAGAATGCGGGAACCAATCCGCACGATGTTGTTTTCGAAAGCGGTTTTCAGCAAGCCGCGGCAGGAACGAAAAAGGGGGCGGTCGCGCTCGACCGCCCCCAAGGGGTTTGCAGATCATGTGCGGCGCCACGCCGCAGGCTAAGCTTCCGTCAGGGAACTTCTGCCAGGGCCTCGCCCAACGTCTCGACGATGTGCTCGATGTGGCCTTCCTCCACGATCAGGGGTGGCGAGAGCGCGAGGATGTCGCCGGCGACGCGGCTGAGAAGGCCCTTGTCGAAGCAGCGCTGGAAGACCTCCATCGCCCGCGCGCCGGGCGCCCCGGGCCGCGGCTCGAGCTCAATCCCCGCGACGAGGCCGAGGTTGCGGATGTCGATGATGTGCCGGGCGCCCTTGAGCGAGTGGACCGCGTCCGCGAACAGCCCTTCGAGGCTGCGGGCGCGCTCGAACAGTCCCTCGGCGGCGTAGAGGTCCAGGGTCGCGAGACCCGCCGCCGCCGCCAGCGGGTGGCCGCTGTAGGTGTAGCCGTGGAAGAAGTCGATGCCGGGCGGGCTCGCATTCACGACCGAATTATAGATCTCGCCGCGCACGGCCACGCCGCCCATCGGCACGGCCGCGTTGGTGAGACCCTTGGCGCAGGTGATCATGTCCGGCGTCACGCCGAAGCGTTCGGACGCAGTGGCGTAGCCCAGCCGCCCGAACGCGGTGATCACCTCGTCGAAGATCAGCAGGATCCCATGACGCGTCGTGATCTCCCTCAGGCGCTCGAGGTAGCCCTTGGGCGGAATGAGCACGCCCGTCGATCCGGCCATCGGCTCGACGATCACCGCGGCGATCGTGTCTGCCCCATGCAGGGCGACGATCCGCTCCAGGTCGTCGGCGAGGTCCGCGCCGGTTTCCCTCTGTCCGCGCACGAAGGTCCCGCTCGCGGGATCATGGGTGTGCCGCAGATGATCGACGCCGGGCAGCATCGGCCCCCAGTGGCGACGGTTGGGCCCGATGCCGCCGACGCTGATCCCGCCAAAGCCGACGCCATGATAGGCGCGCTCGCGGCCGATCAGGCGCGTGCGCGAGGCCTGGCCGATCGACTTCTGGTACGCCAGGGCGATCTTCAGCGCGCTGTCCACGGCCTCCGAGCCGGAATTGCAGAAGAACACGTGATCGAGACCGAGGGGGAAAATCTCGGCAACGCGCGTCGCCAGCTCGAACACCAGCGGATGGCCGAGGTGGAAGGTCGGACCGAAGTCCAGCTCGCCCGCCTGGCGCCGGATCGCTTCGACAATCGGCTCGCGGGTGTGGCCGGCGTTGACGCACCAGAGGCCCGAGGTGCCGTCGAGCACCGGCCGGTCGTCGGGCGTGTAGTAGTACATGTCCTTGGCCCGGGAGAGCAGGCGCGGCTGCTGCTTGAACGCCCGGTTGTTGCTGAAGGGCATCCAGAAGGCTTCGAGCGAGTTGCTGCGCGGCGCATCGTCCATGGCGTGATCCTGTTCTCCCTCCCGTGATCGGAAGGGTGGCCGCGCGGAGGCGGCCGGGTGGAAAGGCGATCGGGGGCGCGCGAGACGCCCGGGGGCTGGCGCTCACACGCCTGTCCGCTCGGCGGACGCCGTCCCATAGCCGGGGCGGCGCGCCGTCGCTAGAACCGATAGGTCGCCGCCATCCCGATCGTGCGGGGGCGAAGGGTCTCGGCCTCGTAGAGCAGGGTCGCCGCATCCTGGTGCTGCAGATTGAGTTGCGGGTGGGCGTTGGCGAGATTGTTCGCGTACACGGCGAGATCCCAGCGCTGGATCGTGACTCCTCCCCGGGCGTACAGCGTGTTCACCGGAGGATTGGGCACGAGGCCAGGATCGAAGAAGGCCGTGTTCGGGTCTTCATTCGGAATCGGGCGCGTCCGGCGGCTGTTGAAGGAGTCGTCGAGCCGCACGAAGGCGTCCCGGTTGAGCACCTCGAAGTTGTACTGGGCGCCCAGGGAGACGGTCCAGGGTCCGGAGTCGGCGACGATGCTGTCGCCCCTGACGTCGAGCACATCGCCATTGGCGTCAAGCGAGGTTGTCGTGAAGTAGGCGTCCGTGTAGCCAACGGCGAGGTCGAAGGCGAGATGACGCGTGGCCTGCCACTGGCTCTGAAAGTCGAATCCCTTACTGACTGCGTCGCCAGCATTGGTCGTAAACTGGATTCCGCAGGCTGGGACATAGAAAGCCTGCTGAATGTTCGACCAGGTTATGTAGAACAGACTGGCCTGCATATTCAGAGTATGGGACAGGAAACTGTCCTTGGTCCCGATTTCGTAGTTCCACACGGAATCTGAATTGTAGGAGTCCGGGAAGCCGGAGCCGCACGCCTGCACCGGCAGAGGCGGCGTGGCGCCCCCGATGCGGAAGCCCTTGGCCGCGGTGAAGTAGACCATGTCGTCGGGCGTGATCTGGTAGGTCAGGCTGACCTTTGGCGTGAACGGGTTCTCGCTCTGCGCGCCCGTGGAGACGGCTGGCAGGCCCCCGTTGTCGAGCAGGTCCTGCGCCCCGTCGTTGGAGTTGATGAAGCGGAAATTCGTCCAGGAGTAGCGCAGCCCGATCTCGAGGCGGAACTGTTTGGTGATGGCGTAGGTCGCATCGGCGAACAGCGCTTCCTGCCGGTCCCGGGCGCGCGTGTTGTTGTCGTAGTCCACGCCTCCGGGAAGCAGGTTCTCGCCCCAGGCGGTGAGCATATCCTCCCCCCACAGGTCCTGGGTCAGCTGCGGGAGTTGCGGATCGAAGATCTGTTCGTTGCTCTGCTGGCGATTGTACGAATAGAAGAAACCCGCAGTCCATTGCAGCCTGGAGTTGCTGTCGGTGGAGACGACCCGCACCTCTTCAGTGAAGTTCTGCTGAGCGTTCGTGATCGTATTGCTCGCCACATACCCGGCGAGAAATGGGTTTTGAGCGACGTTCCGCCCTGTGGCGGTCAGAAGCGGATAGAAGTCCTGGCAATTGTTGCTGCACGGCGCGCCCTGCGGATCGGACGGATAGCCGAAGATGCTTAGCTGGGACGGGTCGCTCGTCAGGTAGTGCTGAAAGTAGGACAGGTTGTAGAGGGTGCCCGAATAGCCGCTCACCCGTTCCCGACGATCGTAGTAGGAGGTGTTGGAGATCACCTTCACCGGCCCGGCGTCCCACTCGACGCGGACGGCGGGCAGCACGAAGTGGTCGTTGTCCGGCATCCGGTCGGGCGTGCCGTTGCGGAAGACCCCATTGCTGGGATCGGAGATGCTGAGCCAGTACTCGTCCTGCTGGTTCTGGTCGCGAACCTGGTAGTTCACGCTCGGGGTGATCTGCAGTTGGGTGATCGGGGCCCAGGTCAGGGCGGCGCGAAGCACATAGGTGTCGATCCAGTTGGCGTTCTTCTCGATCGGCTGGAAGGTCTGGTCGTCCACCCAGTCCACATATCCGCCGTCGCGCCTCGACCAGGCGCTGACGCGGAAGCCGAGCTTGTCCTGGACGATCGGGCCGCCGACGGCCACGCCTCCCTCGTAGCTCGGCGCGCCATCCTGGGTCCACGACACCTCGGTGTGCGCAAAGCCACTGTAGCTGGTGAGG
Organism: Caulobacteraceae bacterium; assembly: GCA_035483335.1. GTDB lineage: Bacteria > Pseudomonadota > Alphaproteobacteria > Caulobacterales > Caulobacteraceae > Acaudatibacter. The sequence continues at coordinate 450 of DATHPX010000026.1, read as the reverse complement.
CTCGGCTGGTTGGTGATGTAGCGGATCGTCCCGCCTTCCGAGCCCGCTCCGAAGAGCGTTCCCTGGGGTCCGCGCAGCACCTCGACCCGGGCAAGATCGAACACGACGGGCAAAGTGTTGTTCGCGTTCAGGCCTAAATTACGCATCTGAATTGGCGTGTCGTCGATATAGATCCCGGTCGTACTTGAACCAGCAGTCGATTCGATGCCCCTGATCGATATGTCATGGCTGTCGCTATTGTAACTTATTCCAGGGGTATACTGGACAATGTCGGCGAAGGTCTTGATTTGGAGCGCCTCCATCCGCTGACTTGTGAAGGCGGTAATGCTTTGCGGGACCTTACTGAGGCTCTCCTCCCGCCGGGTCGCTGTCACGATGATTTCCCCGATCTGCGTGATGCTGCTCGCGGAAGGAGCGGCCGGCGTGTCCGCGGGAGCGGCGAGTGCGGTG
>DATHPX010000025.1:0-14762 GCA_035483335.1 Caulobacteraceae bacterium | reverse complement strand
CGGCCGCCTTCGTCGCCAAGCGCAAGCCGGTCTTCCAGGGAAGGTAGAGCGGAGCCTTTCCCCAAGCGGCGCGGTTAGGCGTTCTAGACCAACGCCAAAGCGGGGGGGCAAGGTCGACCGTGCAGATCCTGACCACGAATGTGAATCTCGAGGCTGCCGCGCATGTGGTGCAGCTGTCGCTGGCGCCCGTCTTCCTCCTCTCCGGCACAGCGGCGCTGCTGAGCGTCTTCGCCGGCCGCCTGAGCCGTGTCGGCGACCAGGTCGACGCCGTGGCGGCCGAGCCCGTCGACACGGAAGGCCGGGACGACCGGCTGGAGATGCTGCGTTGGCGATCGCACGCCCTGGACCTGGCGGTGGTCCTCGCCGCAATCGGTGGCGTCGCGACCTGCGCGACGGTCCTGCTGCTGTTCCTGGGCGAGGTGCTGGGCCGAAACGCCGCGAGCATCCTCTTCTTCACCTTCGGCGGCGCGATCGTCCTGATCATGGGCTCCCTGGCCGCCTTCGTGACGGAGATGCTGCTGGCAGCTCATGGCCTGCGCCGCGTCGTAGACCGCAGCGTCGCGGAGTAAGGCGAGGCGCTCAGTTGGGGGGATTGAACAGGTAGAGGGGGTCGCCGACTTTCGGCCAGCCAGGCTTGGAAGAGGGGCGAGATGCGGCTGAGATTGACGGCGATGCTGTTTGGGTTCGCGGCCGCCGTGACGGCGCCCGGATTGGTTTCGGCTCAGTCGGGAGAAGCTCTCACTTCCACCGGCGGAGTGCAGGCCGTCCTCGCCTGCCAGTCGGTGAGGGGCGACAAGGCCCAGCTGGCCTGCTTCCGTCGGGCGGCGAAATTGCTGACCCAGGAGCCCGCGCCAACACAATCCGCCGAAGCTCCGCCGCCTCGCCTGTTCGGCGCGCCACCGCCCCGCTTGCGCCATGACCGGCCAGCTGATGACCGCGACGCGACGCTCGTCGTCCGCTCGATCGGCGATCTGGGCGATGGGCGGGCCATCCTCAACCTGGCCGACGGCTCGAGCTGGGTCGAGACCGAGGCCGAACCGATCACCAGCGCCGTGAAGGCAGGCGACAGCGTGCGGCTCGAGAAGGGCGCGCTGGGCGGCTACCTGCTCGTCCTGCCGCACCGCTCGGCGATCCGCATCCGCCGGCTACGGACGGAGTAGGCGGCCGTCCCTCCCCTTCTGGGGAGGGTGGCTCGACGCGAAGCGGCGAGACGGGTGGGGAACCTTGGGGAAGGACACCGACCGTACGGGATGATCCACACTTCCCCACCCGTCGCGCCTTTGGCGCGACACCCTCCCCGGAAGGGGAGGGATGGAGTTCGTGGTCGTCAGAGGCCGTCGAACTGGCCGCCTGGATCGCTCTTATCGGGAGAGCCGAGCAGCGCCATGGTCGGCTTGCCGCCCTGCTTGTAGACGACGCCGCTTTTCATGACGAATTCGACGTGCTCGAGGCGCGTGACGTCGTCGAGCGGATTGCCGGCCACGGCGATGATGTCCGCATAGCGGCCCGGCTGGACCGAGCCGATGTCGGGGGTGTCGCCGATCAGGTCGGCGGCGCTGGAGGTCGCCGCCTGGATCGCGGCCATCGGCGTCATGCCGCCAAACTTCACCATCAAGGCGAATTCCTTCGCATTCTCGCCGTGCGGGACGAGGCTCTCGTCGGTGCCGAATGCGATCTTCACACCCGCCTTCACGGCCTTGGCGAAGTTGGCCTGCATGGTGGGCACCACGGCGATCGCCTTGGCGGCCGCCGTCGGCGGCAGGCGCTCGGGGTGCTCGCGGGCCGTCTCGAGCACGCGTTCGCCGATCAGCATGGTCGGCACGAGATAGGTCCCGTGCTCCTTCATCAGCCGATAGCTCTCATCGTCGGCGAACGAGCCGTGCTCGACGGAGTCGATGCCCAGCGCGACGGCGTGGTTGATCGCCTCGGTCCCGTGAATGTGCGCCGCGACCTTCATGTGCAGGGCGTGGGCGGTGTCGACCACCGCCTTGATCTCGTCGTCGGCCATCAGCTGCAGGCTGGGATCATCGCCGATCGAGAGCACGCCGCCCGAGGGCATGATCTTGATCAGGTCGGCGCCGCGTCGGTGGTAGTCGCGCACCGCATGGCGGGCGGCCTCAGGGCTGTCGATGGTCACGTCGGTCCAGTGCGGGTGCGACAGATCGGGGTCGAGGCCGTCGGCGGGGTCGTTGTGGCCGCCCGTCGGGCCAAGCGGGGCGCCAGCCACCCACATCCGCGGGCCCGGTATGGTCCCAGCCGCGATCGCCCGCTTGAGCGCGATGACGAGGTCGGTGTCGCCGCCCACGTCGCGCACGCTGGTGAAGCCGGCCTCCAGCGTGTTCCGGACATAACGGGTCGAGAGATACGCCTTGTCCTCGATCGTGCGCGTGACCGCCTCGTGCACGGTGTCTCCGCCGTCCGACTGGCTGGTGATGTGGACGTGGCAGTCGATCAGGCCCGGAAGCACCGTCGCGTTGGAAAGATCGATCACCCGCGCGCCGGCCGGATCCACGAAGCCGTCCTGGACGGCGGTAATGCGATCGTCGTGGATCAGGATCGAGACCTGATTGCGCGGAGCCTTCGAGACTCCGTCGATCAGTCGGCCGGCATGGATCACGATGTCGTCGGCGCTTGCCGAGGCGGCCGCGGCCAGGGCGGCGAGGCCGGCGCCGAGCGCCAGCAGGGTGCGTGAGGTCGTCATTCTGTCATTTCCGTTGGGGGGAATGGGAAGCGCCGCCTGCGCCTAGGCGCAGGCGGCCAGAGGCGGCGGCGTCAGTCGCCCTTCAGGTACTTGTCGAACCAGACGATGGTCCGTTCGAGCGAGTCGATCTGGTTCTCCCGCTTGACGAAACCGTGCCCCTCGTTCGGGTAGAAGTGGACGTTGACTGTGCGCCCGTCCTTCTTCAACAGGTCGACGATCTCCAGCGCCTGGGTGCGGGGCACGCGGATGTCGTTGTCGCCCTGCAACACGAGCAGGGGCGCGGAGAGGTGATGGATGTAGGTCAGGGGGCTCGAGGCGTCGTAGACCGACTTGTCCTTCACCGGGTCCCCGATCAGCCCGATCTGATACTGCTGCAAGGTCGGCGCCTCGGTCTGGTACATGTGGAACCAGTCGATGATGCCGTATTCCTCGACCGCGGCGCGCCACAGGTCGGGCGTCTTCGCCGTGGCCATGAGGGTCATGTAGCCCCCGTACGAGCCGCCGGTGATGCCGACCCGATGCGGATCGACATAGCCGGTGGCGACGAGGAACTTCACGCCCGCCACCTCGTCTTCGAGATCGCCTCCGCCCAGGTCCTTGCGATTGGCCTCTTCGAAGGCGCGGCCATAGCCCGTCGAGCCCCGCGGGTTGGGCGCGAGGACGAAATAGCCGCGGGAGGCGAGCGCCGCGGCCGTGCGGTTGAAGTTGTCGAGCGTCTGTCCCGTCGGCCCGCCATGCGGCAGGATCACTGCCGGCGCCTTGCCCTCGCGCGCCGCATTGAACGGGGCCCAGAAGAAGGCCGAGATCACCGTTCCGTCGGCGCTCTGGTAGTGCACGATCTGCGAGGCCGGGAGGCGGGCGGGATCGATGCTCGCCAGGCCCAGCCGCGTGATCGGCGCGGTCCGGCCGGTCGCCAGATCCTGCACCCAGATGTCCGGAGGGGTCGTGGACGACTGGTGGATGTACAGCAACCGGGTCCCATCGGGTGAGATGCTCGTCCCGAAGGACTGCGCTTCGCGGTCGACACCCGGCTCGTCTCCCAGGCGGCGCGGCGCGCCGCCGGTGGGCGCGATGGCGTAGAGGCTCACGCGCCCGTCGACGTTGTCGGTGAAGGTCACCGTCTGTCCCGAGGGAGAGAAGTGGCCAGCCTCCTGCTCCCACGCGTCCTTCATCAGCAGGCGAGGCACGCCACCCGCAACCGGGATCACTGCGGCCTGACGGTTCCCCGCCGGCGTTTCGACGGTGGCTGTGACCCACGCGCCGTCCGGGCTCACGTCGGACGCCAGAATGAATCCGTGCTCTGCCGTGACAGGTCGGGCCGCGCCCGTTGCGACGTCGATAGCGAAGACTTGCCCCTCGGTGCGCTTGAAGTTCATGCGGTTCGCGATCACCTCGCGGCCCCCACGCGTCCATGCGACTACGCTCCACTCGTGATCGGGAGCGGTCTCGTGGGTGAGGGTCCGGACCTGCCGGGTGGCGAGGTCGAGAACGGCGATGTCCGTCGACGGGGCGGTCTTGGGCCTGCGGTCGAGCGCCAACAGTTTGCCATCCGACGAGAAGATGGCGTGGGTCTCTGTGACGTCCGGCGTGGACGTCAGATCGACCGCCGGACCGCCGGCGATGGGAACGGCGTACAGGTCGTACATCTCGTCGCCCGCGTGGTCAGATTCGAAGACCGCCAGCGCGCCGTCAGGAGAGACGGCGATGCCCGACTGGCGATCGTCGGATTGGGTGAGCTGCTCTGGAAAGCTGCTCGCCGAGGCCACCTTCCAGAGGTTGAAGCGTCCGGTGAGATTGGTCGAGAAGACGACATTGCGCCCATCGGGCGTCCAGGCGGCGTCCATGACGCTCCGGATGTAGAAGAGGTCGGGGACCGGGACCGGCGCGGCCTTCGGCCCGGGCGCCGACTCGACGCTGGCCGGGTTGGTGATCTCCCGCGGTGGGAGGTCCTTCGTCACCGGCGCGGCCCAGGCCGCGGCCGAGGTCAGGCTCGTGGCCGCCAACAAGCCGATTAGGCGCTTCATCCGACCCTCCCCCACTCTTTTTCGTTTCCGGCGGCAGAGCCGCGATAGCTGATTAGCGAAGGATCTCGCCCGCCGCGACCCAGGCCGCGCCCTCGCCGTCGTCGGACGGGCCGGCACGCTCGCTGTACTTCGGCGCCTGGCGGGCGTGCGAGGCCTGCTCGTAGGCGTAACCATAGGCCAGCAGGCGCGCCTCGCTCCAGGCCGGGCCGATGAACGAGAGGCCGACCGGCAGGCCGTCCACCAGTCCCATCGGCGCCGTCAGGTGCGGATAGCCGGCAATCGCGGGGGGCGCGCCCGCGCCGCCGCCCACGAAGCGGTCGCCGAGCACCGGGTCAATCAACCAGGACGGCCCGAGCGTGGGCGCCACGAGGGCGGTGACATTGTTGGCCGCCAGCATCGCGTCGATCCCGTCGGGACCGGCGAGGCGATGCGCCTCGGCCTTGGCTTTCAAATAGTCGGGGTCGTCCAATCCCTTGGTGGCCTCCGACTGTTCGAACAGTTCCTGGCCGAACAGGGACAGTTCACGGTCGGCGTGAGCCTTGTTGAAGGCGATGAGGTCGGCGAGCGTCCGGCTGGGAACCTGTTCGGGAGAGGTGGTCGCCAGGTACGCCGCCAGATCGGCCTTGAGCTCGGTCTTGAGGATCGTCTGCTCGTACTCGCGCAACGACCCGACGTCGGGCGCCTTGTCGATCTCCACCAAGGTCGCCCCTGCAGCGCGCAGGGCCGCCAGGGCCCGTTCAAACACAGCATCGGTCTTGGGATGGAAGCCCGCGGCGAAGCGCAGGACGCCGATGCGGGCCCCCTGCAGGGCATGCGGGTCCAGGGCCGCGACATAGTCTGTCTTGTGCGCGTCGGCCTCGGCCGTCGCCGGATCGGCCGGGTCGGAGCCGGCGATCACGCTCAGCAGCAGGGCGGCGTCGCGGACGCTGCGCGCCATGGGGCCCGCCGTGTCCTGGGTATGGCTGATGGGGACCACGTGGGTTCGCGAGACGAGGCCGACAGTGGGCTTCAGCCCCACCAGCCCGGCGACCGCCGAGGGACAGGTGACCGAGCCATCGGTCTCCGTACCGATCGCTGCGGCGGCGAGGCTCGCAGCCGCCGCCGAGCCCGAGCCCGCACTCGACCCGCAAGGCGAGCGATCGAGAGCGTAGGGATTGCGGGCCTGTCCGCCCACGCCGCTCCAGCCGCTGATCGAGTGGCTCGAACGGAAGTTGGCCCATTCCGATAGGTTGGTCTTGCCAAGGATAATCGCACCCGCCGCGCGCAGGCGCGCCACCAGCGGCGCGTCACGACCTTGCTTGTTGTGTTCGAGCGCGAGGGAGCCCGCGGTGGTGGGCATGGGATCGGCGCTCTCGATGTTGTCCTTGATCAGGATCGGCACGCCCGCGAGAGGCCCCTGGGGGCGACGCACTGCACGGGCGGCGTCCGCCGCACGGGCGTCGGCGAGCGCGCGCGGGTTGACCACGATGACGGCGCGGAGCTTCGGATTGAGGGCCTCGATGCGGTGAGAATAGGCTTCCACCAATTCGACCGACGTCGTCCGGCCGGCGCTCAGGTCCGCCTCCAGTTCGCCGATCGACTTCTCGGTCGGATCGTATGCGGCGTTCGCGGAAGCAGCAGTTCCCAGGACCGCCGCGAACACGAGTGCAGATGCGCAGAACTTCAAGGATGCCCCCCTCTTCAGTCAGCGAAGATTAGCGACGAACGGACCGATGTGGTCATTGAGAAACTTCGCGTCGGCCGGATTGCTCGCTGCGCCGGCCGTGTGTCCCCACAGCGAGGGGATGGGCGCGAAGGTGACGGTGCGGATGAACTGCGCCTCGTACTTCGCATCCGAGATCGGGAAGTAGAGGTCGGTCTCGGACGGCATGTAGAGGACCTGGATGCGGATCGACTCCAGGGCCTTGCGGGTGTCGCCGCCAAAGCCCGGGGTGGTCCCGACGTCATGGCGCTCCCAGGTCCGCATCTGCAGGATCAGGTTGTTGGCGTCCGCCCCGGGGATGAAGTTGTCGCGGAAGCGCGCCATCACCGTCTCGAAGGTGGCTCCCGGCGCCGCGTTCGTCTTCCAGAGCTCGTCGCGCCACCACTCCTGCGAGTAGAGCCAGCCGGCCCAGACCATGCCAAAGGCCGAAAGCCCCCGCTTCGGCTCGCTCGTGTAGTCGCCGCCGGCGAAGTCCGGATCCGCCTGGATGGCCGCGATCTGACCTTCCAGCCTCACGATTCCGTGGGGCCAGGCGCGGGCGGTGGCCGCGGTCGCCACCACGCCGCTGACGAAGTCGGGGTGGCTGACGGCCCACTGGAAAGCCTGCTGGCCGCCCATGGAGAAGCCGACCACCGCCCGCAGATGCTTCACGCCGAGCTGTTCGGTCAGCAGGCGCCGTGTCGCCTCGACGTTGTCGCGGATCGTGGGAACCGGGAACCTCGGCCCGTGGAAGGGCTCGGGCGTATTACTGGGCGAGGACGACTTGCCGTTGCCGAACAGCTCGGTGGCGACCAGGAAGTACTTTGCCGGGTCGAGCGCCTTATCCGGCCCGATCAGCCAGGCATAGCCTCCGCTGTCGGCCATATAATGCGAGGGCAGCAGCACGGCGTTGTCGCCGGCGGCGTTCAGCTTGCCCCAGGTGGCGTAGCGGACCTTGGCCTCGGGGATCACCGCCCCGCTCTCGAGCCGGAAATCGTGGATCACGAACACGCCTGGTTCTCCTTCTGCGCTCGCCGGAACGGCGAAGCTCATGAGCGCGCAGAGAGCAAGTAGGCCAAGGGCCAAGCCTTTCATGGCTTGGAAGTGGACGCGGCGGGATCGTAGAGGGCGAACCAGGCGAGAACGGCGCTGGCCTTGGCGGCGGCGTGACTGGGCCGCAGAGCCATGTCGTGGAAGGCGCCCGGCGTTTTGAGCAGGACGGTCGGCACACCGCGCAGGCGCAGGGCGTCGTAGTACTGCTCGGACTCCTCATCCGGGGTCCGCACGTCCCTGTCACCGACGATCACCATGGTCGGCGTCGTCACATTGGCGACCAGCGAGAGCGGCGAGCGCTCCCAATACCCCTGGGGGTCCTCCCACGGCATCTTGCCGAACCAGTATTTCGCCATCCACGAGTAGAGGTCGTTGGTCAGCACCTCGCTGGACCAGTTGATCACTGGCTTCTGGGCGACAGCGGCCTTGAAGCGGTGGGTCTTGCCGACGATCCACGAGGTCAGCACGCCGCCGCCGGAGCCGCCGGTAACGAACAGCCGGTCCGGATCGACGGAGCCCTTGGCGATGGCGGCGTCGACCACGCTCATCAGGTCGTCATAGTCGTGGCCGGGATAGGCGTGGTCGATCTCGTTGGCGAATGTGTCGCCGTAGGAGGTCGAGCCGCGCGGGTTGGCGTAGACCACCACGTACCCGGCCGCAGCGTAGAGCTGATCGTCGGTGGCGAAGGTCGGGCCGTAGCTGGCGAACGGACCGCCGTGGATCTCCAGGACCAGCGGATACTTGCGCGAGGGGTCGAAGCCGGGCGGGGTGATCATCCACGCGTCGACCGGCAGGCCGTCATAGGACGACTTCACGTCCAGATGTTCGAGCTTGCCCAAAGTCCGCGCGCCCAGCAGCCCTTCGTTGAGCGAGGTCAGTCGCCTCACCTTGCCGCCTGAGGCGACAGCGAGTTCGGGCGGACGGTCCGGCGAGCCCTGGGTGAAGGCCACAATGCCTCCCGGGCCCACCGACCACTGGCCGCCGCTGTAAGGAAGATCGAGGCCACCGCCCTCCAGGCCATCCGCGACGGTGCTCACGCGGCCGTCCAGGTCAAGCCGGACGACCCGGGTCACGCCGTGGTCGACATATTCGGCGAACACCGCCTTGCCGTCGGCGGACCAACGCGGGTGGGACAGCGTCCTGTCGAGGTTGCCGGCGAGCGCCCGCGCGTTCGAGCCATCGATGCCGGCGACGTAGACGTGCTGGTTCGTATAGCCCCGATAGCGATCGTCATATCCGACGTAGGCGATGGATCGCCCATCCGGCGAGACGTCCGGCTGCGCGTCCGGCCCCTCTTGGGTGGTCAGCCGGCGCGGCTCGCCACCGCTCGCGGGAACGGCCCAGATGGCGCTGCGGAAGGCCTGCAGTTCCCAATCCTTGCCCTGGCGGCTGGTGATGAGGATGGTCCGGCTGTCGGGAGTCCAGGCCGGAGGGCCAGCCTGGTCGCTGTCGCCGAACGTCAGCTGACGCGGCGCGCCGCCGTCGGCGCTGATCACCCAAAGGTGGTCGCGGCCCTTCTCGAGGTCGCCGCGACCGTCGGCGCGATAGGACACCGAAGAAATGACCTTCAGCGGGCCCGACCAGTGCGCCCCTTCCGGCTTGTTCAGTGGGGCGCCAAACGTCGGCTCGGGGGCCGGCTCGAGCATGGTGAACGCGATCTGGTGACCGTCGGGCGACCACGCGATGTCCTCAGGCGCGCGCGTCAGGGTGGCGAGCTTCGCCGTCTGCCCGTTCGCCATCCAGCGCACCATCAGCTGAGGCGGCCCATCGCCGTGCGCGACGAGGAAGGCCAGCCGCGTCCCATCGGGCGACCAGCGCGGCTCGAAGGCCTCCATGTCGCCCACCGAAATAGGACTCTCGGCGCCGGTCTTCAGATCGACCAGCCAGATCGACTGGAGGCCCTTGTCGACCATGATGTCGTTGGTGATGCGGACATAGGCGACGGCGCTACCATCGGGCCGCACCTGCGGATCACTCGCGCGCGAGAGACCGAACAGGTCGGCAGGCTTGAGCGGCTCGGCGAGCGCCTGGACGCCAAACGCCGCCGTGGCGAGCGCCAGCAGGGCGAACGGCTTGGACAACCTACGGAACATGAAAACCCCTACTCCCAGGCGACGCGGCGTGTGCTGAACTCAAAAAAAGGGGGCCGGCGCGAACGCCGGCCCCGGGAGGGCCAGGTTTAGAACTTGGCCCGGAGGGTAAAGACAAACTGTTGACCGAGGTAGTTGTAGGTGGACAGAGCCATCTGGTTGTTTAGCAGATAAGCGTTTGCTGGCGGGCCCTGATTGAAGAGGTCATTGATGCTGATCATGGCGGTGATGTTCTTGGTGATGTCGTATGACACCGCCGTATTCCACTGCCAGTATGCGCCGGTGTGCTCGATCTGTTGAGCAATCGCTGCCTGGGTGACGTCCTCCGAGGCTGGACTGATGTATTGGCTTTCGAGGTAGACCATCCACGGGCCGCGACGCCAGCGCACCGAGCCGTTCATCTTCCACACCGGATAACCGACGTCGCCGACGAGCGGCGTGTTCACGCCGAGGATCGTATTCTCGAGCTCGTGAGTGTAGAATCCACCGAAGAAGAACGACAGGTTGCCGCGATCCTCATCGCCCCGCATGAACGGCACGGAATGGATGTAGGGAACGTCGTTGACGTCGATGGAATAGTTGGCCTGAACCTGGAGGCCATTGAAATTCTGGCCTTGGATATTCTCGAGCGGAGTCGAGAAGGTGCTCACCTGGCCTTGCGCGTTACGCGAGAAGAGGCCGCAGTACTGGTTGTTCGGGAAGCTTGACGCCGGCGCGTCATAGCAGGCGTCCATCACCTGGGTCAGCGTAAGGGCGGTGATGGCGTTCTCGAGATCGATGTTGATCCAGTCGATCGCTACCTGGAGGTGCGGAACCCAGTGCGGCCGCAAGACGACGCCGGCGGTCCAGGAATTGGCGACCTCGTTTTGCAGGTTGGGGTTGCCGCCCGTCTCGCCGAGCACGGAGGCGTTGACGACGTTCGACTTGAACGTGGCCCCGTCTATGCCAAGCGACTTGAACAAGGCGGCGCAGTTCGCCGCACGGTTGCCCGGAGCGGAGCCGCTGGTGATGAAGGTCGGATCGCAGGGGTCCTGGGCGAACGAGTTCGTACTCGTGGTCGGCAGGAACAGTTCCTCGATGGAGGGCGCGCGCACCGAGTGGGTGAAGTTGCCGCGGAACTCGACGTCCTCGATCGGCCGGAACTTGCCGCCCAGGGTGTAGACGTTCGCCGGACCGGCGTAGCTGTTGTCGATGTAACGATAGGCGCCGTTGAACTCGAGGTCCTGGACGAACGGTACGTGGTTGCGCTCGGAGATCAGCGGAACCGTCGTCTCGGCGTAGAACTCCTTGGTCGAGTACCCGCCGTTCACGTCACTGACCGGTGGGTTGCGGCCAAGGCCCTGTTCGGCGAACTCGTCGACGTTGTAGCTGCCGCTCTCCTGGCGATATTCGAAGCCGGTCGCCAGTTCGACCTTGCCCGCCCAGTCGTCGAACGGCGAGCCGGTGAGGTTCACCTGCACGTCGCGCTGCGTCAGGCCGGCCAGAGCGATGTCCTGCGCGGTCACGTACTGGGCCGCCGCGGCGCTCGGCGCGCCCTGGCCGAACAGGTTGAGCGGGGCGCACCCTGGCGCGGGCGTCGAGGTCAGGTTGGCGGCGCAGACGATCTGGCCGTTGGCCGGATTGACCACCGCGTCGACGGCATTGACGAAGTTCGTCTGGTTGATCTGGAAGTAGCGCTCCGTCTCCTGCGTCGCGCCGTAGTTGAAGCTGGTGTCCCACTTCCAGTTCCGACCCAGGACGTCGACGTCGCCCCTGAAGCCGATCACCACGCGATAGACATTGCTGGTGTCATAGGTCGTCGTCGGCGCCAGATCGAGATTGGCGCGCGAGAGGTAGAAGTCGCCGTTGCTGGCCACCGTTGGATTGGCCTCGAGGATGCTGAGAGCCTGAGGCGTCAAGAAAGGGTTGGTGAGCGGAATCAGGACCGGGGCTTCGCCCTTCTGCGAGGCGAAGAAGGCCGACTGGTACGAGGGTTGCTGGGCGATCAGCGAGCCCTCGTTGTGGCTGAACTCGGCCTCGACGTATTGTTCGACGTGATCGGTGATTTCGAAGTGCTCATTCGTAGCGAAGTTGTAACGCTTGAATGGAGCGATGAACTGGTTCTGGTAAGCGAGATTGTCGCCATCTCCGCCTGACGCGAACACCCCGCCGTTGTTCTGGATGCCAAGATTGACCGGAACAAGATTACCGTTCGGCGCGAAGGCCACCACTTGGCCCGCCGCGTTATGGATCGCGGATGGATAGGTGGGAGACCCCGAGTTGGCAGTGCCCGCATTTATGGTCGGGATGCCGCCGGGGAAGATACTCGCCACAGTGGCGTGGCTGACGAGACATTCGTCGAAGCCACATCCCGGGGAGCCCGGCAGCGGCGCCTGCTGCGACTGGTAGGCCAGGGTGTCGGGGCGGTTCGCGAGGGTCAGGCCGTCTTGCTGCGAATATTCCAGGGCCATGGTGATGTTGCCTCGGCCATCGGCGAAGTTCGTGCCGGCGAGGAAACGGCCAATATAGGTCTTGCCGTCGTCGTAGCGCGTCTGGCCGTACTGGCTCTCGATGCTGACGCCCTCGAAGTTCTTCTTGAGGATTATGTTGACCGTGCCGGCAATGGCGTCGGCGCCATAGATCGGCGCGCCGCCCACCGAGACCACTTCGATGTGATCGATCAGGGCGACGGGGATGTCGTTGAGGTCCACCTGCTGGCCGGGAGGGGCCCCGCCGAAGGTGCCCACCGGCGTCGGGGCGTTGCCCGAGACGAAGCGGCGGCCGTCCACCAGCACGAGGGTGCGCTGTGAGCCAAGGCCGTAGAGGTTGACGAATTCCTCGCCCACCTGGGCGGGCGACTGCTGGCCGGTGTTGTTGTTGCCCGCTGGCCCAAAGCCGGGAAGTTGGTCCAGAGCGTCGCCCACATTGGTGAAGCCGCGGTCGATGATGTTCTGCTGGCTGACCGTTTGCGCGGGCTGGAGGGTGTCGTAGCCCGCGACGGGAATGCGCGAGCCGGTGACCACCACCTCTTCAACGTTGTTGCCGCTGGTTGCGGAACCCGTCGAACCGGTCGTGGCGGGAGCCGACTGCGCGACCGCCGCGCTGGCGGCGAGCGAGATGGCAAGACCAGCGGCGGAGCGCAGCCACACGGCGCGCGAGCTCTGAAATAGCATGAATATCCCCCGATAGGCGGACGAGCCCGTCCGCAATGCGCAACCCAAGGGTTTTCCCAGCCGCCACGAGGCCTTACGGGCGCTCGAAGCAGCTAGGATTCCCGATCGCCCGACGTCGCGGGCGTTAGGCCGATTGGTTCATGAAGCTTCAGTGACGCGCCATCCCCCCGGTTGGGGGGGCTCAGCCGAGATAGGCCAGCGAATGACCTCTCGAGACGGCTTGGGCGCGATCGCTCACCTGCAGCTTGCGGAAGAGGCTGCGGACGTATTCTTTGACGGTGTCCACCGACAGGCCCAGCAGTTGAGCGATTTCGCGATTGCTCTTGCCGAAAGCGATCCACTGCAGGCACTCGGCCTCGCGCGTCGAAAGCAGCCCATCGGGCGACTTGGAGAGTTTCGGCTCGAGAATGGCGTGGACCTGATGGCCGATCAGGAAGAGACCGCGCGTCGCCTGGGCGAGATCGGCCTGGTCGAACCGGCGGGCGCTGAAGAAGTTGAGGGACGCGTGCCGCCCCTGCCCCACTCTGATGCGAAAGCTGACGCCTGTGCGATGGCCCAGTGAAAGGCACCAACGCAGATGACTGGCGTCATGCGCGGAGAGCCGGCGGTCGCGCGCGATCGAGAGCGAGGCGCCGTCATTCTCGAAACAGACCGGGACCGTCCCCACGACGATCTCGCCGCGGGCGACCATCCGGCGCAGGGCGTCTCCACGGATGCCGTCGAGATACCGACGCCAGAAGTCCGTCGACACCCCCCAGCAAGAGGCCTCAAGTGGCGGATCGATGTCGCCATCGAGAGCGTCGACCGAATAGACAAGCTTGTCGAACCCGAGGACCTTCACCTCCTCGAGCAAACTTTCGGCCTCGGCCGGCATGGCCGATATGTGTGGCATCACAACCCCTTCCGGCCGCTTGAACGCGGCTCATGGGGCTAAGGCGCCTGCTTCTTGAAGCTTTGCAAGGCCGAGGGTCAAAATCGTGCGCCAAGTTTGGACAGACGACTGCTTCGGGGGCAAATCCTTGCGCTGTTCGGCGCCATCGCACGCTCATGAAGCGTGAGGCTCCGCCGCGCGCCTGGCTGGTCGCCGGCCCCACGGCCTCTGGGAAATCACGCCTGGCTCTCGACCTGGCGACCGCGATCGACGGGGAAATCGTCAACGCAGATTCCATGCAGGTCTATGCGGACCTGGAGATCCTGACCGCGCGCCCCGGACCGGAGTCGACGGCGGCCCGTCCCCATCATCTCTACGGCGTCGCCGATGCGCGCGAGGCCTGGTCGGTGGGCCGCTGGCTGACCGAGGCGCGCCGGTGTCTCGCAGAGATCGCCTCGCGCGCCCGCCCGGCGGTGGTGGTCGGCGGGACAGGGCTATACCTGCGCGCCCTCACCGAGGGCCTGGCCGACATCCCGCCGATACCTCCCGCTGTGAGAGAGGCGGCCGCGACGCGCCTGACGGAGCTTGGGGAGCCGGGATTCCGCGCCGAACTGGCGGCTTTCGACGCCGAGACCGCCCGCCGGATCGAGCGAGGCGACGCACTTCGGCTGACCCGCGCGATGGAGGTCTGGCTCGCTACCGGCCGCTCGCTTAGCGACTGGCGCGCCCACTCTCCCTCGCCGATCGCGCCCGGCGACTGGCGCGCGGTGGTGGTCGATCTCCCGCGCGCCGAACTCTACCGCCGTTGCGATCTCCGCCTGGCGGCCATGGTCCGTGACGGAGCCCTGGACGAGGTCCGTCGCCTTATCGAACGCGACCTTCCCGCCAGGAGCCCCCTGCTCAAGGCGCTGGGCGTGGCGCCGCTGGCCGCTCACCTCAGAGGCGAGACCTCGCTGGAGGAGGCGCTCGCCAGCGCCCAGACGGACACGCGCCGCTACGCCAAGCGGCAGCTGACATGGTTTCGCAACCAGACCCCCGACTGGCCGCGCCTGGCGCCGGACCCGGACGGGGTCCTTCGGGCGCCCTCCCTGTTCCTTGGCGCTTGACCGCTCCCGGGCGCGGAGGTTTAAGTCGAACCGGTAGGAGGAGAGCGATCCATGCGCCATGCGCTGATCGTACTTAGTCGGCGG